>NZ_JBEZCX010000020.1:0-127421 GCF_040647835.1 Micromonospora sp. NPDC049240
GTAGGCGTTGATCATGAGCCGGTTGGGGGACCAGTGGTGGACGAGGTCGCCGGGGCAGGCTTCGGCGCCGACGAGGAGGCATCGTAGGTGGGGTATGGGGGTGGGGGTGACGGTGGCCAGGAGTGTGGGTGGGATCAGGGTGTGGGTTATTCGGGCGTGGTGCAGGAGGTCGCTGAGGTCGTGTCCGGCGACGATTCCGGGTGGGGCGATGATGAGGGTGGCGCCGTGGGGTAGTGACATGAGGAGTTCCATGACCCAGGCGTCGAAGCTGGGTGTGGAGAGTTGTAGGACGCGGGCGTCTGGTCCGAGGGTGAGTCGGGTGTGGAGGGTGTGGGCCAGTGAGGTGAGTCCGGTGTGGGGGACTCGTACGCCTTTGGGTTGGCCGGTGGATCCGGATGTGAAGATCACGTAGGCGCTGGCGTGTGGTGTGGTGGGGGCGACGACGTCGACGGGTTCGGTCGGTTCGGTGGGGATGTCGTCGGCGGGTATCGCGGTGAGGTTGAGGGTGGTGGCCAGTTGGGTGGTGGTGTGGTCGGTGACGGCGATGTGGACGTCGGCCTGGGTGATCATGGTGTGCAGGCGTGGGGTGGGCAGTGTCGGGTCCAGGGGTGTGAACACGCCGCCGGCTCGGGAGACTGCCAGCACCGCGGTGACGAGGTCGATGCCGCGTGGGAGGAGGAGTCCGACCACTGTTTCGGGGCCGACGCCGGCGGTGGTGAGTCGGGTGCTCAGGGCGCCGGCGCGTTGCCACAGTTGGTGGTAGGACAGGGTCAGGTCGCCGGCGGTGACGGCGGGGGCGTCCGGTTGGGCGGTCACTTGTGCGGCGACCATTTGGGCCAGGGACAGCACGGGTTGGCTGTCGCCGCCGTCGCCCCAGCGCAGCAGGTCGGCACGCTCCGCTGCGGACACCACGTCCCACTGCGAGAGTCGGGCTTCGACACCCCCGGCGGCCAGTCCGGTCAGGACCCGCAGCCACCGATCGACCAGTTCGGTCACGACCGCCCGGTCGAACAGATCCAACGAGAACTCCACCACCCCATCCATCCCGGACGGACGGCCGTCCGGACCGCGGTGCTGGCGGACGATGACGCTGAGGTCGAGGCGCGCGCTGTCGCGGCCGACCGGCAGGACATCCGCGTCGAGGCCGGGCAGGTCGAAGGCGGTCTCGACGATGTCGTCCTCGATCGCGAGCAGGATCTGGACCAGCGGGTGCGCGGCCAGCGAGCGGGTGGGGTTGAGCACCTCGACCAGGTGGTCGAAGGGGACGTCCTGATGGGCGTAGGCGTCGAGGGTGGTGTGCCGCACCCGGCGCAGCAACTCGGCGAACGTCGGATCGCCCGAAGTGTCCACCCGCATCACCAGCGTGTTGACGAAGAAACCGACCAGATCGTCCAGCCGCTCGTCCAACCGACCCGCCACCGGAGAACCGATCGGAATGTCCACCCCCGCACCCAGCCGGCTCAACAACCCACCCAGACCAGCCAGCAACACCATGTACACCGTCGTACCGGTCTCCCGGGCCAGCCGGACGATGCCCGCATGCAGGTCGGCGTCGAACGTGAACCGGTAGGTGTCACCCCGGAAGGAGGCAGCCGCCGGCCGTGGCCGGGCCAGTGGCACCGAGACGATCTCGGGCAGCCCCGCGAGCACCGACCGCCAGTAGCCGGTCTGGCGGGCGAGGCGGCTGTCGGGCTCGTCCGGCGGGCCGAGGTACTCCTCCTGCCAGAGCGTGTAGTCGGCGTACTGCACGGGCAGCGGTGGCCACGCCGGTGTCGTGCCGGCGAGCCGGGCCCGGTAGGCGGTGCCCAGGTCACGCACGAGCGGGCCCATGGAGGCCCCGTCGGCGGCGATGTGGTGCAGAACGATCAGCAGTACCGTCGTCGAGTCGTCCACGGCGTACAGGTGACACCGCACGGGCAGGTCGCGGGTGAGGTCGAACGGCGCTGCCACGGCGCGTCGCAGTGCGGGCCCGAGCTCGTCGGCGGGTACCGGACGTTCGTCCAGCGCGATGTCGAGGCCGCCGGCGTCGAGGACGGCCTGGTGCGGGTCGCCGTCGACCTCCGGATACACGGTACGCAGCGACTCGTGGCGCGTGGCGAGGTCGTTGAGGGCGGCGCGCAACGCGTCCCGGTCGAGCGGTCCGCGCAGCCGCACGGCCAGCGGGACGTGGTAGGTGTCCCGGCTGCCGAGCCGGTCGAGGAACCACAGCCGTCGCTGGGCGGGGGAGAGCGGGACGAGATCCGGTCGACCAGCGGGGCGCAACGCCGGGCGGGCGGCGCGACCGGGTGCCACGTGGGCGAGCACGCCGGTGACGGTGGGCCGGGCGAAGAAGTCGGCCATCTCCAGATCGGTGGCCAGCGTGGACCGGATGCGGCCGATCAGCCGGGTCGCGAGCAGCGAATGGCCGCCGAGGTCGAAGAAGTTGTCCTCGGCGCCGACCGTGCGAACGCCGAGCGCGTCGGCGAACAGCTCCGCCAAAATCTGGGCGTACGGTTCGTGGTGCACGCCCGCGCTGACGCCGGGCGATGCCGGTGACGGCAGCGCGGCGCGGTCCAGCTTGCCGTTGGCGGTCAGCGGCAACGCGTCCACGATCACCAGCGCCGCCGGCACCAGGTGATCAGGCAGCGTCCGGGCCAGGTCGTGGCGCAGGGCGGCCGGGTCGAGTGTGGTGTCCGGGGCGGGGACCACGTAGGCGACGAGACTGATCTCGCCGCCATCGTTCTCCCGAGGCACCACCACGGCCTCGGCGACGTGGGCGCCCCGGGCCAGCACGGCGGCGATCTCGCCCGGCTCGACCCGGAAGCCGCGGACCTTGACCTGGTCGTCGGTGCGGCCGAGGAACTCCAGGGCCTGCCCCGTCCACCGGACCCGGTCACCGGTGCGGTACATGCGCGCGCCGGGCGGCCCGAACGGATCGGCGACGAACCGGGTGGCCGTGAGGTCGAGTCGGCCGAGGTAGCCGCGGGCGACACCGTCGCCGGCGACGTAGAGTTCCCCGGCGGCGCCGGCCGGTACCGGGTGCATGCTGCCGTCGAGTATGTAGGCGGCGAGATGTGGCAGCGGCGTGCCGATCGGGCTGACCGGGCGACCGACATCGTCGGCGGTGACGTCGTAGCGGGTCACGTGGACCGTCGTCTCGGTGATGCCGTACATGTTGACCAGCCGCGGGCGGTCGGCGCCGTGCCGGTCGAACCAGCCGCCGAGGCGGTCCGGGGCGAGGCGTTCGCCGCCGAAGACGATGTAGCGCAGGCTGAGGTCGTCAGGCGCCGTGACGTCGGCGCGGTCGAGCGCGGCGAACGCGGAGGGTGTCTGACTCAGGACGGTGACGCGTTCGCGGGCGAGCAGCCGCCGGAAGGCGTCGGGCGCGCGAGCGACGTCGCGGGGCACGATGACGACGCTGCCGCCGGTGGTGAGCGCGCCCCAGATCTCCCAGACGGAGAAGTCGAACGCGTGGGAGTGGAACATGGTCCAGACGTCGGCCGGACCCACGTCCAAGTCGACGAGCGTGTTCGCGAGCAGCCGTTCGACGTTGCGGTGGGTGACGACGACACCTTTCGGCGCGCCGGTGGAGCCGGAGGTGTGGATGACGTACGCCGCGCTGTCCGGGGTGGGGCCGGCCATTGGCTCGGCGGTCTCGGTCGCGCCGGTGTCGTCGCCCCCGTCGACGTTCAGCACCGCGATGTCGAGTGGCGGCAGCAGGTGCCGTAGCGCGCTCGTGGTCACCACGGCGGCGGGTGTGGTGTCGGCCAGCAGGTAGGCGACGCGGTCGGCGGGGTGGTCCGGATCGATCGGCGCGTAGGCGGCCCCCAGCCGGGTCACGGCCAGCATCGCGGTGACCAGTTCCGCGGAGCGGGGCAACACCAGCGCCACGCGCTGCTCGGGCCGGACGCCGTGCCGGTGCAGCAGCGTGGCCAGGCGTGTCGAGTCCGATTCGAGGTCGCCGTAGCTCAGGGTGCGGGACCCGTCGATGACCGCCGGAGCGCCGGGCGTGGCGACGACCCGCCGGCGAACCAGGTCGACGAGGGTGGTGTCGGCGGTGGCGGATGCGGCTGCGGATGCGGCTGCGACGCCGGCTCCGGCGCCCACGCCCATGCTCAAGCCGCCGACCGGCCGGTCGATCCGGCGGGCGGCGGCGGCCAGCAACGCGAGCAGGCGGGTGGCGTGGCCATCGAGGTCGGACGGGGTGTAGAGCGCGGGATGCCCGTTCAGGTCGACGCGGGGTCCGGCGCCGGCGCGGTCGTAGGCGACCACGGAGAGGTCTTCCAGCAGCGGCGCGGCCGGGTTGTGCATGATCGTGCGGTGCTCGCCGAACCGGAGCTCCTCGAACCGCATGACGTTGACCATCGGGCCGAAGAAGCGCCGCTCGGGCCCGCCCAGTCGCAGTTCGCGGTGCAGGTCCTCGCCGCGGTAACGCTGGTGCGCGAGCGCGGCGCGCAGCTCGCCGTCGACCTGCCCGACGAGGTCGGCCACGGTGGTCGTGGGGCGCACGGTCAGGCGTAGCGGCACGACGTTCGTCGTCATCGCCGGGGTGCGGCCGGCGTGGGGTGCGCTCCGGCCCGCGACGGGCAGACCCAGCACGATGTCGTCGGCGCCGGCCATGCGGTGCAGGTACACGGCTGTGGTGGCGATGAGCAGCCGGGACCAGCGCACGCCGGTACGCCGTTCGGCCGCCAGCAGTTCGTCGACGGTGTCGGCGGGCAGTTCGTGACGACTGCGGACGAAGGTGGAGCTGATCGACGTGTCCACCGGGTTGAGGCTGATGCGTTCGGGCCGGTCGGCGAACCGCTCGTGCCAGAAGGCACGGTCGGCGGCGCGGGTTCCCGAGCTGTGGTAGGCGGCTTCTTCGTCGACGAGCGCCGCCAGCGAGCCGAACGGGGTCGGCGGTGGGGTCCGGCCCGAGACGAGTGCCGTGTAGAGGGCCGCGACGCGGCGGGTGATCAGGCTCGCGCCGTAGGCGTCGACCGCGATGTGGTGGTAGCGCTGGTACCAGAAGACCCGATTCGGCCCAGCGGTGAACACGACGTGGGCGAATGGCGCGTCCGTGGTGAGATCGACCGGCCGGGCGAGGTCGGCGCGGGCGTACGCGTCGACGGCCACGATCGCGTCCTGACCGGTGTCGAGATCGATGACGCGGGGCGCGACGGGCGCCGGTGGGTGCAGCACCTGCACCGGCCCGTCGGCCGAGCGGGCGAATCGCACGTGCAGCGCCTCTGCCTCGGCCACCGCCAGGGTGATGGCCCGTACCAGCGCCCCCACGTCGACCGCCCCGTGGATCTCGAGGTAGTTGCCCCAGAGATAGAGCGACGCGTCCGGGTCCATCTCCTGCCCGAGCCAGACGCCGGTCTGGGCCGCCAGCAACGGGTACCGCGTGGGTGACGCTGCGGACACGGCACTCCCCTCGTCGAGTCTTACCCGCACACCGATCGGCGGCGCGATCGGCGTTGCTGTGGTTGCCGCACAAAACAGACGCAGGTCCCTTGCCCCGCGGTGCACTTAATTCGAAGTGCATAAATGTTTGGTCAGGCTTTCATGATGCCCGGAACGCTGTCAACACTTCGGTTCGCTTCGATGTAAGGGTCTTAGTGATCGTTTTTATCCGTGCGGAGCGGGGTGGCCGCCGGTGCGGAAGGTGAACGATGTGAGTCGATGCGAGTGGCTGTCGGCAGTGGTTAAGGTGAGGTGGTGGACGACACCTACCGATCGCCGTGGCAGGTCGACGACGTCGCCGAGCTGGCCAGCCTGAGCCGCCGCTTCTTCACCACCGAGGCCGCGCCGCGGCGCGCCGAGTGGGCGGCGCAGCGGCACGTCGACCGGGTCTTCTGGCGCCAGGCGGCAAAACTCGGCCTGCTGTGCGCCGGCGTGCCGGCCGAGTACGGCGGCGGTGGCGGCGACGCCCGCCACGATCTCGTCGTCATCGCCGAGCAGGCGCGCGCGGGGGAGTTCGGCTTCGGGAACGCGGTGCACAGCGGTGTCGTGGCCCGGTATCTGGTCACCTACGGCACCGACGGGCAGAAGCGCCGATGGTTGCCGCCGATGGCGAGCGGTGACGTGATCGCCGGGATCGCGCTGACCGAGCCGGAGGCGGGATCGGATCTGAAGGCGATCCGCACGCGCGCCGAGCGCGACGGCGACGGCTGGCGGGTGAGCGGCGCCAAGACGTTCGTCACCAACGGCGGCTCGGCCGACCTGCTCGTGGTGGCGGCGAAGACGAACGCGTCCGCCGGGGCGCGGGGCATATCGCTGTTCCTGGTTCCGGTGGGAGATCAGCCCGGGGTGGTACGTGGCCGGGTGCTCGACAAGATCGGCCAGGAGTCGGCCGACACGTCGGACATCACCCTCGACGACGTCCGGCTGCCCGCGGAGGCGTTGCTGGGCCGGGAGAACGCCGGCTACGCGATGCTGCTCGACCAGTTGTCGTGGGAGCGCCTGCTGGTCGGTGTGATGGCCGCCGCCGTGACCGAGCGCGCGGTCGAGCTGACGGTGGCCTACGCCCACCAGCGCATGGTGTACGACGACGAGCTGTTCGCCCTGCAGCACGTGCGCATGGAACTGGCCGAGTGCGCGACGTTGGCGCAGGTCGGCCGGGTCTTCGTCGATCACTGCGTCACCCGGCACCTGGACGGCACGCTCGACGCGCGCACCGCGTCGATGGCGAAGTTCTGGCTCTCCGACGTGCAGTGCCAGGTGCTCGACCGGTGCCTGCAACTGCACGGCGCCAACGGCTACACCCGCGACTACCCGATCGGCCAGCTCTACGTCGACGCCCGCGCGCAGCGCATCTACGGCGGAGCCAACGAGGTGATGAAGGAACTCATCGCCGGCACCCTGTGAACCTCGCGCGAGGCTACGCGTTGGCAGGCTCGCCGAGAGCGACGTGGTCGCGTTCGGCGGCTTCGAGTTCCGGATAGACCGGGCAGCCGTAGAGCGGCTCGTACGGCGCGAAGCTCCGGTACTCCTCGATCGTCCGCAGGTGTCGGGCCAGCGGGTTCTTCTGGCTCCAGAAGTCACCGCCGAGCAGCCGCGCGATCCAGATCGGCGCCACCCGCGCGCCGGTGCTCTTGAGAAACCGGCCGAGCCGGAAGTCGTGCTCGTAGAACGCGTAGATCAGCCGGAAGTACGTGTCGTAACCGGTCTTGTAGAACCGCGAGTAGAGCTCGGTCGCCGCCGTCTCGTCCTGCGCGCCGTCGAGGATCGCCACCGTCGTCTCACCGGCCCGGATGCCCGAGGTGAGCGCCAGGTAGACCCCGGCGGAGAAGATCGGATCAACGAAACAGCCCGCGTCGCCGGCCATCAGGTAACCCGGACCGGCGACCTGGTCGGAGAAGTAGGTGAAGTCGCTCTCCACCCGCGTCTCGCTGTGCTCGGTGAGATCCGCGATCCGCTGGTGCACCCGCGGTATCCGCCGGGTGAACTCGTCGAACACCCGATCGGCGCCCATCCGTTGCAGGATCTCGGGTCGGGTGACCGCGCCGACGCTGATCCGCTCGGGCCGGATCGGGATCGCCCACACCCAGCCGTCGGCGTGGCTGCCGATCTGGATGTCGCCCGCCACGCCGGGATTGGTGGCCTCCCGCACCCCGTCGTAGTGGCGGAACGCGGCGACCATGCGCAGCCGGTCCGGGGTGCGACGGCTGCGCAGCACGCCGGTGCTGATCACGCCGGCCCGGCCGCTGGCATCGATGATGCGGCGCGCGGACAGGTGACGCGTCACGCCGTCCTGGGTGTAGGTCACGCCGGTGAGGCGCTCGCCCGCGCGCTCGAACCTGGTGACCCGCGCGCCGAGACGCACGTCGGCGCCGGCCTTGGCGGCGTGCCGCAACAGCATGTCGTCGAAGGCGGACCGCTCGACCTGGTAGGTGGTCAGCTCGCGCCCCGCGCCCTGGTCGGTGAAATCCACCCGGGTGTAGCCGCCGTCGACGTCGCAGAACTCGGCCCCCGTCTTCACCGGAAAGTCGGTCGCGTCGACCTCCTCACGCACGCCCAGGCGGTCCAGCAGCGCGGCGGTGTAGGTCAGCATCGACTCTCCGATGTGAAAACGGGGGAACTGCGCGCGCTCCAGCAGAACTGTCGAGTGCCCGCTCGCCGCGACGAGCTGCGCGGCCGAGGAGCCGGCCGGGCCGCCTCCGATCACGATGGCGTCGACTTCTTCCCGGATTGTCTCGGACACGATGTCCACTCCCCACATAGATCGACACCCGTCGCTACCACTATTGCATCGACCGGGGTCCACGAAAAGGGTTTGCATGCTTGTGGTCCGCGACTGCGGTCGCCTGATGTGATCGTCCGGGGTTTGCCGCTGCGGTCGTCCGCGTGAAACGATAACGATCGATCAGCTGACCGATTGTCGCGTGGCCGTGCACCGTGTCCGGAGGTTTACCGTGTCCGCATCCTCGTCGGCTCCCGCCAGCGATCTCTTCCGGGCCGCGCGCGACCTGTTGCAGAGACACCGCGACGACTACGCCGCCGCCACCGCCGCCTTCAGTTGGCCGAGGCTGCCGTCGTTCAACTGGGCGCTCGACTGGTTCGACCACCTGGCGGAGCGACCGGATCGCCGCGACCGACCGGCGTTGCAGCTGTGGGAGACCAGCACCGGCAGCCCGCGGTGCGAGACCACGCTGACGTACGCGCAGCTCTCCGCCCGCTCCAGTCAGCTGGCCAACTGGCTCCTCGGGCACGGGGTGGCCCGTGGTGATGCCGTGCTGGTGATGCTCGACAACCGGGTGGCGCTGTGGGAGACCATCCTGGCCGTGATGAAGCTCGGCGCCGTGATCGTGCCGGCCAGCCCGATGACCGGCGTCGACGGGATCGCCGACCGGATGCTCCGCGGCGGTGTCAGGCATGTGATCGCGACGGTGGCGAGCGCGCCGGTGTTCGACGCGGCCGGGCGCGGCGACGTCACGTTCATCGCCAGCAGGGACGAGCCCGGTCAGCCGGTGCCCCCCGGGTGGCTCGACCTCGAGGACGCCGCCACGGCGGCCACGACGTTCACCCCGTCCGGTCCGACCCGTGCCCAGGACCCGCTCATGCTGTACTTCACCTCCGGCACCACCTCGCACGCCAAGCTGGTCAGTCACACCCACTCGTCACTGCCGGTCGGACAACTGTCGACGATGTACTGGATCGGGCTGCGGCGCGACGACCGGCACCTGGCGGTGGCGTCACCGGGCTGGGCCAAGCACGTGTGCAGCAACCTGTTCGCGCCGTGGTCGGCCGAGGCGTGCGTGGTGGCGCTGCGCGCCGGCAGGTTCGACCCGGACGTGACCCTCGAGACGCTACGCCGGGGCGAGGTCACCACGTTCTGCGCGCCGCCGACGGTGTGGCGGCAGCTCCTGCCGCGCACGACCACCCGCACCCGGCTGCGGCTGGACGCCGCGACGTCGGCCGGTGAACCCCTCGACGCGGCGCTGCTCGACGGCGTGCGTGCCGAGTTCGGCGTCACTGTCCGCGACGGCTACGGCCAGACCGAGATTCCGGGCCTGATCGCGAACTCGCCCGGCGTCGCCGTACGGCCCGGGTCGATGGGCCGGCCGCTACCGGGGTTGCCGCTGGTGTTGCGGGACAGCCGCGGCGCGCTCGCCGAGGAGGGCGAGATCTGCCTGGATCTCGCGTCGGACCCGATCGGCCTGATGGCGGGATACCTCGGCGACCCGGCCGCTACCGCCCGGGTCATTCGGGACGGCTTCTACCACACCGGCGACATCGCGCGCCTCGACGGCGACGGGCACTTCGGCTACGTCGGCCGGGCGGACGACCTGTTCAAGTCGTCCGGTTACCGCATCTCACCCTTCGAACTGGAGCGGGCGCTGCGCGAGCACGACACCGTGACCGACGTCGTCGTGGTGCCGGCGGCCGACCCGGTCCGGTTCACCGTCCCGAAGGCGTTCGTCGAGCTGGCACCCGGTATCCCGCAGGACACCGACGCCGCCGGCGAGCTGTTCCGGTTCATCGCGACCCGGCTCTCGCCGTACCAGCGGGTGCGGCGGCTGGAGTTCGTGCAGCTTCCGCGCACCAGCACGGGCAAGGTGCAGCGCGGTGAGGTGCAGGCGTGGCAGCGGCAGGGCGGCGAGCGCGTCGAGTTCCGCGAGGACGAGTTCACCGGCCTGCCGCGCTGGGGCGCCGCGACCCGCTGAGTCAGCTCGCCGCCGGTCGCCCGGCGCGGCGGGTCCGGATCGGGAGGTGGCTGATGCCCGCCACGAAGTTGGACTTCAGGTGGCGCACCGGCCCGGCCGGCTCGATGTCGTCGACCAGCGCCACGAACTCGGTGAGCAGCATCCGCAGTGCGATGCGGGCCAGCGAGGCGCCGACGCAGAAGTGCGGGCCGTACCCGAAGGCGAGATGACGCTCGGTCCGGCGGCCGATGTCGAAGCGGTACGGGTTGGCGAAGACCGCCTCGTCGCGGTTGGCCGAGCCGAGCCACACCGCGACCGCGGTGCCACGCCGGATCCGCTGATCCGCGATCGTCACATCCGTGCGGGCGTACCGCATGAAGTGGTTGGCCGGCGACGACCACCGTAGGCCCTCCTCGACCGCGGGCGCGATCAGACCGGGGTCGGCCTTGAGACGCCGGAACTCGTCGGGGTGCTCGAGGAACGCGCAGACCAGTGCCGTGAGCACGTGCGGCGTCGTGACATTGGCGCCGAGCAGCAGGCTGTAGCAGTTGTAGACGATCGCGTCGTGCCGCAGCGGCCCGCCGTCCGGCCGCATCTGCGTCAGGAAGCCGATCAGGTCGTCGGACGGCTCGGCGAGGCGACGGGTGACCTCGCTGGAGAAATAGTCGAAGAGCTCGTGGTGGACGCCGACGAGCGTGATGTGGCTGTCCCCCTCCTGGAACTCGGTGTCGTCGGGCGCGATCGCCATCGTCGTCGCGCGCGTCAACCGGGGCCAGTCGGCCTCCGGGATGCCCATCAACGCGCCGGTGAACGACATCGGGAAACCAGCCGCCGCGACCGCCAGGTCCCACACGTCCCCGTCGCGGGCGGGTTCCAGAGCTTGGCGCACCGCGCGCGTCAGCAGGTGCCGGCGCTGGTTCAGCCGGTGCGGGGACAGCTCCCGGGCCAGCGGCTCGCGCATCGACGTGTGCCGCGGCGGATCGGTCGCGGCCATCATCTGGCCACCGGCCGGGTCACCGCGGCTCAGCGCGTTGAGCAACGTGCCGCGTTGCGACGTGAACTCGGTGTGGTCGGCCAGCACCCGACAGGCGTCGGCGTGCCGCGTCACCGACCAGAACTCGCGGCCGTCCGCCAGCCGCTGGTGGTGCGCGGGCGCATGCCGGCGCAGCGCGTGCCAGATCGGGTGCGGGTCACCCGTGGCGTACAGCTCGGGGTCGAACAGGTCGACCCGGCTCAGGTCGACCTCGGCGTCCGCGGTGGGCACGGTTATCCGCATGCCAGTTCCTCAGCTCCCGGTGCCCAGATGCGCGTCGACGATCCGGGCCAGCTCCGCCACCGTCGAGTTCTCGTAGAACGTCCTGGCCGGCAGGGAGAGGCCGAAGTTCGCCTCAAGTTCGCCGGTGATCCGCATGCCCGCCAGTGAGTAGCCGCCGAGCTCGAAGAAGTCGTCGTGCACGCCGACGGTGAGCAGGCCCAGCACATCGGCCCAGACCGTGGCGACGGCCTGCTCCGTCGGGGTGCCCGGCGGCTGGAACTCGGCGTTGACCTCGGGCCGGTCCCGGCCGGCCCAGGCGGCCAGGGCCGCTCGGTCCACCTTGCTCTGGGGCGTCAGCGGCAGGTCCTCCACGACGGTGATCGCGGCCGGCACCGCGTATCGGGGCAGCGACGCGGCCAGGTGGCGGCGGATCGACAGCGTCGACAGCGGAGGTTCCGCGGGATCACCTGCCACGAAGGCGACCAGGCGCTGGCTGCCGTCCGGGGCGCCCTGTGCCACCACGGCCGCGGACCGCACCGGCGGACAGCGGCGCAGCGCCGCCTCCACCTCGCCCGGTTCGACGCGGTAGCCGCTGATCTTCACCTGGTCGTCCACGCGGCCGAGGAAGTCCACCGCTCCGTCCGGGCGGCGGCGCACCAGGTCGCCGGTGCGGTACATGCGGGCGCCGGCCACGAACGGGTTGGCCACGAAACGCTCCGCGGTGCGGGCCGGCTGCGCGTGGTAGCCACGCGCCAGCCCGCTTCCGTCGACGTACAGCTCACCGGTCTCGCCGTCGGGCACCGGGCGCAGCCTGGCGTCGAGGATGTGCCCGCCGCTGCCCGGCACCGGCCGGCCGATGGGAACCGCCGGTCCGTCGACCGGCGTGCGTACCGGGTGACACAGGCTGAACGTGGTGTTCTCCGTCGGCCCGTAACCGTTCACCACGCGCAACCCCGGCACGGCCGCCAGCACGCGGTTGACCGCCGCCGGGTCGATCACGTCACCGCCGACGAGGAGCGTGCGAACCCCGCCGAACGCGTCGAGCGGCCCGGCGGCCATGTGGTGGAACAGACCCGCGGTCAGCCACAGCACGGTGACCCGCTCGTGGGCGATGACGTCGAGCAGGTCGCGCGGCTCGACGGCGTCATGTGGCCGCACGGCCACCCGCGCGCCGTGGCACAGCGGCGTCCACAGCTCGAACGTGGACGCGTCGAACGCGACGGGCGCCGCGTGCAGCACCGTGTCCGCCGGGGTCACCTCGACGTAGTCCGGTGCGGCGACGAGCCTGGTGACGGCGCGGTGGGGTATCCGGACGCCCTTGGGACGGCCGGTCGAACCGGAGGTGTACGCGACGTAGGCGGTGCTGTCCGGATGCGGCCGTCGGGGCGTGGGGGCATCGGGGCCGTCGCCGTCGACGGAGAGGGCGGTACGGCCGTCCACCGCGCTGTCGTCCTCGGCGGTCACCACGATCCGCACGCCGGCGTCGTCGAGCAGCGCACGCCGGTAGTCCGGTGGCTGCGACGGGTTGACGCCGAGGTAGGCGGCGCCGGCCTTGAGGACGCCGAGCAGCGCGACCGGAAGCCGCACCGACGCCGGCACGTCGACCCCCACCGGGGTGTCCGGCCGGACGCCCGCCGCGATCAGGCGATGGCCGAGGCGGTTCGCGGCGGCGTCGAGGTCCCGATAGGTCAGCCGCTCGTCGCGCCAGCTCACCGCGACCGCGTCCGGGCGGGTGGCGACCTGCTCGGCGATCATGTCGAGGACGGTGCCGGCGGACTCAGGTGTCGGCATCGCTGGCCGTCCTTTCGAGGTCGCGCATGATCTCGCCGCGCAGTGCCGGCGGTGCGGCCAGGAACGCGTGATGGTCGCCTCGCAGCGTCACGAAACGCACGTCCCCGGAGTAGGCGCGCCAGCCGACCATCTGCTCGGGCCGGATCTCCCGGTCGTCGGTCCAGCCGATCACGGTGATGGCCGTCGCCAGCCGGACCGGTTCCGGGAAGACGTACCGGCGGTTGGCCGCCAGGTCGGCTCGCAGCACGCCCAGCCCGACCTCGATGGCGTCGGGCTGCGGCCGGCCGCCCATCGCCCGGATCAACCCGGCCAGTTCGACGCCCAGGGCTTCGTCGTCCATGTCGAGGAACCGACCGTACGGGCCGTCGTGGGGCGCCACCTCCGACGACACGAAAAGCCGGTCCGGTACCGGAAGGCCGAGCCGCTGCAGATGCAGCGCGGTGGCGAACCCCGCCAGAGCCGAACTGCAGTGCCCGAAGAACGCGAACGGCCGGTCCAGCAGCGGCCGGATGTCGTCCACCAGGGCGGCGGCGTAGTCCTCGTACCGGCCGTAGTGCGGCTCGCGGAACCGGTTCTCGCGCCCCGGCGGCTGCACCAGGCACACCTCGGCCGGGCCGAGCCGGGCCGGCCAGCGCGCGTACATGGACGCGCCGACTCCGGAGTACGGCAGCAGGAACAGGCGGTACGTGCTGTCGTCCGTGGGCTTGCGCAGCAGCCATGGTCGGCGGGTGGCCGTGACGTCCATGCGGGCGGCTCCGGTCAGGTGTCGGTTTCGGCCATCGCCTCGACCAGGCTGCGTGGCCGCATGTCGGTCCAGTGCTCCTCGACGTAGGTCAGGCAGCCCTCGCGGGTGTCCTCACCGTGCACCACCCGCCATCCGGCGGGCACGTCGGCGAACGTCGGCCACAGTGAGTGCTGGTCCTCGTCGTTGACGAGCACGACGAAGCGGCCGTCGGGATCTTCGAAGGGGTTGGTCATTCTCGGCTCCTTGACGTGGTGTGCGGATCGGCGCTGAGCGCCCGGGCCAGCGCCGGCCCGAATGCGGCGACCGCGTCCGGTTCGAGCAGCCGTGGATGGGTGGAGGCGACCTCGACCGTGCGGACCGCCCCGTTGACGTAGGGCTGCCAGCTTGCCGGGTCGGGCCAGTCGTCCACCGGGTTGGCGGTCGTGACGACCAGCAACACGTCGCCGTCGAAGCGTTGCGGTCGGTAGCCGAACTGGAGGCGGATGTTGTTCTCGAACGTGCCGAGCACCGCCTCGATACCGGCCTCGTCCACCCCGGACAACGCGCCACCGGAGGCATGGAGCCGGCGTACCGTGGCGGCCACCGTGATCTCCTCGAGGTCACCGGGATCGGCGCCGACGAACATGAGGAAGCCGGCCAGGATCTCCTCGCGGGAGGGTATGGCCGGTGGCGTCGAGAACGCGCTCTGCGGGTAGGTGTCGAGGATCGCCAGCAGCTCGACGGTGTCGCCGGCCGCCTGCAGGGTGGTCGCGAGCGCGTGCGCGGCGATGCCACCGAACGACCAGCCGAGCAGGTGGTAGGGGCCGTCGGGCTGCACCGCGCGGATCTCGGCCAGCCACCTGTCGACAAGCGCCGGCATGTCGGCCGGAGCCGGGTCGCCGTGCAGACCGGGTGACTGCAACGCGTACAGCGGCCGGTCCGGTTCGAGGAACCGGGCGAGTCTGGCGTACGACCAGCCGACACCGGCGCCCGGCGGCAGGCAGTACAGCGGTGGGAGCGTGCCGCTGGGCCGCAGCGGCAGCAGTGTCGCGAACGAGTCGAGGTGACCGTCGCCGTCGTCGAGCCGCCGGGCCAGGTCGGCCACGGTCGGCGTCTCGAACAGGTGCAGCAGGCTGAGCCGCGTGCCGAGCGTCTCCTCGATCCGCCGCAGCAACGTCGGGGCCAGCAGCGAGTGCCCGCCCGCGGCGAAGAAGTCGTCGTTCGGGCCGATGTGCGGCCGGTCGAGCACCTCGGCGAACAGCGCGCACAGCAGCTCCTCGCGGGGAGTGCCGGCGGTACCCCCGACCCCGGTCACGGGCGCCGGCGCGGGCTCGTCGGCGGGGACGACAGTGATGTCGGCGGGCACCAGGTGGGCGGGCAGCCGGGTCCGCAGTCGATCGCCCAGCGCCGCCACGTCCAGCGTCGCGCCCGGATCGGCCACCAGATAGGCCGACAGCCCCTGCGTGGCTCTGCCGTCGCCGTGCAGGGCGAGATCCACGTCGCGGACACCGGCCTCGCCGCGCAACGCGGCGCGCACCTGACCGAGATCCAGCGGTGTGACGGCCCCGGCCGCCACCACACGGGCCCCGTCGCACCGCGACAGGGACCGCTCCGGATCCGCCAAGGCGGCGGTGAGCAGTTGGCGCCAGCGGCCGACCAGGGCCTCGACGGTGGCGCGGTCGAACATGTCGGTCCGGAACTCGGCGATGCCGTCCAACCCGAGCAGCGCGCCGTCGGCCGCCTTGCGCTCGATGAGCTGGAAGGACAGGTCGAACTTGGCGCTGGCCGTCGGGACCGGCTCCGCGCCCACCGTGACACCGGGCAGACCGAAGCCGGTGAACGGCACGTTCTGCAACGCGAGCAGAACCTGGAACAGCGGCTGGTGGGCCAGGGACCGGGTCGGGTTGAGGGCCTCCACCAGGTGTTCGAACGGCACGTCCTGGTGACCGTACGCGGCGAGCGCCGTCGACCGGGCCCGCTCGACGAGGCCGGCGAAGCTCGGATCGTCGCTGGTGTCCACGCGCAGGACGAGTGTGTTGACGAAGAACCCCACCAGGTCGTCGAGGGCTTCGTCGAGGCGCCCGGCGACCGGTGTGCCGATGGGGATGTCGTCACCGGCGCCCAGCCGGGAGAGCAGCCCGGCAAGGCTGGCCAGCAGCACCATGAACGTCGTGGCGTCGACGCTGCGGGCGGTGGCCACGAGCGCGCCGTGCAGGTCGGCGTCGAAGGTGAAGGTGACGACCCCACCGCGATAGGAGGCGACCGGTGGCCGTGCCCGGTCGGCCGGCAGCACGAGTTGTTCAGGCAGGCCACGCAGGGTTTCCCGCCAGAAGGCCACCTGGTCCGCGTAGAGGCTGTGGGGGTCGTCCTCGGCCCCGAGCAGTTCCTGCTGCCACAGCGTGTAGTCGATGTACTGGACCGGCAGTGGCGACCAGGCCGGTGGCCGCCCGTCGCTGCGGGCGGTGTAGGCGGTGAGCAGGTCGCGGGTCAGCGGCGCCATGGACCAGCCGTCGCCCGCGATGTGGTGTATCAGCACCAGCAGGACCGAAGTCCGGGCGTCGACGGTGAACAGCCACGCCCGTACCGGCAGCTCAGCGGCCAGGTCGAAGCGGTAGGCAGCGGCCACGGCCAGCGCCTCCGCCAGGCCGGCCTCGTCGGCGGGTGTCACGGTCATCGGCACGGCGAGGCCGTCGACCGGCTGGACCTGCTGCACCGGGTGGCCGGCGGTCTCCGGGAAGGTGGTGCGCAGCGACTCGTGCCGGCCGACCACGTCGGTCAGCGCGGCCCGTAGCGCCGGCACGTCGAGTTCGCCGCGCAGCCGCAGCCCGATGGGCACGTTGTAGGCGGCGTCGGCCACGCCGAGACGTTCCACGAACCACAGCCGCCGCTGCGCGTACGACAGCGGCACGACGGCGGGGCGGGGCATCGGCCGGACCGCGGGCCGGGTGGTGGCGACCGCGTCGGTGAGGTGCTCGGCGAGCATGGCCGCGGTCGGGGCCACGAAGATCTGTCCCACCGGTATCTCGACGCCGAGCACGGCCCGGATGCGCGCGGCCAACCGGGTGGCCAGCAACGAGTGCCCACCCAGGGTGAAGAAGTTCTCCTCCGCGCCGACGGTGGGGTGGCCCAGGACCTCGGCGAACAGGTCGCACAGGATCTCCTCCTGCGGCGTGCCGGGCGCGCGGGTGGTGCGTGACGGGGTGGCGGCGGGGGCCGGAAGAGCGGCCCGATCCACCGTCCCGTACGGCGTCCGCGGGAGATCGTCGAGTACGACGGTGGCCGACGGCAGCAGATGGGCGGGCACGTGCCGCCGTAGTGCGGCGGCGTCGACGTGATGTCCGGCGTGCCCGGCGACGTAGGCGACGAACCGCGGCGGCGTCTCCTCGCCGGAGCGGACGACGACGCCGCGCCGGACCGCCGGGTAGTCCGCGACGGCCGCCTCGACACGGCAGGGGAGCAGACCCGGTTCGAGGCCGTCGACCTGTTCGGTCGGGCCGTAGAGGTCGAGCTGCCCGTCCGGGCGCAACCGGCCACGGTCACCGGTCGCGGCCAGGCCGGTGCCGTCGTGCACGTGGATGTCGCCGGCGACGCCCGGCGGCACGGGCCGCCGCCAGGCGTCGAGCAGGTGGAGGCGTTCACCGGCAGCGGGTCGCCCGATCGGCAGCGGATCGATCGCGGCGGTGCCCGCGGCGGGTTCGAGCGGGTCGCTGATCGTGAGCCAGGGGTGCGTGGCGGTGCCGTACACGTTGACGAACCGCCGGCCGACGGCCCAGTCCGTCACCATCGCGGGAGGGCAGTTCTCCCCGGTGACGGCGATGCCGTTGAGGCCGGCGGGCGCCGCGTCCGGGTCGAGGTCGCTGAGGCGGGTCGGGGTGGTGATGAGGTGACTGACGCGTCCGGTGTGCAGCCAGCCGTCGAGATCGGCCGAGTCGGTCGGCACGGGTAGCAGCGACGCACCGGTTTCGGCGGCCAGGAGCGCCAGCGCTCGCGCCACGGCGGGCCCGGCGGTCGCCTCGTGCGCGACGCGGGCATCGGGGCCGATCCCCAGTGCGGCGGCCAGCGCCCGCGCCCGCGCCGTGAGCACGTCGTCCACCTCGACGGTTCGAGCGACGTCCGGGTCGGGCACCGTGGCGTGTTCGGCGGGCGTCAGCAGATCTATCGCGCCCAGCCGGATGCCGGGGTCGGCGACGGCGGCGGCGAGGAGGCGGCGGTAGCGGTCGGCGAGGGCCTCGACGGTGGCCCGGTCGAACAGGTCCGTGTTGAACTCCACCATGCCCGAGATGCCGGCCGGCGCGCCGGTCTCGTCGCGTTCCTCCGCGACGTTGACGAACAGGTCGAACCGGGAGGCGCCGACGCGGGGCCCGTGCGCGCCGGCCGCGAGGTCAGCCGACCTGAACTGCCCGCCCGGTGCGTTCTGCAGGGCGAACATGACCTGGAACAACGGCTGGTGGGCCAGGGACCGGGTCGGGTTGAGCACCTCGACGAGATGCTCGAACGGCACGTCCTGATGGCTGTACGCGGCCAGCGCGGTCGACCGGGCTCGCGTGAGGAGGTCGGCGAAGGTCGGATCACTGCTGGTGTCCATGCGCAGGACCAGAGTGTTGACGAAGAACCCGACCAGTTCGTCAAGCGCCTCGTCCAGCCGGCCGGCCACCGGGGTGCCGATGGGCACGTCGCAGCCTCCGCCCAGCCGCGACAGCAGCCCGGCCAGTCCCGCCAGCAGCGCCATGAACATGGTGGCGCCGTGACCACGGGCGGTGGCGGCGAGCGCGGCGTGCAGGTCGGCGTCGAGCGTGAAGGCGACCACGTCACCGTGGTACGCGGCGACCGGTGGCCGCGGTCGGTCGGCCGGCAGCACGAGCTGTTCCGGTAGGCCCCGGAGCGCGTCCTGCCAGTAGCTCACCTGCTGCGTGTAGACGCTGTCGGGATCACCCTCGGCGCCCAGCAGTTCGTGCTGCCACATCGTGTAGTCGGCGTACTGCACGGGCAGCGGTGTCCAGGCCGGCGGTTGCCCGTGGGCGCGGGCGGCGTAGGCCGTGTGCAGGTCGCGGGTCAGGGGCGCCATGGACCAGCCGTCACCCGCGATGTGGTGCATCAGGATCAGCAGTACCGAGGAGTGCTCGTCGACGGTGAACAGCCACGCCCGCACGGGTGGCTCGGCGGCCAGGTCGAACCGGTGACCGGCGGCCTCGACGAGCGCGGCCGCCAGGCCGGCGGCGGTCACCCCGACGGTCTCGACGTGCGCCACCACCTCGCCGATCGGGAGCACCCGCTGCGACGGTACGCCGTCGGTGTCCGTGATGACGGTACGAAGCGACTCGTGGCGTTCGAGCACGTCACGGTAGGCGGCCCGCAGGGCGGCCTCGTCCACGGCCCCGTCGAGGCGGATCGGCACCGGCACGTTGTAGGTGGGACTGGGACCTTCGAGGCGGTGCAGGAACCACAACCGGCGCTGCGCGAAGGACAGCGGCACCACGTCCGGCCGGGCGATCGGCACCACGGCCGGGCGCAGCGAGCGGTGCGGGTCCAGCGCCGTCGCCAGCCCGGCCACCGTGGGCGCGTCGAAGAGCCTGCGCACCTCCAGTTCGACTCCCAGCGTGGAGCGCACGCGACTGACCAACCGGGTGGCCAGAAGCGAGTGGCCGCCCAGATCGAAGAAGCTGTCGTGGACGCCCACCGCCGAGACGCCCAGCACCTCCGCGAACAGGCCGCACAGCACTTCCTCCTGCGGTGTGCGGGCCGCCGCCACCGCGCTTGTGGCACCGGATTCGGGTACCGGCAACGCCGAGCGGTCGAGCTTGCCGTTCGGGGTCGTCGGCAAGGATTCCAGCAGCATCACGACCGGCACCATGAACTCCGGCAGCCGGTCCCTGATCCAGTCACGCAGGCGGGATTCGACGAGCCCGGCGTGGGGCGCGGGCACGACGTAGGCGACGATCTGGGTGACGCCCGGCCGGTCGTGCGCGACGACGGCGACCTGGTTGACGTCGGGGTGCTCGGTGACGACGGCCTCGACCTCGGACAGCTCGACGCGATGACCGCGGATCTTCACCTGGTGGTCGACGCGGCCCAGGTACTCCAGCGTGCCGTCGCGCCGCCACCGCACCAGGTCCCCGGTGCGGTACATGCGGCCACCGGCCGCGCCGAACGGGTCGGCGACGAAGCGTTCGGCGGTCAGCCCGCGGCGTCGCAGGTACCCGCGAGCGGCGCCACGACCGGCGATGTACAGCTCACCGGTGGTCCCCGGCGGCACCGGGTTCAGCCACGGGTCCAGCACGTACACCTGCTGGTTCGCGATGGGCCGGCCGATCGGGGCCGCGGGTGGCCAGTCGTCCACGCCCGGCGGCAGTTCGCACGCGGTGACGACGTGCGCCTCGATCGGGCCGTAGTGGTTGTGCAGGCGGCGTTGCGGACCGCGGCGCATGAAGTCACGGATCTGCCTGCTGAGCAGCAGCGCCTCCCCGGACTGCGACACCTCGCGCAGCGCCGGCAGATCCGTGTCGTGCTCGTTCGCCGCCTCGCAGACCGCCTCGATGACCAGCGTCGGGCTGTAGAACTCCCGGATGCGCTGCCGCGCCAGCCATTCGGCCAGCGCACCCGCGTCCCGGCGGATGGTCTCGGCCGGCAACACGAGCGTCTTGCCGGTGGTGAGCGCCGAGAAGACCTCCTGCGTGGCCACGTCGAACGTGACGGTGGTGAACTGGGCCACCCGGGCGTCGGGGTCGGCGCCGATGTGCGCGTCGTGCCAGCGCAGCATGTTGGCGATGACGGTCGTCGGCATGACGACGCCCTTGGGCCGGCCGGTGGTGCCGGAGGTGTAGAGCACGAAGACCGGGTTGAGTGGATGCGGCCGGCCGGTGCGCTCGGCATCGGCCAGGTCTCCGGCGGGGACGGTGCGCAGCCGGTCGCGTACCTCGTCGGCGTCCACCACGATCACCGGCGCGACGTCGTGGTCCACGCCGCCCGCCAGCGCGGTGACGGTGAGCACGGCGGCGACCTGCCCGTCGTCGAACATGAAGTCGACGCGTTCGGCCGGGAAGCCGGGGTCCGCCGGCAGGTAGGCCGCGCCGGTCTTGTTCACCGCGAGCAGCGCCACGATCAGGTCGACCGACCGCGGCATCAACAGCCCGACGAGGCGTTCCGGGCCGGCGCCGTGTGCGACGAGCAGGCGGGCCAGCCGGTTGGCGCGCGCGTTGAGGTCGGCGTAGGTCACCCGCTCGCCGTCGGACTCGACCGCGATCCGCTCCGGCGCCCGCGTCACCTGCGCCTCCACCCGCTGGTACAGCAACTCGGCAGGCACCGGCCGTATCGTGTCGTTCCACGCGGCGAGATCCGCCCGCTCGGTCGGTTCGAGGAGGTCGAGCGCGCCGAGCCGACGGTCGGGATCGGCAACCGCCGCGGCCAGCAACCGGATCCAACGCCGCGCGAGTACGCCCACCGTGGCCCGGTCGAACAGGTCGCTGCGGTACTCGATGATGCCGTCCATGCCGGTCGGCCGCCCGGTGGCGTCGTGGCGCTCGACCACGTTCCAGAACAGCTCGAAGCGGGACGTCGCGGTGCCGACGGGCTGGAACGTGACCTGCGCGCCGGGCAGCTCGAAGCCGGCCTCCGGCGCGTTCTGCAGGGCGAGCATGACCTGGAACAGCGGGTGGTGGGCCAGCGACCGGACCGGGTTGATCACCTCGACCAGACGCTCGAACGGCACGTCCTGATGGGCGTACGCGGCCAGCGCCGTGCCGCGGACGCGTTCGAGCAGGTCCGCGAACGACGGGTCCCCGCTCAGGTCGACCCGCATGACGAGCGTGTTGACGAAGAAGCCGACCAGGTCGTCGAGCGCCTCGTCGAGCCGCCCGGCGACGGGGGTGCCGATCGGCACGTCCCGGCCCGCACCCAGCCGCGAGAGCAGCCCGGCCAGGCCGGCCACCAGCACCATGAACACGGTCGCGCCGGACGACCGGGCCACCTCGACGATCCGCTCGTGCAGCCGCGCGTCGACACTGAAGTCGAGCAGGTCGCCCTCGTAGGACGAGAGCGCCGAGACGGGCCGGTCGGTGGGCAGCGCGATGCGGTCGGGCAGGCCGGCCAGCGCCCGCTGCCAGTAGTCGGTCTGCTGGGCGGCCAGGCTGTCCGGGTCGTTCTCGGCGCCGAGCAGCTCCTGCTGCCAGAGCGCGTAGTCGGCGTACTGCACCGGAAGGGGCCGCCAGCCGGGCGCACGCCCCTGCGTCCGGCTGGCGTACGCGGTGAACAGGTCGCGGGCCAGCGGCGCCATCGACCAGCCGTCGGCGGCGATGTGGTGCACGTTGAGGAGCAGCACGTGGTCATCCGGCGCGAGCACCAGCAGGTCGCCCCGCACGGGTGGCTCCGAGGCGAGCTGGAACGAGTAGCGGGCCGCCCTCTGCAACACCGCTTCCAGCGTCTCCGACGTCACCGGCGTGACGGTGAGGTCCACCCCGGCTCGGTCCGGCGGCCGGACCAACTGGGACGGCGTACCGTCGACCTCCGGGTAGAGCGTGCGCAGGCTCTCGTGGCGGGCGACCACGTCGGTCAACGCGGCCCGCAGCGCGGCGCGGTCGAACGTGCCGGTGATCCGCAGCGGCAAGAGGATGTTGTAGGTGGGGCTGGGGCCTTCGAGGCGGTGCAGGAACCACAGCCGGCGCTGCGCGAACGACAGCGGCACCACGCGTGGCCGGGCCCGCGGTGTCAGGGCCGGGCGCAACAGTCGGTTGGCGTCCAGCCGCGACGCCAACCCCGCTACCGTTGGCGCCTCGAACAGCGTCCGCACCTCCAGCTCCACACCGAGGGTGGAGCGCGCCCGGCTCACCAGGCGGGTCGCCAGCAGCGAGTGCCCGCCCAGGTCGAAGAAGTTGTCCCGGGTGCCCACCGAGGACAACCCGAGCACCTCCGCGAACAGGCCGCACAACACCTCCTCCTGGGGTGTGCGCGCTTCGGCGCCGCCGGTGACACCGAATTCGGGTGCCGGTAGCGCCGCCCGGTCGAGCTTGCCGTTCGGGGTCAGCGGCAACGACTCCACCACCATCACGACCGGCACCATGAAGTCCGGCAACCGCTGGCGGAGATGCTGGCGCAGCGCGCCGACGAGCAGGCGGCCGGGATCACCCCCGAGCGGGCGGTTGGTGAACGCGGTGGCCGCGTGCCGGCCACCGGGCGCGGCCGGCGCGACGGCCACCGCCATGCCGGTGCCGGGCGGACTGTCTGCCGTCGTGCCGGCGGCGATGTCGAGGTCGAACCGGTCGACGTCCTCCGCCGACCATCGGGCGGCCGCCACGCGCCCGGCCCGGTGCACGGCGTCGAGCGCGTCCTGCGGGTCCACGCCGCCCGCGTCGTACGCGGCGGCCACCGCGTCGACCCAGACCCGTCCGGCGTCCACGACACGCGCCACGGCGGCGTCGGCGGCGACGCGCGCGTTGGGGATACCCGTGACGCGTACCGCTTCGCCGACGCCGGCCAGCCGCTCCACCAGGGCCGCCACCGACGAGACGTCGATGTCCCACCGCCAGGTGGTCTCGGCCGGTGCCGCCGGATCCGGCCCGCCGGCGCGGTAGAGCACGGCGTCATAGCGGTAGCGGTTCAGCTCGGTGTCGTGGCGTCCCCGCTTGAGCCGCACGTCGACCGCGCCCAGCAGGGGGAACGCGGCTGCGGCGTCGGTGAACATCCGTGGGTCGACAAGCAGTTCCCGTTCGAGGTCGATGTCGTGGTCGAGTCGCTGCCGGACCTGGTCGACGTCGGCGAACGCCGGGGTGTCGACCAGCCGGACACCGGCGTGGAAGCAGCGCACCAGCGCGAGGTTGCGCAGATCGCCCAGGAACACCGCACCGCCCGGCCGGACCGACCGGAGCGCGATGGTGACCACGTCGACCAGGTAGTCGGCGCTCGGGAAGTACTGGACGACGGAGTTCACCACCACGGCGTCGAAGTGAGCCTCCGGCAGGCCGGTCGGATCGTCGGCGGCCTGCTCGCGTACCCGCACCCGGCCCGCCAGCGTCGGATCGGCGGCTGTCCGGGTCCGCAACGCGGTGACGGCCGGACCCGAGAAGTCGGTCGCCACGTACTCCTCGGTGTGCGGCGCCAGCGGCCCCAGCAGCAGGCCGCTGCCGGCTCCGATCTCGAGCACGCGGCGGGGTCGCAGCGCACGGATCCGCGTGACGGTCTCGTCGCGCCACTCCCGCATCGCTTCCAGCGGGATCGGCGCGTCGTCGTAACTGCTGTTCCAGCCGCTGAAGTCGTCGTCGAGCGGCGCCGGCACGGTGGACCGACCGGAGTAGAGATCGTCGTAGACGTCGCGCCACTCGCCGACCAGTTCCGCCGCGACCTCCTGGGTGCCGGCGGCGTCGGTGGCCGGCACCACGTACCCGACGAGGCGCTGGTCGCCGGGTTGGACCTCGTGTACGGTCACCGCGGCCTGTGCGACGCCGGGGTGGGTGGCCAGCACCGCCTCGACCTCGCCGAGCTCGATGCGGAAGCCGCGCACCTTCACCTGCCCGTCGGCGCGGCCGACGAAATCGAGCACGCCGTCGGGCCGCCATCGGACGATGTCGCCGGTGCGATACATCCGGCCGCCGCCCGGATGGTACGGGTCGGCCACGAACCGCTCCGCCGTGAACGCCGGTCTGTTCAGGTAACCGAGCGCCACCCCGGCGCCGGCGATGTAGAGCTCGCCGTCGACTCCGGGTGGCACCGGCCGCAGCGCCGGGTCGAGCACGTAGACGCGGGCGCCGTTGACCGGCCGCCCGATCGGCGGCACCCCCATCTCCGGGTCGACGAAGCAGGTGGTCGCGTGCACCGTCGTCTCGGTCGGCCCGTAGATGTTGAGGATGCGGCAGTCCGGCCGGGTCTCGTGGAGGTCCCGGACGGTCTGGGCGGGCAGCGCCTCGCCCCCGAGAACGACGGTGTGCAGGGCCAGTGACGCCCACAGCTCGGCGGCGACGGTGCGGGTGGCCAACAGCTCGGCGAAGGCCGACGGCGTCTGGCTGAGCACGGTCACGCCCTCGGCGGCGAGCAGTCGTAGGAAGTCCAGCGGAGAGCGGGTGTCCGAACGGCTGGCGACCACCAGCCGGCCGCCGTGCGACAGCGGTCCCCACATCTCCCACACGGAGAAGTCGAACGAGTACGACTGGAACAGCGTCCACACCTGGTCGTCACCGAGACCGGACCACGGTGCGTCGGTGGCGAACAGCCGGATGACGTTGCGGTGCGCGACGGCGACGCCCTTGGGGCGGCCGGTCGACCCGGAGGTGTAGATGACGTAGGCGGTGTGCTCGGGGGTGAGGCTGCCGCCGGTCTCGTCGACGCTCAGCGTGTCGGCGGGAAGCTCGGCCAGACGGGCCACCGTCTCCGGGTGGTCGAGCTCGATGACCGTCGCGGTGGCGGGCAGGCCCACACCGCTCGCCCCGGTTGTCACCACACACGCCGGCCGCGCGTCGGAGACGAAGAACGTCAGGCGATCCGGTGGGTAGTCCGGGTCGAGCGGGAGGTACGCGGCGCCGGTCTTGAGCACCGCGATGACGGCGACGACCAGGTCCACCGAGCGCGGCAGCGCCAGGGCGACGATGCGGCCGGGCGCCGCGCCTCGCTCGACAAGCAGGCGGGCGAGCCGGTTGGCGCGCTCGTCGAGCCGGCCGTAGGTCAGGCGGTCGTGGCCAGCCGCCACGGCTTCCGCGCCGGGCGTACGGATCACCTGTGCCTCGAACATCTGCGGCAACGTCGCGCTGGTCCGCCCCGAGTGCCGGGCACGCTCCGTCGCAGTGTCCGTCATAGCGCTCCTCAAGCTCGCCGATCACGTCGGCAGCGGTGCCGCTCGAATCCCCCTGCGGTGGTCGAAAATTGTCCCGGCGAGCAGCCTCCTGGAATGCCTCGAAGCTAGAGCGCCCATCGATGGCAGTCAAGGCTTGACCTCGTCCGACGCCTCTGGTAGCGATATAGAAGTCAATAAATGCTTTGATCATCATCGACTGTTCGCGAAACGATCAGTGCACCTCGGCGCTTGACATCGCCACGCACCGGGCCGGGGCGGTCATGCAGGGGGAGGCTTCGTGCTCCATCGCAAGGACATCGTCTTCACAAAGCCGCCCATCTTCCGGCCCGGAATCGAAGAGTACGCCACCGCGCACACCTCGCCGGTTGCCGGAGAACTGCACCAGATACAGCAGCGCACGCAACGGGAGTGCCCACAGTGGGCGGACATCGCGTCCACCTCCATCCAGGCCGTCTTCCTCGGCATGCTCGTATCCCTGGCACAGGCCCGAAACGTGTTGGAGGTCGGCACCTTCACCGGTCATGGCGCGGTCGCGATGGCGTCCGCGCTCCCCGCCGACGGCAGGGTGGTCACCGTCGACAGCTTCGTCGCCGACGAGCAGGCCCGCGCGGTCGCCAAGTCGGCATTCGACGCCAGTCCGCACGGTCACAAGATCCGGCTGGTGGAAGGTGACGCGCTTGACGTTCTCGGCGAGGTGAACGGGCCATTCGACATCATCTTCGTCGATGCCGACAAGCCGAACTACCAACGGTATTTCGACCGGATCATGCAACGGCGGTTGCTTTCCCCGCACGGATTACTCATTTTCGACAACACGTTGTGGGGCGGGGCGGTCACCGACCCACCGCCGGCCTCCGGCGTCGAGCTCGACCGCACCACGGACGCCGACGAGTGGTTGCGCGCCATGCGCGGCGACTGGGCGCGGCACCTGGCCGCGTTCAACGCCTCGATCACGGCCGATCCGCGGGTGGAGAACGTGTTACTGACGGTGCGGGACGGCATGACGCTGATCCGACATGCCCGTTGACGGACAGCCGCCGTTGGAGGCGTTGCGGTCGCTGCACTCCGCCGGCGCGCTGGCCACCGAGTTCCGTCGCGTGCCGCCACTGCTGAACCAGCTGGCCCGCGCTCCCGACGCCGCCGCCAACCTGACCCGGGCCGGTCAGCTACTGACCCGCATGGACCCGGCCGACGTGCCCCGGCCGGACCGGCGCGGTCTGCTCACGGTCGCGATCACCAGCGCCACCACCGTACGGCCGTTGCTGGCGCCGTTGACCGCCGAGTGCGCGCGACACGGTCTGCTGATGCGGCCCCACGTGACCGAACAGGACCCGCACGCGCTCGCGCTGCGCCGGGGCGGCGTCGTCGAGGCGGCCCGGCCCAATCTCACGCTCTGGCTGCTGGCCCCGCCGATGGTCACCTCGCGGCTGCCACCCGGCTGGCGGGCACCGGATCTCGCCGCCGTGCTCGCCGCCGTCGGCGACGAGATCGGCGCCGTCGTCAGCGAGGTTCTCGCCACCACCACCGGGCTGCTGGTGCTCAACACGACGCCGCTGGTCCGCGCGCTCAGCCACCAGGCGCGCGACCTGCGGACCCGGGCCGAGGTCGGCGCGTTGTGGCGCGAGTTCAACACGGCCCTGCTCCGGCTGAGCGCGCGCGATCCACGCGTCGTGGTCATCGACCTCGAACCGCTGGCGAACGCCACCGGACCCGTCAGCGACGAGCGCATGGCCGGGTACGCGGGGGTGCACCTCAGCGACGAGCTGTTCGCCGCGTACGCCCGCGAGGTCGGCCACCTCGCCGCCGCGGCGGCCGGGCTCACCCGCAAGGTGCTCGTGGTCGATCTCGACGGCACCCTGTGGGACGGCATCCTGGGCGAGGACGGTCCGGCCGGGATCGCCGCCGCGGGAACGCTGCGCGGGGAGGCGTTCCGCGCCGTCCAACAGCTCCTCAAACACCTGTCCGGGCAGGGGGTGCTCCTTGCCGTGAGCAGTAAGAACGACATCGACGCGGTACGCGCCGTGCTGCGCGAGCACCCGGACATGGTGCTGCGCGAGGCGGACTTCGCGCGCCTCAATGCCAACTGGCATCCCAAGGACGTCAACCTGGACGATCTCGCCACCGGGCTGAACGTCGGCGCGGACAGTCTCGTCTTCGCCGACGACTCGCGTTACGAAGTCGGCCTGATCGCCGCCGCCCGACCGGAGATCGCCGTGGTCGAGCTCGACGACGAGCCGGCGTCCCACGTGTCGCGACTGCTCGCCGACGGCTGGTTCGACGTGCTCGACCTGACCGATCAGGACCGCACCCGCACCGCCGGCTACCACGCCGACGCCGCCCGCACCGAGCTGCGCGATCAGGCCGGCTCGACCGCGGCGTACCTGCGAAGCCTCGGCACCGTGGTGCGCCTGGCCCGACCGCGCCCGCACGAGATCGGCCGGATCTCGCAGTTGACGTTGCGCACCAACCAGTTCAACCTCACCGGCGAGCGGGTGCAGCCGGCCGGTGTCCAACGGCGGCTGGACGATCTCGTGGTCGCCGTGGAGGTCACCGACCGCTACGGCCGCTACGGCATCGTCGGCGCCGTCTTCGCCCGCCGCGACGGCGACACGCTCGACCTCACCAACGTCGTGCTCAGCTGCCGGGTCTTCGGCCGGGACATCGCCGAGGCAGCGGTGATCAGCATGCTGCACCACGCCCGCGACACCGGGTGCGACCAGGTGATCGGCCGTTACCGTCCGACCGGCCGCAACGCCGGTGCGGCGCGGTTCTACCCGGCGCTCGGCTTCGCGCCCGCCGCCGGCGGCTTCCGCCACGACCTGCGGGCTGTGCCGGAGCAGCCCGAGCACCTCGCCGTCGAGAACGACCTTGCCCCGACGGAGGCGGCGTCATGATCGATGAGGCGGAGTTCCTCCGGCTCGTCCGCGACGAGCTGAGCCTGCCGGTGGCCGACACCGGTGACCTCGACGTGGACCTCGACGCGGTCCCCGGCTGGGACTCGATCCATGTGCTGCGGCTGGTGGTGGCCATGGAGAGGCGCACCGGCCACCGGGTGCCCGTCGGCGCCCTGCTGACCCAGCGGACCCTGCGTGGCATCTACCGCCGCGCGACCGCGGCGCCGGACTGACCCGGCACCGCCGCGAGCAACCGCCGGCCCACGTCCTCGACCACCGCACGTTCCTGCGGCGTCAGGAAGAAATGGTCACCGGACCACGTCCGCAGCTCGAACCGGCCCCGGGTCACGTCCCGCCACGCGGCGACGTCGTCGACGGACACCTCCGGATCGGTGTCGGCGCTGTAACCGACGATCGGCACGTCCACCCGATCGACGTGATCCGGATAGTACGTCTCCACCAACCGGTAGTCAGCCCGCACCATCGGCAGCAGCATCGTGCGCAACTCCGGATCGTCGAAGACATGTGCGGTATGACGGTCGAGCCGGCGGATGTCGTCGATCAGCGCGGCGTCCCCGCGAATGTGCAGATCGTTGCGCGACAGGCGATGGGGCGCGGGTCGCGCGGACACGAACAGCATGCGCAGCACCGGGCCGAGGTCGCGCTCCAGCCGCACCGCGACCTCGTGGGCCACCGATGCCCCCAGACTGTGGCCGAAGAACGCCAGCGGCGGTCCGACGAGTGTCGCCGTCGCCGTGCTGATCGCGTCGGCCATCGGCGCCATCGCCTCGATGAACGGCTCCCGGATGCGGTCCTCGCGGCCCGGGTAGCGCACCGCGAGCACCTCGACGCCGGGCGGCAACGCGCCCGGCCAGTTGCGGAAGAAGCTTGCCGCGCCGCCGGCGTGCGGGAAGCACACCAGCCGCGCGGTGGGAGCCGGCACCCGCCGATGCCACCGGAACCAGAGCGGGTCGGCTTGCGTCATCTCGCCTCCTCACTCCGGCCGGACGTCACCATCGACCGGTGCCGCCACGCGACGCCCCCTCAAGCCTTTCACGTTAGTCTATGCGTTGACCGGCTTACGGGCCGAACCCGCCGACCGAAGGGAACACCGTGCGCTGGGCCGACGTCTATCTCGCCGGGACCGGTGCGTATCTGCCCGAGCGTCGCGAGTCCGCGCGGCGGGCCGTCGCGACGGGGCGCTACGACGCCGCCGAGAGCACCGCCAACGGCATCCGCGCCGTCCGCGTCGCCGGCCCCGCCGAGCCGCCGCCCGTGATGGCCGTCGCCGCCGCGCGGCAGGCGCTCGACCGGGCGGGCCGCCCCACCGACGGTGGGCCGACCCTGGTGATCCACGCCAGCCTCGGCCACCAGGGCTTGGACTTCTGGACGCCGGCGCACTACATCCGTCGCGAGACGATCGGCGGCGACGGCCCGACCTTCGAGATCCGGCACAGCTCCAACGGTGGGATGGCCGCGATCGAGACCGCCGCCGCCTACCTGACCGCGATGCCCGCCGTCACGGCAGCCGTCATCACCGCGGCCGACGCGTTCGCCCTGCCGTACGTCGACCGGTGGCGCAGCGAGAACCAGCAGGTGTACGGCGACGGCGCCGGCGCCCTGGTGCTCACCCGCGAGCCCGGCCTTGCCCGCCTGGTCGCGACCGCCACCGTCACCGACTCGGGCCTCGAACCGATCTACCGCGGCGCGGCCGAATGGGTGGCGGCGCCGATGCCCGACGGCGGCCCGGTGGACCTGCGCGGCCGCAAACGGGAGTACCTGTTGCTCAGCCCGGAACGCTACGACGAGGCGATCGAGCAGACCCAGGCCGGCCTGCGCACCGCCCTGGACAACGCCCTGGCCGACGCGGGGATCACTGTCGACGGGGTGGACCTGTTCGTCCACCCGGTCATCGGCGAGACGGTCGTGGCGTACACCTATGGCGAGCGCCTGGGCATTCCGGCCACGGCGACCCTCTACGACTGGGGCCGGGACATCGGGCACCTCGGCGCCGCGGACCAGTTCGTCCAGCTCCATCACCTGCTCGTCAACGGCCTGGTCCGAGCGGGGCGGCACGTCGTGGCCATCGGCTCCGGTGCCGGCTTCGGCTGGACGGTCGCGGTGTGGGAGATCCTGCCTACCGCACCCCGGTGAGCGCGGGGAACTCGGCGACCAGATCGTCCACCGACGGCAGCGCCGCCATCTGCCGGCGTACCGTGTCCGCCCGCTCGCGGTAGGCCGGCTCGCTCAGCACCTGCCGGATCTCCCGCCGCAGCCGCGCGATCGTCGCCTCGGGGGCCGGCGCCGTCGCCGCGACGCCGGCATCGACGCAGCGGGCGGCGTTGTACAGCTGGTCTCCCATGATCGGCATCGTCACCATGGGAACCCCGGCCCCCAGTGCCTCGCGCACGCTGTTCTGCCCGGCGTGCGTGACGAACACGTCGCAGTGGGCCAGCAGCAACGGTTGCGAGATCGTGTCGACCAGCACCACGTGCGGCCGCCCCGGCGCCACGCCCGCCGGCAGCACGCCTGCCGTCGACACGATCGCGTCGACCTCGAGCCCGTCCAGGGCCGTGACCAGCATCCGGACAAGTGCGGGCCCGTAGCCGGTCACATGCGGCACCAGGGTGCCGAGGCTCGCGAAGACCAGTGGGCGTCCGGAACGCCGCTGTTCCAGCCATTCCGGCAGCGACTCACCGGCGGTCAGCGGATCGGCGTGCCGGTAGCAACGCGTGTGCGGCAGCGACTCCTCGGCCCGGTCGTAGCCTGGCGGCAGGAAAGAGGCGTGCCGATAGCGGTAACTCGCCAGCCCTTCCGGGTCCGGCGCGAGGCCGAGCGCCTCCCGGTGCGGCGCCAGCGAGGCCGCCAGCCGATCGGGCCCGTACGTCAGCGCCGTCGCGCCCCCGGTCGACACCGAGACGTGCGGCACGCCGAGCACCTCCGCCGCCAGCGCGCCGCCGAACTCGGTCGACGCCCGGACAATGAGATCCGGCGTCTTCCGCTCGGCCAGTGCCAGCAGGTCAGCGGCGGTTCGCCCGGCCGGCCCTCCCGCCATCTGCTGCGCCACGGTGCGCGCCCCGTCCTCAAGCTCCGCCAGCGGCACGACAGGCGACCGACCGTCCTCGCCGGTGAGCTGCGCCAGCCAGTCGTCCCCGACCGCAGCCGTGGCGAACCCCTGCCGTCGAGCCAGCGGCTCCGCCGCTGCGGGCACCGCGACCGTGACGTCGTGTCCCGCCCGTCGCGCCGCGTCGGCCACCGGCAGCAGCGGCCGGACATGGGACGTCATCGCGTGACTCGTGATCCAGATATGCATAGACGGCCTTCGCTGGATTGGATGAGCGTCACTGTACCGAAGCCGGTGGCTCACTGCCACCGCCCGGCGTCCCGGTTAGAGTCACCGTGTGCACCAGGCGGACGTGACCACCGAGTTGGCCCGGGCGACCGCTCTGATCGGCGGCGGTGACGTCTCCCGCGACCGTCTGATCAGCGAGTGGGCCGCGTCGTCGGATCCGCTGACCCGTTGCGTCCTGGCCCACCACATCGCCGACCTCAGCCCCGACGCTGCCGACGAACTGGCCTGGGACGAGCGCGCCCTGGCCGACGCGGACACCGCCCCGCATTCGTCGGTAGCCCCGTTCTATCCCTCACTGCACCTCAACCTCGCTGCCTCGCACCTGCGCCTGGGCGACCTCCCCGCCGCCCGCCGTCACCTCGACCGCGCCGAAGCCACCCGGTCCGCGCTGGGCGACGACCCGTACAGCGTGATGATCGGCGCCGCCGTCGACCGACTGCGCGCCAGGACCCAGGCTCCGTAACCCGGAGGCGCGCTGCCCCGGATCGCCGGCGACGTCCGGGAGGCGACGGCGCGCCGACAGTGGTGCCCACGGTCGGGCTTCCACGGCGTGACGGGCGGAGATCAGCTCAGAGCCTCGGCACGACGGTGTTCCCGCGCCGACGCGGGCAGTCGGGCGGCCGCGTAGCGCAGGCAGGGCGGCGCCATCACCGAGGTGACGATGGCGACCAGCACGATGACCGTGAACATGGCGGTGTCGAGGACGCCGAGGCGCAGCCCGACCGTGGCGACGATGATCTCGATGACGCCTCGGGCGTTGAGGCCGGCGCCGAGGGCGAGGCCCTCCCAGTGACCCAGGCGGGCGGCCCGGGCCCCGACGTACGCGCCGACGAACTTGCCGACGACCGCCACGGCCAGCACCAGCAGGGCGACACCGAGCACGGCGGGCCGGGCCAGCGCGGTCAGATCGCTGCGCAGGCCGACGGTGGCGAAGAACAGCGGCGCCAGTACGCTCATCACGACCAGCCGCAACGGGGCAAGAGCCTCACGGTCCAGGCTGGCGCAGCCGTTGATCACCAGACCGCCGACGAAGGCGCCGAAGACCGGCTCCAGGTGCAGCGCGTGGGTGGCGGCGGCGAACAGCAGCAGGATCACCACCACCGACGCGACGGTGGGACCACGCTCTCCACCAGCTCGTACCCGCCGCAGCAGCGCGCCGACGAGCGGCCGGGCGAGCCACAGGGCGACCACGACGACGAGGGCCACGGTGCCGACCGCGAGGGCGACGTCGAGGCCGCCGAGACTGCCGGCTGCCATCGCGGCCACGACCGAGAGCAGCAGCCAGCCGACGACGTCGTCCACGATGGCCGCGCTCATGATCAGGTGGCCGATGTCGCGGTGCAGCAGTCGCATCTCCCACAGGGTCTTGGCGATGACCGGGATGGCACTGACACACATCGCCACCGCGAGGAACAGGGCGAAGACCGGGCGGTCGGTGCCGGCCGGGAGCACGCTGGACGGGAGGAGCAGGCCCAGGCCGACGCCGAGCGCCAGGGGGACGACGAGCCCTCCGATGCTGACCCGGGCGGCCACGCCACCGTCGCGGCGTAGCTGCCCGAGGTCCAGGTGCATGCCGGTGAGGCCGACCAGAAGGAGCACGCCGAGTTGACCGACCGCGTCGAGCAGGTGCAGTTGCTCGGACTGCTGGGGGAACAACCACCGGGACAGGTCGGGCACGGCCGCGCCGAGGACCGACGGACCGAGCACCACGCCTGCGGTCAGTTCACCAACCAGCGAGGGCATGCCCGCGCGTGCCGCGAGGCGCCCGAGCGCGACGGCGGCGGCCAGCAGGATGCCCACCTGGAGCAGGAAGATCAGCAGCGAATGGGTGCCGAGAGGTGCGACCGGTATGGCCACCAGGAGTCCTTTCGGTGCGGGCCGCGCGGACGCGGACGGGAAACGCCGCGGCGGAGCCGACCCGCCGCGGCATCGGTGCGGGCCGTGGCGTCAGCCGGTCGACGTAGCACCATTCCCGGATTGACTGTCGCCAACGAATTGACCTTCCCAAATTCGTTGAGATCACTCAAGGCATCGGACAACCGGATCGGGAAGGCTCGCTGGAAGGCGATCGGCGCTGCCGGCGGCGGTTCCCCGGCCGTGAGCCGCTGGATGACCGCTTGTGGCTCTCCATCCCGCCACGGGCGCGGCCCCCTCCGGGTATTGTGCCGGGCGGCATGAACTGTTGCGAGGTGCCCCACCCGGTGGTGGGGAGAATCGGGAAGCCGGTGTGACTCCGGCACGGGCCCGCCGCGGTGACCAGGGAACTGCCGCCCACGCGCACGTGTGCGCAGTCACTGGCCGAACCGGCTGGGAAGGCGGGCGGACCGGTGTTGATCTGGGAGTCCGAAGACCGGCCTCGCGTCATCGGCCCCACCCGGGTGGGGCATGAGCGCAGCGGGAGCCTGCCCATGATCAGCGACATCTACGACGTGATCCACCGCCGCCGCGACGTCCGCGGCCAGTTCACCGGCGAGCCCCTCGCCCCCGGGGTCCTCGACCGGGTGCTGGCTGCGGCGCACGCCGCGCCCAGTGTCGGACTGTCCCAGCCGTGGGATTTCATCCTGGTCCGTGACCGGGACCTGCGCGAAGCGTTCCACCGGCACGTCCGGGCCGAGCGTGACACGTTCGCCGCCACTCTCGACGCCGAGGCGGCCCGGCGGTTCTCCCGCATCAAGATCGACGGGATCATGGAGTCCTCGCTGTCGATCGTGGTGACCTACGACCCCGACCGCGGCGGCCCCGCGGTCCTGGGGCGGCACGCCATCGCCGACGCCGGCCTGTACTCCGTGTGCCTGGCCATCCAGAACCTCTGGCTGGCCGCCGCCGCCGAGAACCTCGGCCTCGGCTGGGTGTCGTTCTATCGCGAGCAGTTCCTCCAGCGGTTGCTCGCCATTCCGGCCGGCATCCGACCCGTCGCCTGGCTCTGCCTCGGCCCCGTCACCCACCTCGAAGCGGTGCCCGATCTCGAACGACACGGCTGGCGCCACCGCCGCCCCCTGCGCACGGCGATCCACCACGACCGCTGGAACCCCGGATCGGTCACGGACTGACGTCTGTCCACCGTGGCTGGGGCCGGTGGCCCGGCCGGCATCGCGCGGCAGGGCCACCGGCCCGGGTGTCGTGACGGCGCCCGACCCGGCGAGGTCGATCAACACGTTTCGATGGCTGGGTCGCGCCCACCCCTGGCGGGAGGGGCGTTGACCCGGGGTCGGGAGGTGTGGCAGCATTCGCGGCCTGACGGCAGTGAAGGAAGCCGGTGTGATTCCGGCGCGGTCCCGCCACTGTCACCGGGGAGTGATCCCCCCTCGCGAGTCACGGCCGTGTGCGTGCGGTTGGAAGGCCGGGGGTGAGCGTCGATCCGGAAGCCAGGATACTTCGGCCGTCGGACGTACCCCAGGGCGTGGACACCCGAGGAGGACCCGATGACGCACGGCATCTCTTTCATCGACGAACATCGTCATGATCCGCACGGTGGACACTCCGCCGCACCCGTCGCCCGCCACGCCGCCGGCCGTGCCGGCGCACCCGGGACGGTTCACGCTCCCGACTGGGCCGCGTGCCGCCGGCGTTGACCGCTCGCCGACCCGCGTCCCGGTGAGTCGCGCCGTGGGTCGCCGCACCCGCTGACGCCGCTCCCATCCCGCTTCGCCCCGGTCGCCTTCACGCGACCCCGGGCGTCACTCTCCGGAGTTTCTCGTGCGCATCCTGCTGCTGTCCACCGCCGACACCGACCTGCTGGCCGCCCGCGCCAGTGACGCCGACTACCGGCTCGCCAACCCCGAGCGGGTCGACGCCGACGCGGTGCCCGCGCTCGTCGACGGCGTCGACCTCGCCGTCGTACGCCTGCTCGGCGGCCGGCAGACGTGGCCGGACGGGCTGGCCGCCGTGTTGGCCAGCGGCGTCCCCACGGTGGTGCTCGGCGGTGAGGCGCTGCCTGACGCGGAGCTGATGGCGGTCTCCACCGTGCCGTCCGGTGTGGTCACCCAGGCGCTCGCGTACCTGGTCGAGGGTGGCCCGGCGAACCTGGGCCGGCTGGCCCGGTTCCTGTCCGACCGGGTGCTGCTCACCGGCGAGGGCTTCGACCCGCCCGCGCCCACCCCGGCCTACGGCGTGCACGGCGATCCGGAGATCGTCCCCGGCCGGCCCACCGTGGGGATCGTCTTCTACCGGGCGCACGCGCTGGCCGGCAACACCGGCTTCGTCGACGTGCTCGCCGACGCGGTACGGGCCGCCGGCGGGAACCCGCTGCCGATCTTCTGCGGCTCGCTGCGGGGGTTGACCACCGGCGCCGGTCCGCTCGGACTCTTCGGCCGGTGCGACGCGCTGCTGGTCACCGTGCTCGCCGCCGGCGGAGCGGTGGCCGCTGACGCCTCCGGCGGCGGCGACGAGGACGCCTGGGACGTCGGCGCCCTCGCGGCGCTGGACGTGCCGGTGATCCAGGCCCTCTGCCTCACCAGCACCCGCGAGCAGTGGGCGGGCAGTGACGCCGGACTGTCCCCGCTGGACGCCGCCATGCAGGTGGCCATCCCCGAGTTCGACGGCCGGATCATCACCGTGCCGTTCTCGTTCAAGCGGATCGACGCCGACGGGCTCTCGGTCTATGCCGCCGACCCCGACCGGGCCGCCCGGGTGGCCGGCATCGCGGTCCGCCACGCCCGGCTGCGGCACGTGCCCGCCGCCGACAAGCGCGTCGCGGTGGTGCTCAGCTCGTACCCGACCAAGCATTCCCGGGTCGGCAACGCGGTCGGTCTGGACACCCCGGCCTCCGCCGTCCGGCTGTTCGCGGCGCTGGCCGACGCCGGCTACCACCTGGGCGACGCCCCGCCACCCGACGACGGCGACGCCCTGATCCACGCGTTGATCGCCGCGGGCGGCCACGACGTGGAGTGGCTCACCCCGGAGCAGCAGCGCGCCGCCGAGGCCCGGATACCGGGACACACGTACCGGCGGTGGTTCGACGAGCTGCCCGCCGCGCTGCGCGAGCGGATGCGGGAGCACTGGGGTGAGCCGCCCGGCGAGCTGTACACCGACGGCGGGGACATCGTGCTGGCCGGCCTGCGCTTCGGCAACGTGGTGCTGCTGATCCAGCCGCCGCGCGGCTTCGGGGAGAACCCGATCGCCATCTACCACGACCCGGACCTGCCGCCCAGCCACCACTACCTGGCCGCGTACCGCTGGCTCGCCGCGCCGGTCGCCGACGGTGGGTTCGGCGCGGACGCCGTGGTGCACCTGGGCAAGCACGGCACCCTGGAGTGGCTGCCCGGCAAGGGCCTCGGCCTGGCGGCCGACTGCGCCCCCGACGCGGTGCTGGGCGACCTGCCGCTGGTCTATCCGTTCATCGTCAACGATCCCGGTGAGGGCACCCAGGCCAAACGGCGTGCCCACGCCGTCGTGGTCGACCACCTGGTGCCGCCGATGGCCCGCGCCGAGACCTACGGAGACCTGGCCAGACTGGAGCAACTGCTCGACGAGTACGCCACCGTGCAGGCCCTCGACCCGGCCAAGGCGCCGACCGTGCGGGCGCAGATCTGGGACCTGGTCTGCGCCGCCGAACTGCACCACGACCTGCACGCCGAGGCGATGCCCGACGCCGACGACTTCGACGACTTCGTGCTGCACCTCGACGGCTACCTCTGTGAGGTCAAGGACGTGCAGATCCGCGACGGGCTGCACGTCCTCGCCGCCGCCCCCACCGGCGAACCGCGGGTCAACCTGGTCCTCGCGGTGCTACGCGCCCCGCAGGTCTGGGGCGGCACCCGTGCCCTGCCCGGCCTGCGGCAGGCCCTCGCCGGCGCGTACGGTCTCGACGAGCAGGCGCTGCTCGCGTCGCCGGGGCGGCGGGTGGCCGTGCCGGCCGCGCTGACCGAGGTCGTGGACGGGCCGTCGGTCACCGCCGCCGACGCCGTCGACCTGATCGAGGCGCTGGCGCGCCGGCTGGTGGTCGGCCTGGAGACCCTCTGCTGGGAGGCCGACGCGGTCGAGGCGGTGGTCGCGGAGGTGACCGGCCGGGCCGTCCCGGACGCCGCCGCGGTGCTCCGCTTCGCCGCCACCGAGGTGGTGCCCCGCCTGGCGCGGACCACCGACGAGCTGACCAACACCCTCGGCGCCCTGGACGGCCGGTTCGTGCCGCCCGGCCCGTCCGGCTCGCCCACCCGGGGGCTGGTCAACGTGCTGCCCACCGGTCGCAACTTCTACTCCGTCGATCCCAAGGCCATCCCCAGCCGCAACGCCTGGGACGTCGGCACGGCGCTGGCCGACTCGCTGCTCGCGCGGCACCTCGCCGACACCGGCGTGTACCCCCGGTCGGTCGGGTTGTCCGTCTGGGGCACCAGCGCCATGCGGACCCAGGGCGACGACATCGCCGAGGTGCTGGCCCTGCTCGGCTGCCGACCCGTGTGGGACGACCGCTCGCGGCGGGTCACCGGCGTCGAGGTGGTGTCGACCGCGGAACTGGGCCGGCCCCGCGTCGACGTCACGGTCCGCATCTCCGGGTTCTTCCGCGACGCGTTCCCGCACGTGGTGGCGCTGCTCGACGACGCCGTCCGGCGGGTGGCCGCGCTGGACGAGCCGGACGCGGAGAACTTCGTCCGCGCGCACGTCGCCGCCGACCTGGCCGAGCACGGCGACGAGCGGCGGGCCACCGCCCGGATCTTCGGCTCCAAACCGGGCGCGTACGGCGCGGGGCTGCTGCCGCTGATCGACGCCCGTACCTGGCGCAGTGACGCCGACCTCGCCGAGGTGTACGCGGTCTGGGGTGGCTACGCCTACGGCCGCGGTCTCGACGGGCGGGAGGCGCGTGCCGACATGGAACGCTCGTTCGCCCGGATCGCGGTGGCCGTGAAGAACCAGGACACCCGCGAGCACGACATCGTCGACTCCGACGACTACTTCCAGTACCACGGCGGGATGGTGGCGATGGTCCGCCACCTGACCGGCGCCTCGCCGGAGGCGTACGTGGGTGACTCGGCGATGCCGCACGACGTGCGCACCCGGACGCTGGGCGAGGAGACCCGGCGGGTGTTCCGGGCCCGGGTGGTCAACCCGAAGTGGATCGCCGCCATGCGCCGGCACGGCTACAAGGGCGCGTTCGAGCTGGCCGCCACCGTGGACTACCTGTTCGGCTACGACGCCACCGCCGGGGTGGTCGACGACTGGATGTACGAGCACCTCGCCGCCGCCTACGTCTTCGACGACACCACCCGTGACTTCCTGGAGCGGTCCAACCCGTGGGCGTTGCGCGGCATCACCGAGCGGCTGCTGGAGGCCGCCGACCGGGGGCTGTGGGCCGAACCGGAGCCGGCCACCCTGGACCGGCTCCGCGACACGTACCTCGCCAGCGAGGGTGACCTGGAGGAACGCGCATGAGCACCTACCCGTTCAGCGCTGTGCTCGGCATGGCCGACATGCGGCTGGCGCTGCTGCTCAACGCCGTCTCCCCGGCGATCGGCGGGGTGCTGGTGCGGGGCGAGAAGGGCACCGCCAAGTCCACCGCCGTACGGGCCCTCGCCGCGCTGCTGCCACCGGTGCGGCGGGTGGCGGGCTGCCGGTTCGGGTGCGATCCGGCCGCGCCCGACCCGGCCTGCCCGGACGGTCCGCACCCCGCCGGCGCCGCCGCCGAGACCGTGCCGGCCCGGCTGGTCGAGCTGCCGGTCGGCGCCGCCGAGGACCGGGTGGTCGGCTCGCTGGACCTGGAGCGGGCCCTCGGCGAGGGGGTACGCGCCTTCGAACCGGGCCTGCTGGCCGCCGCGCACCGCGGGGTGCTCTATGTCGACGAGGTGAACCTGCTGCACGACCACCTGGTCGACCTGCTGCTCGACGCCGCCGCGATGGGTCGCAACCACGTCGAGCGGGAGGGCGTCTCGGTCAGCCACGCCGCCCGGTTCCTGCTGGTCGGCACGATGAACCCGGAGGAGGGTGAGCTGCGCCCGCAGCTCCTCGACCGGTTCGGGCTCACCGTCGAGGTGGGCGCCAGCCGGGACCCGGCGGTCCGCGTCGAGGTGGTCCGTCGCCGGCTGGCCGCCGACGCCGACCCGGCCGGCTTCGCCGCCCGCTGGGCCGAGGCCGAGGCGCGGACCGCCCGACAGGTGGCCGCCGCCCGGCAGCGGCTCGCCCGGGTACGACTGCCGGACTCCTCGCTGCGCCAGATCGCCGAGGTCTGCGCCGCGTTCGACGTGGACGGGATGCGCGCCGACATCGTCACCGCCCGTACCGCCATGGCGCACGCCGCCTGGCACGGGCGGGACCGGGTGACCGTCGACGACGTCCGGATGGCCGCCCGGCTGGCCCTGCCGCACCGGCGTCGCCGCGACCCGTTCGACACTCCCGGCCTGGACGACAAGCGCCTCGACGAGGCGTTGCAGCGCGCCCAGGACGAGCACCCCGACGACCCGGACGACGGCGGCCCCGACGGCGACGGCCCGCGGGACGGCGGTCCAGGCGGTCCGGGCGGTCCCGGCGGTCCGGGCGGTCCGGGCGGTCCGGGCGGTCCGGGCGGCCACGGTGGGGCCGCCGGGGACGGTCCCGGCTTCGGCGGGGGCGGCCCGGACGGGCGCGGCGGAGACCGGGGTGCCGGGGACGGTCGCGGTCCCGACGTGGCAGACCCGGAGGCGCACGGTTCCGGCGGGCGCGGCACCGTCGACGCCGAGCGACGCGGACCCGACGGAGAGCCGTTCGCCGGGGACGGGCCGCCCGGTCCCGGCGGGCGGGCCGACGGCGGCCGGCCGGGCGACGGCGGCAGCGACGACCGGCGTCGGGGCCGGCCCGGTCCGGGCGACGGCGGCGCCGGCCCTCAGTCGGTGGCCGTACCCCGGGGTGGGCTGACGGCGCGGCTGCTCACCGCGCCCGGGGTGGGGGACGGGGTGCCCGGTCGGCGGTCCCGCGCCCGCACCGGGCGGGGCCGCACCACGGGCGCCCGGGTGCCGTCCGGTCGGGTGGCCGCGCTTCACCTGCCGGCCACGGTCCGCGCGGGCGCGCCGCACCAGGCGGCCCGGGGTCGGCTCACCGGCCCACTGCGGCTGCGCCCGGACGACGTGCGCGAGGCGGTCCGCGAGGGACGCGAGGGCAACCTGGTGCTGTTCGTGGTGGACGCCAGCGGGTCGATGGGCGCCCGCGAGCGGATGACGGCGGTCAAGGACGCCGTGCTCGCCCTGCTCACCGACGCGTACCAGCGGCGGGACAAGGTGGCGGTGATCGCCTTCCGGGGCGACCGGGCACGCACCCTGCTGCCGGCCACCTCGTCGGTGCTGACCGCCTCGATCCGGCTGGCCGAGATGTCCACCGGTGGGCGTACCCCGCTGGCCGAGGGCCTGCTCGCGGCGGCCGACCTGCTGCGCCGGGAACGGCTGCGCGACCCGAAGCGCCGCCCGCTGGTGCTGGTCGTCACCGACGGTCGTGCCACCGCGGGTCGGCGCCCGCTGGAGCGGGCGGCCACGGCGGCGACGGTGCTCGCCGCCACCGGCGCTCCCTGCGTGGTCGTCGACTGCGAGTCGGGTCCGGTCCGCCTGCGCCTGGCCCACCGCCTGGCCACCCAGCTCGACGCCCCCCGCCACCCGTTGCACGCGGTCACCCGGCCGTCCGCCCGCGGTCCCGCACGCGCCGCCCCGGCGTAGCGGACGACGCGCGCCCATGACCGACCGTCCGACCGGAGTGCCGACGAGGAGAGATCGCTGATGCCACAGGGGAAGCCGAGCACGGTGCCCGACGACGGCCTGACGACCCGGCAGCGGCGGCACCGGCCACTGCTGATCGTCCACACCGGACAGATGAAGGGGAAGTCGACCGCCGCGTTCGGGTTGGCGCTGCGGGCCTGGACCGCCGGCCTGCCGATCGGGGTGTTCCAGTTCGTCAAGAGCGCCAAGTGGCGGGTGGGGGAGGAGAACGCCTTCCGGGCGCTCGGCGAGGTGCACGAGCGCACCGGTCAGGGCGCGCCGGTGGCCTGGCACAAGATGGGCGAGGGCTGGTCCTGGATCCAGCGCGCCGGTGCGGCCGACCACGCCGCCGACGCGCTGGAGGGCTGGCGGCAGATCCAGCGCGACCTGGCCGCCCAGCGGTACGGGCTGTACGTGCTGGACGAGTTCACCTACCCGATGAAGTGGGGCTGGGTGGACGTCGACGAGGTGGTCGCCACCCTCGCCGACCGGCCCGGCTTCCAGCACGTGGTGATCACCGGGCGCGACGCCGACCCACGGCTGGTCGAGGCGGCCGACCTGGTCGCCGAACTGACGAAGGTCAAGCACCCGATGGACGCCGGTCAGAAGGGCCAGAAGGGTATCGAGTGGTGACCGACCCGACGACGCCCTGGGCGCTGCCCCGGCTGGTGGTGGCCGCGTCGGCCAGCGGGCACGGCAAGACCACGGTGGCCACCGGGCTGCTCGCCGCGCTGCGCCGCCGTGGCCTGACGGTCAGCCCGCACAAGGTCGGTCCGGACTACATCGACCCCGGCTACCACGCGCTCGCCGCCGGCCGGGCCGGCCGCAACCTCGACCCCTTCCTGGTCGGCGCGGACCGGATCGCCCCGCTGCTGCGGCACGGCGCGAGCGTGCCCACGCCCGCCGACGTCGCCGTGGTCGAGGGCGTGATGGGCCTGCACGACGGCGCGGTGGGCCGGGGCGGGTTCGCCTCCACCGCGCACGTCGCGCGGCTGATCGACGCGCCGGTGCTGCTGGTGCTCGACACCACCGCGCAGGGCCGGTCGGCCGCCGCGCTCACCCTCGGCATGGCCGCCTTCGACCCGACGGTGCGCATCGGCGGGGTGATCCTCAACCGGGTCGGTTCGCCCCGGCACGAGACGCTGCTGCGCGACGCGCTCGCCGAAGTGGGCGTGCCGGTGCTCGGGGCGGTCACCCGGGCCGCCGAGGTGGCCGCCCCGGCCCGGCACCTGGGGCTCGTCCCGGTCGCCGAGCGGGCGCCCGAGTCGCTCGCGATCGTCGCGGCCCTCGCCGACCTGGTCGAGTCCACGGTGGACCTGGACGCCGTGCTCGACCTGGCCCGCACCGCCGCGCCGCTGCGGGTGCCCGCCTGGGACCCGGTCGCCGCCGTCGGCGGCCCGGCCGGCGGGGACCGTCCGCTGGTCGCGGTCGCCGGCGGTCCGGCCTTCACCTTCTCGTACGCGGAGACCACCGAACTGCTCACCGCGGCCGGCGCCGACGTGGTCACCGTCGACCCGCTGCGCGACCCGGCACTGCCCGCCGGCACCCGCGCGGTGATCGTCGGGGGCGGTTTCCCCGAGGCGTACGCGGAGGCGCTGGCCGGCAACGCCACACTCCGTGCCGAGGTGGCCGCCTTCGACGGCCCGATCGTCGCCGAGTGCGCCGGGCTGCTCTACCTCGGCCGGTCCCTGGACGGCGCGGCCATGTGCGGGCGGCTCGACCTGACGGCCCGGATGACCGGCCGGCTGACCCTCGGCTACCGGGAGGCGGTCGCCGCCGCCGACTCCCCGGTGGCCCGGGCCGGCGACGCGGTACGCGGCCACGAGTTCCACCTCACCACCACCGACCCCGGCCACGGCGAGCAGCCGGCGTGGCGCTGGAACGGCGCGGCGCACGGCTTCGTGGCCGGCCGGGTGCACGCCTCCTACCTGCACACCCACTGGGCCGGCCACCCGTCCGCCGCCCGGCGCCTGGTCGAGGCGTGCCGATGACCGCCGGGGCCGCCGCGCCGGTCGACGCCGTGCTGACCGGGATCGGCGTCGGGCCCGGCGACCCGGAACTGCTCACCCTCAAGGCGGTACGGGTGCTGCGTGCGGCCGACCTGGTCTTCGTTCCCGTGATGGCCGATCGGCCCGCGGGCGCCGCGGACCAGGGCGGGGCCGCCGGGCGGGCCGAGCGGACCGTGCTGGCGCACGTCGGGGCGGACCGGCTGCGCCGGCTGCCGTTCGCCCTGGACGACCGGGGCGGCGTGAGCCCGCGCCGGGCGGCGGCCTGGGACGCCGCCGCCCGCGTGGTGGTCGAGGCGGTCGACGCCGGGGCGCGGGCGCTCGCCTTCGCCACCATCGGCGACCCCAACGTCTACTCCACCTTCGGCTACCTGGCGCAGAGCGTCCGCGCGCTGCGCCCGGTGGTGCGGGTCGCCACCGTGCCCGGTATCACCGCCATGCAGGAGTTGGCCGCGCGCAGCGGCACCCCGCTCTGCGAGGGACGCGAGCCGCTGACCCTGCTACCGGCGACCGCCGGGCTGGCGCTCTTCGCCGACGCGCTGGCCGGCCCGGGCACCGTGGTCGCCTACAAGGGCTGGCGGCGGCACCCGGAGCTGGTCGGGGAGCTGCGCCGGCAGGGCCGCCTCGGCGACGCCGTGCTCGGGTGCGGCCTCGGGCTGCCCGACGAGCGGATCGGCGCGGTGGACGACGCCGAGCACGACCTGCCGTACCTGTCGACGCTGCTGGTTCCCGCCCGCCGGGACCGCCGAGGAGGAAAACTGTGACCGGCTCCGGAAAGGTGTGGTTCGTCGGGGCCGGCCCCGGCGCGGCGGACCTGTTGACCCTGCGGGCGGCCCGGGTGATCGCCGACGCCGACCTGGTGATCTGGGCGGCCAGCCTGGTGCACGCCGACGTGCTCGGCCACGCCCGGGCCGACGCGGAGATCGTGGACTCGTCGCAACTGCCCGTCGAGGGAGTGCTGCCGCTGTACGAGCGGGCCGCGCGGCGCGGGCTGACGGTGGCCCGGATCCACTCCGGCGACCCGGCGCTCTGGGGCGCGGTGCAGGAGCAACTGGACCTGTGCCGGGCGCTCGGCCTGGCCGTCGAGATCGTTCCCGGCGTCTCGTCGTTCACCGCCGTCGCCGCGATCGCCGGACGCGAACTGACCGTCCCCGAGGTCGCCCAGTCGGTGATCCTCACCCGTCTCGAAGGCGGCAAGACCCCCATGCCGCCCGGCGAACGGGTCCGCGACTTCGCTAGGCACGGCACCACGATGGCGCTGTTCCTCTCCGCCGCACGGTCCGGCCAGGCGCAGGCCGAGCTGCTGGCCGGCGGCTATTCGGCGGACACCCCGGCGGTGGTCGCGTACCGGGCGACCTGGCCGGACGAGCTGGTGGTGCGCTGCACGGTGGGCACCCTGGCGGCGACGGTCAAGGAGCACCGGCTCTGGAAGCACACGCTCTTCCTGATCGGGCCGGCGCTGGCCGCCACCGGGACCCGCTCCCACCTCTACCACCCCGGGCACTTCCACACCTACCGGCGGGCGGAGCCGGCCGCCCGGGCCGAACTGCGCCGCCGCACCGCGGCCCACCCCACCGATCCGACGGACGGTTCCCGGTGACGTACCCGGAACCGCCGCTGCGGGAGCCGGACCTGCCGCGTACCGCGAAGGTGCGGCCCACCGCGCTGCGCACCGGCTGGACCACCGGCGCCTGCGCGACGGCCGCGGCCAAGGCCGCGGTGACCGCGCTGGTCTCCGGCGTGCCGCAGCCCGAGGTGGAGATCGGGCTGCCGGCCGGCCGACGGGTCCGCTTCCCGGTCGCCCGCTGCGAGCTGACCGGTGTCCCGCCGAGGCGCGCCGAGGCGGTCGTGGTCAAGGACGCCGGTGACGACCCGGACGTCACCCACGGCGCGGAGCTGACCGCCACCGTCGACTGGGCCGACGCCCCCGGGCTGCGCCTGGCCGGCGGGCCGGGCGTGGGCACCGTCACCAAACCCGGCCTTGGGCTCGCCGTGGGTGGCCCGGCGATCAACGACACCCCGCGCCGCATGATCGACGCGGCGGTGGCCGAGGTGGTCGACCTGGCCGAGGTCGGCGTCCGGGTGGTGATCAGCGTTCCCCGGGGCGAGATCATGGCCCGCAAGACCACCAACCGCCGGCTCGGCATCCTCGGCGGCATCTCGATCCTCGGCACCACCGGGATCGTCCGTCCCTTCTCCACCGCCTCCTGGCGGGCCAGCGTCGTGCAGGCCGTGCACGTCATGGCCGCGCAGGGCGAGCGGACCGTGGTGCTCTGCACCGGTGGGCGTACCGAGCGGGCGGCCCGCGCGCTGCTGCCGGAGCTGCCCGAGGTCTGCTTCGTCGAGGTCGGTGACTTCACCGGCGCGGCGGTCCGGGCCGCCGTCGCCGACGGCATGACCGGTGTGGTGTTCGTCGGGATGGCCGGCAAGCTGGCCAAGCTCGCCGCCGGCGTCCTGATGACCCACTACACCCGCTCGGCCGTGGACCTGTCGCTGCTCGGCGCCGTGACCGCCGAGGCCGGCGGCGACCCGGCGCTGGTCGCCGCCGTGACCGGGGCGAACACCGGCCGGCACGCGTACGAGCTGTGGGAGGCCGCCGGGCTGCTCGGTCCGGCCGGGGACCTGCTCTGCCAGCGGGTCCGGCAGGTGCTGCTGCGCTTCGCCGGGCACGCCGTCACGGTGGACGTGGCGATGGTCGACTTCGCCGGGAGTCGCACGGTCGCCGCCACCGGCCGGTGGGCACGGTGAGCACGGTGACCGTGGTCGGCCTGGACGCGGCCGGTGCGCCGGCGCATCCCGCCCTGACGCCGGCGCTCGCCGCCGCCGGGCTGGTGGTCGGCGCCGCCCGGCACCTGGCCGCGGTGCCCGTACCGCCCGGCGCGGCCACCGTCGCCCTCGGGCCGCTCGCCCCCGCCGTGGACCGGCTGGCCGCCGCCGTCGCCGCCGGCGTACCCGCCGTGGTGCTGGCCAGCGGCGATCCCGGCCTGTTCGGCATCGTCCGGCGCCTGCGCGCGGCCGGGCTGCCACTGCGGGTCGTGCCGGCGGTGTCCAGCGTGGCCGCCGCGTTCGCCCGCGCCGGGCTGCCCTGGGACGGCGCCGCGGTGGTCACCGCGCACGGCCGGGACCCCCGGCCGGCGCTGAACGCCTGCCGGGCGCTGCCGCTGGTGGCGGTGCTCACCGCCCCCGGCACCGGGGCCGCCGAGCTGGGCGTCGGGCTGGTCGGCTGGTCCCGCCGGCTGCTGGTCGCCGAGCACCTGGGCACCGACGCCGAACGGATCAGCGAGGTCACCCCGGCCCAGGCCGCCGCCGGGACGTGGTCCGACCCGCACGTGCTGCTCAGCGTCGCCACGCCCGACCCCGGCGGGATGCGGTGGGACAACCAGCCGGCCGCCGCGCCGGTCGACGGGTGGGCCCTGCCGGAGAGCGCCTACGCCCACCGCGACTCCATGATCACCAAGTCGGAGGTACGTGCCCTCGTCGTCGCCCGGCTGCGCCCCCGGCTGGGCCGGCTGGTCTGGGACGTCGGCGCGGGCAGCGGATCGGTCGGCGTCGAGTGCGCCCTGCTCGGTGCGGCGGTGCTCGCCGTCGAGCAGGACGCCGGGGCCGCCGACGCGATCCGGGCCAACGCCGCCGCGCACGCCGTCGACGTACGGCTGGTCGTCGGGCGGGCCCCGGCGGTGCTGGCCGGCCTGCCCGACCCGGACGCGGTCTTCGTCGGCGGCGGGGGCACCGACGTCCTCGCCGCCGTGGTGGCCCGCCGCCCCGACCGGGTGGTGCTCACGCTGGCCGCCCTGGACCGGGTCGCGCCGGCCGTGGCGCTGCTGCGCGCCGCCGGCTACCGGGCCGGGGGCAGCCAGCTCTCCGCCGCCCGCCTCGCCGACCTGCCCGGCGGGTCGATCCGTCTCGCGGCCACCAACCCGGTGGTCGTCCTCACCGGGGAGCGCACGTGCACCACCTGACCTCGCACGCCCGGATCGGGCTCGTCGCGGCCACCGCCGCCGGCCGATGCCACGCCCGGACCGTCGCCGCCGCCTGGCCGCACGCCCGGCTGGTGCCGGGGGAGAGCGTCGCCGACGCACTGCGAACCGCCTGGTCCGACTGTGACGCGGTGATCGCCTTCCTGGCCACCGGCGCGGTGGTCCGGATCCTCGCGCCGCTGCTCGGCGACAAGCGCACCGACCCGGCCGTCGTGGTCGTCGACGAGGCAGCCCGGCACGCCGTGGCGCTGCTCGGCGGGCACGCCGGCGGCGGCAACGCCCTCGCCGAGGCCGTCGGCGCGCTGGTGGACGCCCGGCCGGTGGTCACCACCGCCACCGATGCGGTCGACCTGCCCGGCCTGGACACCCTGGGCTGGCCGGTGGAGGGTGCCGTCGCCGCGGTCTCCCGGGCCGTGCTGGACGGCGAACCGGTCCGGCTGGTCGCCGACGTCGACTGGCCACTGCCCGCTCTGCCGCCGAACGTGCGCCCGTCCGGTGCCGACGCACCGGGGGCCGCCGACGGGGTGCCGGCCGGCTACCGGCTGCTGGTCACCGACCGGCTGGTGCCGCCGGACGACCGGACCGCCGTGCTGCGCCCCCCGTCGCTGGTCGCCGGGATCGGGGCCAGCCGGGGCGTGCCCGCCGACGAGGTGCGCGACCTGCTGCACCGGGAGCTGACGTCGGCGGGGCTCAGTCCGGCCAGCCTGCGCTGCCTGGCCAGCGTCGACGTCAAGGCCGACGAGGTGGGCATCGTGGCGACCGCGAACGCGCTGGGCGTACCGCTGGTGACGCATCCGGCGGTGACGCTGGCGGCGGTCGACGTGCCGCACCCCAGCGAGGTGGTGCGCGCCGCGGTCGGCACACCCAGCGTCGCGGAGGCCGCCGCGCTGCTCGGCGTCGACGGCCGGTCCGGCGACGCCGAACTGCTGGTGCCCAAGACGGCGTCGGCGATGGCCACCGTGGCGGTGGCCCGGCACGCGCCGCGCGGCCGGCTCGCCGTGGTCGGGCTCGGGCCGGGCGCCGCCGACCTGCGTACCCCCCGCGCGGTCGCCGAGCTGCGCCGGGCGGCCGTGGTGGTCGGCCTGGACCAGTACGTCGACCAGGTGCGCGGCGTGCTGCGCCCGGGCACCCGGGTGGTGGCCAGCGGGCTGGGCGCGGAGGAGACCCGGGCCCGGGCCGCCGTCGCCGAGGCCGCCGCCGGCCGGGCGGTCGCGCTGATCGGCTCCGGCGACGCCGGGGTGTACGCGATGGCCAGCCCCGCCCTGGAGTACGCCGACGAGCGGATCGACGTGGTCGGCGTGCCCGGGGTGACCGCGGCGCTGGCCGCCGGGGCGCTGCTCGGCGCCCCGCTCGGCCACGACCACGCGTACCTGAGCCTGTCCGACCTGCACACTCCCTGGGAGATCATCGAGCGGCGGGTGACCGCCGTCGCCGAGGGCGACTTCGTGGCGCTGTTCTACAACCCGCGCAGCCGGGCCCGCGACTGGCAGCTCGGCCGGGCCCTGGCGATCCTCGCCGCGCACCGCCCACCGGACACCCCGGTCGGCGTGGTGCGCAACGCCAGCCGCGACGGCGAGCGGGTGCACCTGGCCACCCTGGCCACCCTCGATCCGCAGGTGGTCGACATGTACAGCGTGGTCGTCGTGGGCAGCAGCGACACCCGCCTGGTCGCCGGTCGGATGGTCACGCCCCGGGGGTACCGGTGGCGCTCGTGACCATCGGCGCCTGCCAGGGCTGCGGCGCCTGCCTGCTCACCTGTCCCACGCACGCGATCCGGCCGGTCGCCGGCGGCCTGACCGTCCGGGCCGACCGCTGCACCGGCTGCCTGGAATGCGTGGAGATCTGCCCGGTGGACGCGATCCGGCTCACCGACCCCGACGAACGTGGAGGAACCCGATGAGTACGACCGCCGCCAGCACCGCACCTCCGGTCGGCCGCTGGAGCCGCGCCGAACGAGCCCGCCTCGGCGGCATCGTGCTCGCCGTCGCCATGCTGCACGTCGCCGGCTGGAGCTTCTACCTGTACTGGAACAACCAGCCCGCGGCGGCCGGTGGGCTGGCCGGCGCCGGCACCCTGGCGTACGTGCTCGGGGTGCGGCACGCGTTCGACGCCGATCACATCGCCGCCATCGACGACACCACCCGGCTGATGCTGCTGCGCGGTCGGCGGCCGGTGGGTGTCGGCTTCTTCTTCGCCCTCGGGCACAGCGCGGTGGTGCTGCTGCTGGCCCTGATCGTCGGCCTGGCCTCGACGAACCTCAGCGGCGCGGGGCTGGTGCGGGCCCGCGAGCTGGGCGCCACCGTCGCGATCGTCACCGCCACCGTGTTCCTGACGCTGGTCGCGGTGCTCAACGCGGTGGTGCTGAGTGGGCTGGCCCGGCTGTGGCGCCGGCTGCGCCACGGTGGCCTGGACGAGCGGGAGCTGGACCTGCACCTGCTCAACCGGGGGCTCATGCAGCGGGTCCTCGGCGGCCGGGCCCGGGCGCTGGTGCGCTCCTCGTGGCACATGGCCCCGGTCGGTTTCCTGTTCGGCCTCGGCCTGGAGACCGCCAGCGAGGTGACCCTGCTGGCGCTCTCGGCGAGCACCGCCGCCGCCGGTGGCCTGCCGGTGCTGGCCCTGCTGACACTGCCGCTGCTCTTCGCCGCCGGGATGTCCGCCATGGACACCGCGGACAGTCTGCTGATGAGCCGCGCCTACTCGTGGGCGTACCGGCAGCCGGCCCGGCGGCTCTTCTACAACCTGGCCACCACCGCGATGACGGTGCTGGTGGGCGCCGTGGTGGCCAGCGTCTATCTGGCCGGGCTGCTGGTCGACCACCTGGGGATGACCGCGCTCTCCGGGTACGCCGCCGTCGCCGACCACTTCGAGCAGCTCGGATACGTCGTGGTGGGTCTCTTCGTGGCCTCCTGGGTGGGCGCGGTCGCGCTGTGGAAGCTGCGCGGCTACGACCGCCGCTACGCCGGCACGCTGCCCGCCGGCACCGGGGAGCAGCCGTGAGCCGGGTGGTGCACCCGATCGAGGCGGAGTCCTACCGGATCCTGCGCGAGCGGGTCGACCTCACGCACCTGCCGCCGTTGACCCGCGCGGTGACCGAGCGGGTCGTGCACGCCAGCGCCGACCTGGCGTACGTCGACGAGTTGGTCTGCGACGAGGCGGGCCTGGCGTCCGGGCTGGCCGCGCTGCGCGCCGGCGTGCCCGTGGTGACCGACGTGGCGATGGTCGCGGCCGGGATCACCCGGGCCGGCCTGGACCTGGTCTGCCCGGTCGCCGAGCCGGCGGCCGCCGAGCTGGGCCGGGCCGCCGGGATCACCCGGTCGGCGGCGGCCGTGCGGATCGCCCTGGACCGGGTCGGCCCGGGCGCGGTCTGGGTGGTCGGTTGCGCGCCGACCGCGCTTGTCGAACTGCTCACGCTGGCCGCCGCACCGGCCCTGGTCGTCGGTATGCCGGTCGGTTTCGTCGGTGCCGCCGAGTCCAAGGCGGCGCTGCGGGCCAGCGGCCTGCCCGCCGTGTCCAACGTGGGGGAGAAGGGCGGTTCGGCGGTCGCCGCCGCCGCCCTCAACGCCCTGCTCTACATCGAGGAGATGCCATGACCGGTCTGGTCATCGTCGGGCACGGTACGCGCAGCGCGGCCGGGGTCGACCAGTTCGCCGCGCTCGTCGAGCGGGTTCGTCGACGCGGTGTCGTCGGGGACGTCGAGGGTGGCTTCATCGAGCTGTCCCGTCCGCCGCTGACCGACGCGGTGACCGCGTTGGTGGAGCGGGGACACCGGGCGCTGGTGGCGCTGCCGCTGGTGCTCACCGCCGCCGGGCACGGCAAGGGCGACATCCCCGCCGCGATGGCCCGCGAGCAGCAGCGCCACCCCGGGTTGACCTACCGCTACGGCCGTCCGCTGGGCCCGCATCCCCTGCTGCACGCCGCCATCGAGGAGCGGATCGACGCCGCGCTGGCCGGCGCCGACCGGGCCGGTACGTGGATCGCGTTGATCGGCCGGGGCTCCACCGACCCGGACGCCAACGCCGAGGTGGCGAAGGTCGCGCGGCTGCTCTGGGAGGGACGCGGTTACGCCGGTGTCGAGCCGGGGTTCATCTCCCTCGCGGAGCCGTCGGTGCCGGCGGTGCTGGAACGGCTGCGCCGGCTCGGGGCGCGGCGGATCGTGGTGGCGCCGTACTTCCTGTTCGCCGGGGTGCTGCCGGACCGGATCGTCGCCCGGTCGGCCGAGTTCGCCGCCGCGCACCCGGATCTGGACGTGCGGGTGGCCGAGGTGATCGGCGACTGCGACGCGCTGGCGGACCTGGTGCTCGAACGGCACGCCGAGGCGCTGGCCGGGGACATCCGGATGAACTGCGACACCTGCGCGTACCGGGTGCTGATGCCGGGCTTCGCCGACAAGGTGGGCCGCCCGCAGCGCCCGCACGACCACCCGGACGACCCGGTCGACGGTCACCACCATCACCACGGCCACGGCCACCATCACCACCACGAGGCGACGGCGGGGTCGGTCGCGGTCGTCGGCGGTGGGCCCGGCCCGGACGACCTGATCACGGTACGCGGAAAGGCCCTGCTGGACGCCGCGGACGTGGTGGTGGTCGACCGGCTGGCCCCGCACGGGCTGCTCGCGGGCCTGCGTGACGACGTGCTGGTGGTCGACGCGGCCAAGGTGCCCCGCGGTCCGTCGATGGCGCAGGACACGATCAACGCGGCGCTGGTGACGCATGCCCGCGCCGGCCGGCGGGTGGTGCGGCTCAAGGGCGGCGACCCGTACCTGTTCGGTCGCGGCCACGAGGAGGTGCGGGCCTGCGCGGAGGCCGGCGTGCCGGTGACCGTGGTGCCCGGCGTGAGCAGTGCGTTCGCCGCGCCGGCGCTGGCCGGTGTGCCGGTGACCCACCGCGGCGTCGCGCACGACGTCACCGTGGTCTCCGGGCACCTGCCGCCGGGTCACCCGGGCTCGCTTGTCGACTGGGCGGCGCTGGGCCGCGCCCGGGGCACGCTGGTGCTCCTCATGGCGGTGGACACCATCGCCAAGATCGCCGCCGTGCTGGTCGAGCACGGCCGCGCCCCGGAGACGCCGGTGCTCGCCGTGCAGGACGCCGGGCACCCCGGACAACGCGCGGTGCCGGCCCGGCTGGACGAGATCGGCGCGGTCGCCGCCCGGCAGGGTATCCGTCCGCCGGCCGTGTTCGTGGTGGGTCAGGTGGCCGCGCTGGGCTGACCGGCCCGTTCGTGCGGGAGGGACCCTCGCCGAGCGCGGCCACCGCGGCCGTGGGTCGGGCGAAGGCTCCCGCTCAGGGGCTCGCCGGATCCGGCCGGCGGCGCGCGAAGGCGTCGAGCCTGCCCCAGCGGCCGGGAATGTCCAGCAGGGTGATCCGTTCGAAGGCGGGCGGGAGCGCCGGGGTGGTGGCGAGGTGGTCCTCGTGGGGCTCCATGCCCAGCATCGTGCGGAGCAGAAGCAGCGATGCCCCGCTGGACCACGCCTGCGGGCTGCCGGCGGTCGGATACCGGACCGGGTAGCGGGTGGTCCGGCGGTCGAACCCGCCGAACGCCTCGGGCAGGCGACCCTCGAAGAAGCCCGCGGCCTCGATGACTCCTTCGGCGATGCGTCCCGCCTCGTCGGTCAGACCGTAGCGCCGCAGTCCCCAGGCGATGAAGGAGTTGTCGAACGGCCACACGGTCCCGTTGTGGTAACCCAGCGGGTTGTAGCGGGCCTGCCCCTCGGCCAGCGTGCGGACACCCCAGCCGGAGAACAGCGCGGGGCTCATCAGGAGTTCGGCGACCCGTCCGGCGCGCTCCGGCGGGACGATGCCACTCCACAGGAGGTGCCCGATGTTGGAGGACAGGCTGTCCACCGGCGTGCCGTCGCCGTCGAGCGCGAGGGCGTAGTAGCCGCGGTCCGCCAGCCAGAAGTCCCGGTTGAACCGGTCGTACAGGGCCGCCGCCTCCCGCTCCAGACGCTCGGCCAGGGCCGGATCGTTCCAGAAGGCACGCGCCAGCCGGGCCGCGCGGATCTTGGCATCGTAGGCGTAGCCCTGGGTCTCGCACGTCGAGCGGGGGAAGCCGGGGAGTCGTCCGTCGGCGTAGGAGATGCTGTCCCACGAGTCCTTCCAGCACTGGTTGTCCAGGCCGGTGGAGCGGTTACGGCGTTCGTACGAGACGTAGCCGGCGCCGGTGAGGTCGGCGTGGTTGTCCAGCCAGTCGAGCGCGGCGCGCGCCTCCTGTTCCAGCTCACGGACGAGATCCGCGTCGCCGCTCCACCGCTCGTACTCGTCGAGCAGCACCAGGAACAGCGGGGTGGCGTCCACGGTGCCGTAGTACGGCGAGTGGGGTTGCTCCTCGAAGGCCGCTGACTCGCCGTAGCGCAGTTCGTGCAGGATCCGGCCGGGATCCTCCTCCAGCACGTCGTCGGTGCGCGCGCCCTGGAGGGAGGCCAGGATCCGCAGGGTGGCCGGTGCCAGTGACGGCGTGAACGGCAGCGCCTGTAGACAGGTGAGCAGACTGTCCCGGCCGAACAGGGTCATGAACCAGGGCAGCCCGGCGGCCGGCACGGTGGCGCCGCCGAGTGAGAGCGGCGCGAACCGCAACGCCGCCAGGTCCACCAGGCTGCGTTGGTAGACCTGGCGCAGCACCGGGCTGTCGGTGTCCAGGGTCGGAGCCGCCGCCACCCAGGCACGTACGCCGTCGGGCAGGGTCGACGCGTCGGGCCGGTGGACCCGGAGCCCGGCCCGCAGGTCGACGCCGTCGGGTCGCGGCGCTCTCATCTCGGCCCTCACCTCGACCGTCCAACTGGCTCCGGCGTCCAGCCGGATCGGGAAGTCGAGGTGTTCCGGGGTGAAGGTCGCCGGCTGGCTGGCCGTGAGGACCACCTCCCGCTGGAAGGTGGCCCGGCGATAGCCCAGCCGTAGCTCGTCGGGGGTGACGTGCGCGTAGCGTTCGCCGACCTTCGCGTCGGCAGCGAACTTGATCTCGAAGATGTCGGCGAAGTCGGCGGCCACCTCGAGACGCACCGCGAGGTCGAGGTCCGACTCGCCGTAGTTGAAGACGGTGACGGTCTCGACCAGGTCGGCGCCGATGCGGCGTCGTCGGATCGCGGACACGTCCGCCTGGACGTAGTCCATCCGGCCGCCGGGAACGAGGAAGAACGCCACCTCGAAGTACTGGCTGTCGTCCACCGAGAGGGCGGTCATCCGCTCGCCGTCGATGGTCAGCACCCACCGGGACAGGTAGCGCGAGTCGGCGGAAAACAGACCCACCGGCGCGGCCGACGAGGCCTCGATGTCCCCACTGCTGTCGGAGACGACGAACGTGTTCCCGTCGATGCAGGACACGGTGCCCGGCACGTCCCTCACGCGGCGCCTCCACCCTGCCGGCCGGCCGCCGTCACGGGCGCGGGGAACAGCCGTCCGATCCGCAGTGCCAGCGCGAGATCACCGTCGACCATGATCTCGCCCCGGGCGATCGCCGCCAGCCCGTTCATCCCGCCGGCCACCATCGCCACGGCGGTCTGTTCGGAGAGCGTGATGACCGTGGTGGCGGGGCCGTCGTCCTCGGTGACCCGTAGCCGCCCGTGGTCGATGTCGAGCCGCCGGTGGTGTACCCCTCGGTCGTCGTGGATGTCGAACCGCACGCTGCCGCTGACCTTGACGAGCCGCTCGTCGGGGCCGCTCCGATCCAGACCGTCGAGAAAGGCGTCGATCGGCGTCACCCGGACCTCCTCGCTGCCACCGGTGTCTGGCCGGCGGTGGCTACCCGCGCCGGGGCGGCTCTAACACCGCCCACACCGTCGGAGCGGGGTGCAAAGCACGCAGACGGGCCGATCTGCGGAACCCGTACCCGGCCCGGCGGGACGCCCGGTTCGGCAGTCGTTCCCGAGCGGCACGACGCCCGTCCTCGGCCCACCTCGGACGGGACGCCGTGTCGGGCGCTCCGCTCAGCCGGTGCGCCACTTCTGGTTGGCGGTGCCGCCGCACTCCCAGAGTTGCAACCGCGCGCCGTCGTTGCCGTTCCAGTCCTTGATGTCGACACACTTGTTGGCCTGCGGGTTGACCAGGTCCCCGGCGGCGGACAACACGAACTGCTGCGCGGCGTTGCCGCTACAGGTGGCGATCTGGATGACCGCGCCGTTGTCCCGGGACCCCCAGGCGACATCCATGCACATGTTGTTCTGCGTGCGCAGGCTACCGCCGGTGAAGGTCCAGCTCTGTGCCGCCGTGCCGTTGCAGTTCCAGGTCTGGAGGGGAACCCCGTCGGAGAAGTTCGAGTTCGGCACGTCGACGCACGTGTTGTTCCAGTTGCTGATGATCCGGGTCCCGGTCCCGCCGCCGGTGGTGACCAGGTTCAGCCCGTAGACGCCGAGGATCTCGTTGACCGGCTGGAACCACATGGTGCCGCCGGAGGTGCAGTTGCCCGATCCGCCCGAGGTCACCCCCTGTGCCTGGTCGCCGGAGAGCCAGGCGCCGCCGGAGTCGCCCCCCTCGGCGCAGGCGTTGCTGCGGCTGAGCCCGTAGACCGCGCCCTGCGCGTAGTTGACCGTCTCCTCCCGACCCAGGAGGGTGCCGCAGCGCCAGCCGGTCGTCCGTCCCGACCGGCATACCGAGCTGCCGATCACCGCGTCCCGGGAGCCGGCGACGGGAGCATTGCCCCCGGCGTAGTTGTTCACCCAGGGGCGTGGCGTCCAGTCTCCGTTGGTGCGGACCCAGGCGTAGTCGTTGCCGGGGAACGACGAGCCGGCGAAGGTGCCCTGCGCCACGTTGTCGTACCCCCGGGTGGGGCTGCCGGTGGCCCCGCAGTGTCCGGCGGTGACGAAGCCGCCCGCGACGGCGAAGCCGACCGAGCAGAGCACGCTGCCGTTGATGACGAACTGGTCGCCACCTCGGATGTCGTACATCGGGCGCGGCGCGTCCGGAGCCGTCGCGTAGCGGACGAGCCCGCCGGCGAGGCCGCTGCCGCCGACGAACGCGCGGGCGGTGCGCTCCTGGCCCGGCGCGACCCGCACCACGACCTCGTTGGCGGCGGCGTCGACGTACCAGCCGCGCACGGCGGCGCCGGGCGGATGGCTGCGTGCCCGCCGATCCAGTGTGGTCAGTGCGGAGGTGAGACTCGTGAGCGCCCGGGGGACGAGCCGGGGCCGGGCCCCCTCGGCCCGTACCGCCGCGGCGGCGGACGCGTCGGTGACGGCGACCGTGAGGGGGCCGCTCGTGTCCAACCACGAGCCGGCGTACCGGGCGCCGAGGCGGGAGCGCAGCCGTCGGTCGACCACCGCGGCGGCGGCCTCGGCTGTCAGGCGGGCGGTGAGTTGGTCGTCGGTCAGGCGCAGATCGCGGCGCATCGCCTCGGCCATGCCGGCCGGCAGGCCGGACACCTGCGCCTGTGCCCGAGCGGTGGGGGAGGTCTCCGGCGGTGCGGCGGCCGGCATCGGCAGCGCGAGCGTCGCGGCGGTGAGCAGCGCCATTGTTCTGGTCATCGAACTCCTTCCGGTTGGTGCGGCGTCGCGCCGTGCCTCCGGGCGCGAGAGAGCGCTCTCAGAGTGAAACCGTAAACAACCTTTGTCAATAGATGTGCCTCGATCGAAGTGGCGCGGGGGACGCTGCCGGGGAGTCAGCGCCCCGGCTTGGTCAGGGCGCCCAGGGCGTCGTGACGTTCCAGGTGCTGTCCGCGGCCCACAGCGCGGGTGAGTTCCACGCCTCGCCGCCCGCGCCGTTGCTCAGCCAGACCTCGGAGTCGTAGTGCCGCAGGTACCTGCCGCGGAAGTTGTAGGACTCCAACGAGACGCCGCTTCCGGTGACCCCGACCCGGGCGCACCAGGTGGCGTCCGCGCGGAGCAGCGCCGAGCCGTCGTTCGGCGAGTTGCGTACGCGCGAGTTCTGGTGCCGGAGGAACTGCCCGGGGAAGTTGACCGACTCGAACGAATAGCACGTTCCGTCGGCCAGACCGGCCCGGACCGTGTAGGTCGCGTCGTTCCTGAGCAGCGCGGAGCTGTTCCCGTCCACGACCTCCGTGTAGGCGAGGCTGTCCCGGTGCCGCAGGTACCGGTTGGTGAGTCCGGGGGTGGTGACCTGAAAGGATCGGCGGGTGTTCAGCGGCAGCGCCACCGGCGCCGAGCTGCCGACGGATCTCGACGCGTTGATGAGGGACAGGTTGGCGGCCCGTACCCGGGCCTGGTCCATCTTGACCACCTGCCGGTCGTAGGTGAGGAATCCGTTCAGCTCACCCTCCTGGTCGGCGATCTCGGTGTAGACCGAGGCGCTCAGTCCCTTGCCGAGCATGAGGTTCTGGGTGCCCTGCACGAGTCCGACGTAGCGGTCGGTCAGCGCCGTGGAGTTCGGTTGCCACTCGTACGCGAAGAAGGCGCCGTTCGGGCTCCACTCGTGTCCGGGCGCGCGCAGGCCCAGGCCGCCGAACTCGCCGAGCACGGCGATCCGGCTGCTCGACGGCACCGGCGAGTCCGGCCCCAGGTAGACGTGCCAGTCGTCGATGTCGCCGTTGCCGGGGTCGCCCAACGACTGGCAGCAGTTGTAACCGCTGTGCGCGTTGACGAGGCGGGTCGGGTCCTGGTTCTTCACGTTCTGGGCGACCCGGCGGGTGTCGGCCAGCGCACGCTCCCCCCACCCCTCGTTGTAGACGGTGTAGGTGACGACGGCCGGCGAGCTGCGGTGCTCGTCCACGATCTCGCGGGCCTCGGCTTCGAGCTGCGCCTGCTGCGCGTCGGTCGCGTCGATGTCCTGCGCGGTCAGTGACGGGACGTCCTGCCACACCAGCAGACCGAGCCGGTCGGCGTGGTAGAACCAGCGCTGCGGTTCGACCTTGATGTGCTTGCGCACCATGTTGAAGCCGAGGTCCTTGTGCTTCTGCAGGTCGAAGGCGAGCGCGGCGTCGGTGGGCGCGGTGTAGAGCCCGTCCGGCCAGAACCCCTGGTCCAGCGTGCCGGTCTGGAAGACGAACTGGCCGTTGAGCTTCGGCCGCAGGACGCCGTTGACCACGCCGGTGCTGATCTCGCGCATGCCGAAGTAGTGCGTGGTCCGGTCGACCTGACCGCCCGCCGCGTCGCGCAGGGTGATCCGCAGGTGGTAGAGGAACGGGTCGTCGGGGGACCAGCGACGGGCGTTCGGCACGGGCACCGTGAACTCGGTGAAGCCGCCGGTCGCGGAGCCGACCACGGTGGAACCGTCGAGCGCCTCGGCCACGACGCGGTGCCCGCTGACGTCCCCGCGGGTGAAGACCCGCACGCGGAGGGTGTTGTCGGCCAGGCGTGGGTAGAGGTCGACGCTGCTGATCGACGCCGCCGGCACCGGTTCCAGCCACACCGTCTGCCAGATGCCCGAGCTCGGCGTGTAGAAGATGCCGCCGGGTTGCTTGGTCTGCTTGCCGATCGGCGGCAGACTGCCGCTCTGCCGGCTGTCCGTCGGGTCCCACACCTTCACCACGATCTCGTTCGCGCCGCTGCGCAACTGCGCGGTGACGTCGAAGGTGAAGGCGTCGTAGCCGCCGGTGTGGCCGCCGACCGCGACGCCGTTGACCCAGACGGTGGTCTGCCAGTCGACGGCGCCGAAGTGCAGCAGGACGCGGCGTCCGCCCCAGTTCGGGGGCACCGTCACGACCCGCCGGTAGAACAGGTGGTTGCGGTTGTCGCCGGCGGACCGTTGCACTCCGGAGAGGGCGCTCTCCACCGGGAACGGCACGTTGATCCGCTCGGGCAGGTCGGTGCCGAACTGCGGGGCGTCGTCCGTGGCGGACTGGCGTAGCTGCCACTCGCCGTTCAGGTTGAGCCAGTCCGGCCGGGTCATCTGCGGTCGCGGGTAGTCCGGCAGCGGCACGCCGTCGAGGGCCTGGGCGGTCCAGGGAGTGGTCAGCGGCGGGTTCTTGGCCGGCACGGCGTGCGCCGGCGCGGCCGGCGCGGTGAGCAGGCCGGCGACCAGCGTGAGAACGGCCAGCAGGGGCGCGGCGAGGCGGACGGGATCGGGACGTGTCATGCCGTCTCCATCGGGCGGGCCGTCAGGGCCGAGCTGCGCCGCCGGCGGCTGGCGGTGGGTGCCCGGCGGCCGATCAGGTCAGGCCCGGTCCCGACATCGTTATAGAGCCCTCACGGGCCGCCCGTCAATCCTCATCCATCGATATGTCACATCGCGTCATCCATGGGGCCGGCAACCGGTCTCAGGTGGTCAGGGGCGTGAGGAACACGGTGGCGGTGCAACTGATCGCGCCGACGTTGGTCACGGTCAGGGCGAGCTGGCGTTGGGTGGTGCCGTCCGGGTTGACCCGCTGGACGTACCAGGTGCGGGTGATCTCCATCTGGCACGGGTCGGTGAGCTGCGCGCCCCAGGGCGACAGGCCGATCAAATGCACGGCGGTGAGCGGGTTGGCGTTGTTCCAGGTCCAGGTGGAGGAGCCGGCCGGGGCGAGGGTGCCCACGTACCAGGTGGTCGGCACGGAAAGCTGCGCCAGGCGGACCTGCGCACCGCAGGTGACCGCGCCGATGTTGCGTACCACGAAGGCGAACTTGCGGACCGCGCCGGCCTCCTGGAGGTACCAGGTCCGGGTGATCTCGAGCTGGCAGGCGGCTGCTCCGCTCGCGCCGGTCGGGCTCAACCCGAGCAGGTAGGAGACGGTCGGCGACACCTGCTCGACCCACCGGTAGTTGCCGGTGGCGCCCGGGGCGAGTGGCGCGATGGTCCAGTCGTACGTGGCGGGTTGGGCGGACAGCAGGACCGTCGCCCCGCAGGTGACGGCGCCGTTGTTGCGGATCTGGAAGTGGAAGCGTCGTTCCCCGCCCGGCTGTTGGGAGTACCAGCGGCGGGTCACCTCGAACTGGCACGGCAGGGCGGCGCTCGCGCCGGTGGGGGAGAAGCCCACCTGGTAGGCCACGGTGAGCGGGTTGGCGTTGTTCCACACCCAGCCCTGGGTGTCGCCCGGGGCCACCTGCCCCGTCGACCACGAGGCCGCCAGGGCGGCGCGGTTGGCGGAGGCGTCGGTGCCGGCGGACACCGTCCCCGGTGGGGCCGGCACGACCCGCTCGGATCGGGTGCCGCCGGCGCGGGAACCGTCGGGCGGAACCGCCGCGGCGGGGACGGCCGAGCCGGCGAGCATCAGCAGCACCAGCATCGCGCCGAGGCGTACCCGTGGCGTCGTTCCTCGCATCTGCCGCCCCCACTCGATGTGCGTCACGATCGATCCTCACGATCGCACGCCCGCCCGGCCGATCATGCGACCGACCGGGACGGATAGCTGACACCGTGGCGTGGAGGCGGCTCACGCCGGTGACCGCGCCGCCGTGCCTCCGGGGGCCTGGACAACTTCAGTTAACAAACCTAATAATTAGCCTCCCGTCGATACCCCTCGACCGGGCACCCCTCGGGAGGACCGGATGGCGCGCAGATTCCGAACACCGTTCCTGGCGGCCCTGGCGGCCCTGGTCGCCGCCGCCGCGGCGACCCTGACCCTCGCCGATCCGGCCCTGGCCGCCGGTCCGACGGCCACGTTCACCAGGACCTCCGACTGGGGTACCGGCTGGGAGGGTCGATACACCATCACCAACGGCGGCTCGGTCCCGATCACCGGCTGGCAGGTCGCCTTCACGCTGCCGGCGGGCACCACGCTCGGCTCGTACTGGGACGCCACGGTCACCAGCGTGGGACAGCGGCACACCTTCACCAACCGCTCCTGGAACGGCACCCTGTCCCCCGGCGCGTCGGTGTCGTTCGGGTTCCTGGCCACCGGCTCCGGCTCGCCCGGCGACTGCACGCTCAACGGCGCGCCGTGCGGAGGTGGCGCGCCGCCCACCACGGCACCCCCCACCACCGCCCCGCCCACCACCGCCCCGCCCACCACCGCGCCGCCCACCACACCGCCACCGACCACGGCACCGCCCACCACCGCGCCGCCGACCAGCCCGCCGAACACCGGGCTGCCGCGGCACGCCCTGATCGGCTACCTGCACGCCAGCTTCGCCAACGGCGCCGGGTACCTGCGGATGGCCGACGTGCCCGCGGACTGGGACATCGTCAACCTCGCCTTCGGTGAGCCCACCTCCGTCACCTCCGGCGACATCCGCTTCCAGCTCTGCCCGGTCGCCGAATGCCCCACCGTGGAGACCGAGGCCCAGTTCATCGCCGCGATCCGCGCCAAACAGCAGCAGGGCAAGAAGGTGCTGCTGTCCATCGGGGGCCAGAACGGGCAGGTGCAACTCACCACGACCGCCGCCCGGGACACCTTCGTCCGCTCGGTGTCGGCCATCATCGACCGGTACGGCCTCGACGGCCTGGACATCGACTTCGAGGGCCACTCCCTCTACCTCGACCCCGGCGACACCGACTTCCGCAACCCGACCACGCCGGTCGTGGTGAACCTGATCTCGGCGATCCGCGCCCTCAAGCAGCGCTACGGGAGCGGCTTCGTGCTCACCATGGCTCCGGAGACGTTCTTCGTGCAGCTCGGCTACCAGTTCTACGGCTCAGGCCCCTGGGGCGGCCAGGACCCCAGGGCCGGGTCCTACCTGCCGGTGATCCACGCGCTACGCGACATCCTCACCGTCCTGCACGTCCAGGACTACAACTCCGGTCCCATCGTCGGGCTCGACGGCCAGTACCACACGATGGGCGGCGCCGACTTCCACATCGCGATGACGGACATGCTGCTGGCCGGCTTCCCGGTCGCCGGGAACGCCAACGCCGTCTTCCCCGCGCTGCGCGAGGACCAGGTCGCGTTCGGCGCGCCCTCCTCCACCAGCGCCGGCAACGGCTACCTCGCCCCCGCCGGCGTGCAACAGGCGGTCACCTGCCTCGTGCGGGGTCAGAACTGCGGCGGATACAGCCCCCGCAGCGGCACCAACCCCAACTTCCGCGGCCTCATGACCTGGTCCATCAACTGGGACCGGTTCTACTCCTGGGAGTTCCGGCTCAACCACGGCCCGTTCCTCAAGGCGTTGCCCTGACGCGAGCGCGCCCGACCGGCCGGACCCGCCGCCCGCCGGCGGCCCGTACCGGTGGCGCGGCCCGGTCCGTCCGGACCGGGCCGCGCCACGACCCGGTGGGCCGGGTCTGCCGGTGTGCCAGATCCGCAGCCGTGCCCTCGTCCGGGCGAAGCCGCCGGCGCGGGGTGGCAACGAGCGGACCTGGCTCCACGCGTTCCTCGACGAGCGGGTCGTCGGTCAGGCCGGCACGTCGCCGGCCGTCCAGCAGGACGAGTGGCCGTGGCAGCCGGTGTAACCGGCGAGCGCCTGGTGCAGCGCGGCCAGCCGCGAGGCGGGAAGGTCGCCGGCGAGGTTGGTGAGCTGGTCGGGGTCGGTCGTGCGGTCGTAGTACTCGCGCTCACCGTTCGCGTACTCCACGTAGGTGTAGGTCGCGGTCCGCAGCGCGTTGTAGGTGGTCGGGCTCCCGTTGCGTTGGTCCTGGGCGTCCGGGTCGTCGGCGGCCTGCTGGGGTCCGTGGTGCTCGACGAGCGCTCCGTCGCGCCAGTTCGGGGCCGCGTCACCCTGGACGAGACCGAGCAGGCTGCGGCCGTCGACGTCCGCGCCGACGTCCGCGCCGGCGATCCGCTGGAAGGTCGGCGCCAGGTCGATGTTCTGGACGACCTCCGGCCGGGTCCGGCCCCGGCTGACGCCGGGACCGACGATGACGAGCGGTACGCGTACGTCGGTGTCGAAGGCGGTCTGCTTGCCGCCGGTGAGCCGGTACTCGCCCATGTGGAAGCCGTTGTCGGAGCTGAACACCAGGTAGGTGTTGTCGGCGACGCCGCTGACCGTCAACTGCTCGCGGAGGTTGGCGATGAGCCGGTCCACCGCCTGCACCGCCTGCGCACGCTTGCGGAAGTTGCGGTCCAGGGTGTCCTTCTCGGTGGCGGTCAGGGGTCCGTTGCCGGCCAGCCAGGAGGGCGCCTGGCGGGGCAGGCGGTCGTAGGCCGGGCCGCGTGGGGCGGTGAGACCGGGGAACTTGTCGAGGTCCTGGTCGGCCGGGGTGAACGGGCTGTGCGGTGCGAACGTCGAGACCTCCAGCAGGAACGGTGTCCCGGCCGCCGCGGCGCGCTGGATGAAGGATCTGCCCTTCCGGGCCAGCACGTTGGTGAGGTAGTCGGCGGGTGCGTCGCCGTAGTGCCTGATCACATGGTTCTCGTTGAGGTCGTAGTTGTACTCGGGGTAGCCGTTCCCCGCTCCGTACCACTCGGACCAGCCCGGCGGGACGTAGGGCTGGGTCCCGCCCTGGGTGTCGGCCGGTTGGTAGCCGTTGAGGTACTTGCCCATGAACGCCGTGGTGTAGCCCCGGCCCTGCACGGCGGTGGCGAAGGTGCGGTTCTCGTTCCCCCGGCTCTTGAAGACCGCGAATCCGCCGTCGCTGCCGCCGTTGGTGAACACGCCGGTGTCGTGGGGGAAGTTGCCGGTCAGGATGGACGAGCGGGAGGGGCAGCAGAGCGAGTCCGTCACGGTGTAGTTGGTGAACGTCACGCCCTCTGCCTGCAACTGCCGTACCTGCGACAGGTACGGCACGAGGTTCCAGGCCAGATCGTCGGTGAGCACGAAGACGATGTTGGGCGGAGCGGCGGCGGGCTCGGGCGCGGGTTCCGCGCCCCGTGCGGGTGCCCAGGCGGCGACGGCTGCCAGCGTGACGACGGACATCGCGGCGAGGCGGCTCCGGAGAGTGGTCGGCATGGGGGCGAGCCTGCCTGATATCGACCGGCATCTCATTAACGGGTGGTAATGATCCGGTCAACGTGCCCGCGGCGCACGCGGTGACGACGAGGGTCGGCGAGCTTGGCACCTCTCGACAAAAAATTCAAGGTGGTCTAACTCTGGACCTTTACTGTTAACACTCCTAATAATTGGCTCCTCGGTTCCGTCCCCTCCGGAAGGCCCACCCCCATGCGCCGCCCCGCCGTCCTCGCCCTGGCCGCCGTCCTGGCCGCCGGCGGCACCACCGTCTATCTGGCGTCGTCCGCCTCCGCGGCCGCCGCCTGCTACCCGACCTGGTCGTCGTCCGCCGTGTACGTCGGCGGCGGTCAGGCCTCCTACCAGGGCGTCAACTACCAGGCCAAGTGGTGGACCCAGAACGAGAACCCGGCCACGCACAGCGGCCAGTGGGACGTCTGGGCCAACCAGGGCGCCTGCGGCGGCACCACGCCGCCGACCACGTCACCCCCGACCACGACACCGCCGCCCACCACCCGACCCCCGACCACCCCGCCGCCCACGACCACCCCGCCACCCACCACGCCTCCGCCGACCGGCAACGGTCAGCTCCCGAAGCACTTCCTCACCGGGTACTGGCAGAACTTCGACAACCCGGCCCAGGAGATCCGGCTCCGTGACGTGCCGGCCAACTACGACCTGGTCGCGGTCGCGTTCGCCGACGCGACGAGCACACCGGGCGCGGTGTCCTTCGGCATCGACGCGGGCCTGAGCGCCTCGCTCGGCGGCTACACCAACGCCGACTTCAAGAACGACGTCGCCACCCTGCACGCGCGGGGCAAGAAGGTCGTCATCTCGGTCGGCGGCGAGCGCGGCACCATCTCGGTCGCCAGTTCCAGTGCCGCCACGAACTTCGCCAACTCGATCGTCGGCCTCATCGGAACCTACGGGTTCGACGGCGTCGACATCGACCTGGAGAACGGCGTCAACGCGACGTACATGGCCCAGGCGCTGCGCGACATCCGCAACCGGACGAGCGCCAACCTGATCATCACGATGGCGCCGCAGACGATCGACATGCAGAGCACCGGCGGCCAGTACTTCCAGCTGGCGCTGAACATCAAGGACATCCTGACCGTCGTCCACACCCAGTTCTACAACTCCGGCGCGATGCTCGGCTGCGACAACACCGCCGCGTACAGCCAGGGGTCGGTCAACTTCCTCGTGGCGCTCGCCTGCATCCAGCTCGAGAACGGGCTCCGGCCGGACCAGGTGTCCCTCGGGCTGCCGGCCGCGCCGAGCGCGGCCGGTGGCGGCTACGTCAACCCCTCCGTGGTCAACCAGGCCCTCGACTGCCTCGCCCGCGGCACCAACTGCGGCTCCGTCAAGCCGCCGCGCACCTACCCCGGAATCCGTGGCGCCATGACCTGGTCGATCAACTGGGACGTCACCAACGGCAACGGATTCGCCAACACCGTCCGCCCGCACCTCACCACCTTGCCCTGACCCCCCCGCAGGAGCGTGTCATGAAACTCAGGCAGAAGATCCTGGCTCTGGCCGCCGTCACGGTCACCGCCACCGCGATCGCGATCGTCCCCATGTCCACGTCGAGCGCGGCCGTGGCCTGCTACCCGGCCTGGTCCGCGTCCGCCGTGTACGTCGGCGGCGGTCAGGCGTCCTACCAGGGCGTCAACTACCAGGCCAAGTGGTGGACCCAGAACGAGAACCCGGCCACCCACAGCGGGCAGTGGGACGTCTGGGCCAACCAGGGCGCCTGCGGCGGCGGCACCACCCCGACCACCCCGCCGCCCACCGGCCCGACCAACCCGCCGCCGGCCGGCAAGATGGCCGCGTCGCCCTACGTCTACCCCGGCTGGGGCAACCCGCCGGCGCCCTCGACCATCACCGCTCAGGGCGTCCGCGCGTTCACCGTCGCGTTCGTGCTGGCCAACGGCTGCAACCCGGTCTGGGACGGTGAGGGCGGCCTGACCGGCGGCGTCCACGAGTCCTGGATCAACCAGGCCAAGGCGGCCGGCGCGACGATCGTCCCGTCGATCGGCGGCTGGCAGGGCAACAAGCTCGGCCCGAACTGCGCCACCCCGGAGGCCCTCGCCGGGGCGTACCAGAAGGTCATCAACACCTTCGGTCTCAAGGCCATCGACATCGACATCGAGAACTACGACGAGTTCGAGAACTACGTGGTCGCCGACCGCATCGTGAGCGCGCTGGGCATCATCAAGCGCAACAACCCGGGCGTCACCACGATCCTCACCTTCGGGACGACCACGAGTGGCCCCAACACGCACGGCGTCCGGCTGATCAACCAGGCCCGGGCGCTGAACGCCAACGTGGACGTCTTCACCATCATGCCGTTCGACTTCGGCGGCGGCAGCGACATGTACACCAGCACCCGCAACGCCGCGGAGGGCCTGAAGAACCAACTGAAGTCCACGTTCGGCTGGAACGACCAGACCGCCTACGCCCACATGGGCATCTCCGGCATGAACGGCCTGTCCGACCAGCAGGAGGTCACCACCCCGGAGACCTGGACGCGGATCCGTGACTACGCCAGGAGCAGCGGCCTCGCCCGATTCACCTTCTGGGCGGTGAACCGCGATCGCGGCTGCGCCGGCGGGGGCGTGGTCTCCACCTGCAGCGGCATCGCCCAGAGCGACTGGGAGTTCAGCCGCATCTCCGCCGGCTTCTAGGCCCGGAGGTCTCCGGTGGACGGTTCAGCGACCAGGCGGAACCCGAAACCGGAGACCTCACCCGCCGGTTGCGGACCCCGGTGAGGGGATCACCGCCTCCGACCAGCGGCGTCACTTTTCTGGGGTATCGAAGCGTGTGACCGTGTGCCACGATCGCTGTCGAACCCGCTCAGGGCGCCGCGCAGGTCTCACGACGGTGGTGCGAGCCGTGGCTGACGTAGTGAAGGGCCGATGGACAACCGGTATCAGTACTACCGGATCGCTGATCCGACCTTCTACGACCGACCCGGTGCGGACGGCGGCCCCCGGCGGGACCGCTTCGGGACGGACCTGCGGGCCGGGCCGGGATGGGACCTGTCGACCCGGGACGGGTGGACGATGGTGACGCCGCCACGGGGCCTCGTCGCGACGCAGGGTTGGAAGATCCACGTGTCCGCGACGCTGGACAACGCCCGACGGATTCTCGACACCGTCTCGACGTACTGCCAGCAGGCGCAACTCGCGTACAAATTCCTCAGCACCGAACTCGATCTGACGCTGCGCAACTCGAAGTACGCGGACCGGGCCGCCAGCGGCAAGTTCATCACGATCTACCCCGAGGACACCGACGAGTTGGAGGCCGCGCTCCGCCGGCTCGGCGCGCGGCTCGACGGGGAACCCGGCCCGTACATCCTCAGCGATCTGCGGTGGGACCGGGGCCCACTGTTCGTGCGCTTCGGCGGGTTCGCGCCCCGCCGGGTCACGACGGCCGACGGCTCGCGGGTTCTCGCGGTGCGGCAGCCGGACGGCACGCTCGTGCCCGACCGGCGGGAACCCTCCTTCTCGGTGCCCGCCTGGGTCGACGTCCCGGCCTTCCTCCGGCCGGCGGTCCAGGAGCGCGGCCGGCAGCAGACGCGACCCGAGGAGTTCCCGTACGAGATCGAGGGTGTGCTGCACTTCTCCAACGGCGGCGGCGTCTATCGGGCCCGGGACGTCAGAACGGACCGGGTGGTCGTGCTGCGGGAGGGCCGACCGCACGCCGGCATCGACGGCCTCGGCCGGGACGCGGTGCACCGACTCGACTGCGAGGCCGACATGTTGGCCCGGCTGCGCGGGCTGCCCTGCGTCCCGGCCCTGTACGAGAAGTTCACCTGCTGGGAGCACGTGTTCCTCGCCGAGGAGTTCATCGAGGGGCGGACGCTCGGTCGCGAGTTCAGCGCGCGGTACCCGCTCACCCGGGCGGGCGCCGGTCCGGACGAGATCCGGGACTACGTCCGGTGGGCGCTCGACGTGCTGGGGAAGGTGGGCGACGTCCTCGCGGACCTGCACGGTCGCGGGGTCGTCTTCGGCGACCTGCATCCGCACAACGTCATGGTGCAGCCGGACGGCGCGGTCCGGCTCATCGACTTCGAGCTCGCCACCGGGGTGGACGACAGCGCCCGGCCCGCGATGGGCGCGCCCGGCTACGTCGCCGCGGACGGTCGCACCGGAGTCGCCGCGGACCGGTACGCGTTGGGGTGCCTGCAACTGTCGATGTTCCTTCCGCTGACCGCCGTGTTGCCGCTCGCGCCGGGCAAGGCCGCGCAACTCGTCACCGCGGCGATGCGGCGCTTCGACCTTCCCGCCGGGTTCGGGCCCGAGGTGGTGGCCAACCTCGGCCTGGCCGGGGACGACCAGGGTGCGGTGTCCGCCGCGTCGCCGGACCTGGTCCCCGGTGACCTGGACACGCCGGAGGTGCCGTTCACCCGCGTCCGCGCCGCCCTGGCGACCGGCATTCTCGCCACCGCCACCCCCGGGCGGCGGGACCGGTTGTTCCCGGGGGACATCGAGCAGTTCCAGGTCGGCGGTCTCGGGCTGGCCTACGGCGCGGCGGGTGTGCTGCACGTCCTGGACCGGACGGGGGCCGGACGGTTTCCCGAGCACGAGGAGTGGCTCGTACGCCGGGTGCAGGACGAGCGGGGCGCGCTGGCGCCGGGCTTCTACGACGGTCTGCACGGCGTGTGCCACGTCCTCGACGGGCTGGGCCGGCACGAGGAAGCGTTGACCCTGCTCGACCGCGCGCCCCGGGCCGCCGGGCTGGATCTGCTGTCCAGTCACCTGTTCGACGGGCTCGCCGGCATCGGTCTCAACTATCTGCACTTCGCCACCGCGACCGGTGACCGGAGCTGGACGACCGCCGCGCTGGACATCGCGTCGAGGCTTGAGGACCGCGACGCGGGCCGGGCCGCCGCCGGCAACCGTCCGGCCGCCGGCCTCCTGCGGGGAGCCAGCGGCGTCGCGCTGTTGTCGGTCAGGTTGTTCGAGGCGACCGGTGACCGCGCCCACCTGGAGTCGGCGGAGCGCTGGTTGCGGCACGACCTGGGCCGCTGCGTCCTGATGCCGGACGGGTCGCGTCAGGTGGACGACGGGTGGCGCGTGTTGCCCTACCTCGCCGCCGGCAGCGCCGGCATCGCGATGGTGCTGCGGGAGTTTCTCCGGCACCGGCCGAGTGACGAGCTGGGGACGGTGCTCGGCGAGTTGACCCGCGCGGCGTGTGCCGAGTTCACCGTCCAGTCCGGCCTGTTCAACGGGCGGGCCGGACTGCTCGCCCTGTTGCTCGGCCTGGACCGGTCCGACGTTCCCGTCGTCGCCGCGGACGGCGGCGGCATGACCGTCGCCGACCTCGTCCGTCGGCACGTGGCCGCGCTCTCCTGGCACGCCGTGGCCTATCGCGGTGGTCTCGCCTTCCCCGGGGACCAGCTCGAACGGCTCTCCACCGATCTGGCCACCGGCGCGGCGGGCGTCCTCCTCGTGCTCTGGGCCGCCGCGCGGCGTGCACCTGTCCCCGTCCTGCCGTTTCTCGGCGGGACGGTGCCGCGACGAGAGCGGAGGGGGGTGATGAGATGAACTTTCTGTTGAACCTGCAGGGCGTCACTGTCGAGCAGGAGCCCGCGCCCGAGGCGCCCACCAGCACCTTCAGTTACTTCTACTGCCGGGACTACAGCACGTACAGCGTGTGGGTCGGCTGCGGCGACTAGCCGCCCCGTCCGGGTCCACGCCCGGCTACCGGCTCCCGGGGACGACCGTCGCACGGGTCGCCCCGGGAGCCGTTGCCGTCGCTGTCGCCTGACCGCCAGTGTCCGGGCACGGACAGTGCACGCGTGCCGGCGTCCGGGCCGGTCGATGATGGGTCCGTCGACGTGCCGCCGAAACGGGCCGGCGGGCGTGGCACTCCGGCAGGAGGATGGACATGTCGTTCGAGGTCGACTTCAACTGGGCGTCGCAGGCCGTCATCGAGACGGTGGCGGTGCCGTTCCCGTCCCTGGAGACGCCACCGGACGTGGTCGTCGCCGATCCTCCGGTCCCGCAGTTGGCCTTCCAGCAGTCCGGTCCGGTCACGGTCACGATGCTCGGCTGTGGCCGGTGGAACCGGGACACCAGCTACCGGTTCAACGCCGGCTGCAACCCGGAGCCGCACCACGCGGCGCAGGTGGGGGAGGTGGGGGTGCTCTCCGCAGCCGAGGCGCAACGGTTGGAGACGTGGTTCCTGCAGCGCTATCCGAACTCCAACCCCGCCGTGCTCAAGAACGGCGGGAAGTGGAATCTCGTCCTCACCCGCAACGGCGCGGTGTTCAACTTCCACGTCGCCGTCCAGCCGGGCTAGCCGCGACGCGGCGGGGGCGCGGGCCGGCCCGGCCGGCCCGCGCCCCCGCCGGTCACCGGTACACGCGCACGTAGTCGACGAGCATCCGCGCCGGGAACGGCGTCGACGCGTCCGGCGGGCCGGGCCAGTCGCCGCCCACGGCCAGGTTGAGGATCAGATAGAAGGGGTGGTCGAACACCCACGGGCCGCGGGTCGTCTCCACCGTCTCCTTGCTGGCGTAGAACACCTGCGTGCCGTCGACGAGGAAGCGCATGCCCCGGCTGTCCCACTCGACCGCGTAGACGTGGAAGTCGGCGGACAGGTCGACCGTCCAGACGTGCTCCTGGCCGTAGCCGCCCCCACCGTTGTAGGCGGGCGCGTGCAGCGTGGTGTAGCTGCGGTAGGTGTCGCGGCCGAGAATCTCCATGATGTCGATCTCGCCGTTGTACGGCCACGGCCGGCCGGTGAGGAAGTCGCCGCCCATCATCCAGAACGCCGGCCAGAGGCCGTTGCCCCGGGGCACCCTGATCCGCGCCTCGATCCGGCCGTACTGCACCTGGAACTTCGTGCCGGTGTTCATCCGGTGCGAGGTGTAGGCGCGTCCGCCGGCGTTCTCCCGCCGGGCCTCCATGACGAGTTGGCCGGCGCCGTTCATCGCCGCGTTGGCGTTGTCGGTGTAGTACTGCGACTCGTTGTTCTGCCCGGTGCCCGGGTCGACGGTCCACTTCGCCGCGTCCGGCCGGGCGCCGGCCGGTCCGTCGAACTCGTCGGCGAAGACGAGGGTGGTGGCCGGGAACGTGGGGTCGGCGGGCCGGGCCGGGGGAGCGGTCGGGGCGCCTCCGGTGCCGTACACCTGGAACTCCCACAGCGAGTACCCGTAGCCGTTGCTGCGCGCGGTGCCGTACATCCGCACGTAGCGGCCGGTGCCGGTGACGGTGAGGTCCTGCCGGAAGCCCGGGTTGCTCGTGGTGCGGTAGACGGTGGTCCAGGTGGTCGCGTCCGTCGAGGTCTGGATCTGGTACGCGGTGGCGTAGGCCGCGTCCCACTGGAGGACCACCCGGTGTACGGTCGCGGTGGCCCCGAGGTCGACGTAGATCCAACCCGGGTCGACCCAGCCGGTGGTCGGGCTCGTCGCCCAGCGCGAGGCCGGGTCCAGGTCGAACGCCCGCGCCGGCGAGCACTGCCAGCAGGCGCCGTCGTCCTGGTGGGACGAGGCGACCGCCGGCCTGCCGTAGGACAGCAGCACGTCGCCGCCGGACGGTGGCGGCGTCGTCGGTGTCGTCGGGGTCGCTCCGGTGGTGCGGACCGCGAGTTCCCAGAGCGAGTAGCCGTACGCCGTGGCCCGCGCGGTGCCGAGGACCCGCAGGTAGCGGCCGGAACCGGTCACGGTGAGCTGTTGGCCGCCGCCGGTGCCGGTGGTGGTGGCGTAGACGGTGGTCCAGGTGGCGCCGTCGGTGGAGAGCTGGATCTGGTACGCCGTCGCGTAGGCCGCCTCCCAGGTGAGGTCGACCCGGCAGACGGCGCGCTCGACGCCGAGGTCGACGCGCAGCCACTGCGGGTCGGCGGCGGCGCTGGACCAGCGGGTGCCGGGGTTGCCGTCCACCGCCGCCGAGGCGGGCAGCGCGGCGTTCTCGGTCGACGAGGCGGTGGCCGGGCGGTTCGACGCGGCGTTGCCGGTGGTGTCGCACCCGGTGGCGGCGCGCGTGCCGTACACCTGGAACTCCCAGAGCGAGACCCCGTACGCGGTGCCCCGGGCGGTGGTGGTGACCCGCACGTACCGTCCGGTGCCGGCGACCGCGAGCGTGTCGACGCCGCCGTCGCCGCCGGTGACGGCGCGCAGCGTCGTCCAGGTCGCGCCGTCGGCGGAGACCTGCACCTGGTAGGCGGTGGCGTAGGCGGTCTCCCAGGCGAGCACCACCTGGCTGACGGTCGCGGCGGCGCCCAGGTCGACGCTGAGCCACTGCGGGTCGGCGGCGGCGCTGGACCACCGGGTGCCGGAGTCGCCGTCCACCGCCGCCGAGGCGGGGAAGGCGGCGCTCTGCGTGGACGAGGCGGTGACCGGGCGGCCCTGGGACAGCAGCGGGTCGGCGCCCTGGGCCGGACCGGCGGCGAGGCCGGTCAGGGTGGCGACGAGCGTCGCCGCGAGGGCGGCGGCGGTGAGGCGGCGACGGGTACGCGTCGGCGGGTCGACGGTGCGGACGGGTTGGCGGTTCATGGGCGTCTCCAGGAGCGGGCGGTGGCCGGAGAATGGCTCGCCGGTCGGCCGTGACCAGCGGTGGAGAGCGCTCCCTGGTGACCAGGTTCGGCGCGCGACGGGCGCGTGTCAAGGAAATCCGGCGGTTCCGGAACCACGCCGCCGCCGCGCCATGGCATCGACATCTGTGGTTGCATGTGGGCATGCGTCGCACTCTCGCCCACCTGCTGGCCGTGCTCGTCGCCGCGTCGTGCGTGCTCGTCGCCGCGCCGGCCGGCGCGGCGACCACCGCGCCGTCCCTGGTGCTCGGCACCGACTTCCCGGACCCCGACATCCTCAAGGTCGGCGGCACCTACCACGCCTACTCGACGAACAACGGCAACGGCAACGTGCCGGTCGCCACCGCGTCGGCGCTCACCGGCCCGTGGACCCGACGCGCCGACGCGCTGCCGACGCTCGGCGCCTGGGCCTCCGGCGGCCTCACCTGGGCGCCGGACGTGTCCCGCCGGGCCGACGGCACCTATCTGCTCTATTACACCGCCCGCAGCCGTGCCGCCGGCCGCCAGTGCATCGGCGCGGCCACCTCGACCTCGCCGCTCGGCCCCTTCGCCCCGGTCGGGTCCGGCCCGCTGGTCTGCGACGCCGCCGAGGGCGGTGACATCGACCCGTCCAGCTTCGTCGACACCGACGGCCGGCGCTACCTGCTCTACAAGGACGACGGCAACGCGGTCGGGCAGCCGACGAGCCTGTGGGCGCAGGCGGTCGCCGCCGACGGCGTGACGCTCCAGGGCGGCCGGGCCGAACTGCTGCGCAGTGGCCGCGCCGAGGAGGCGGGCGTCATCGAGGCGCCGGTGCTGACCCGGGTGGGCGCGCACTACGTGCTCTCCTACTCCCTCGGCGGGTACGGCGGCGACGGCTACCAGACCAGCTACGCCAGCGCCACGTCGCTGGCGGGCCCGTACACCAAGGCGTACCGGTCGCTGCTGACCACCGCCAGCCTCGACGGCGCCGTGCGCGGGCCGGGCGGCGCGGACGTGGTGCGCGAGTCCGGCGGCGACCGGCTGGTCTTCCACGGCTGGGTGAACGACTACTCGGCGCGCGGCATGTACGTCGCCGACCTCGGCTGGGCCGGGGACAACCCGGTGGTGCGGGGCAGCCGGGTGCGCTACGAGGCCGAGCGGGGCACGCTCAACCACTGCGCCGTCCGGAGCACCGCGACCGCCTCGCAGGGACAGGTGGCGGCCTACCTCGACTACGCCGACAGCTGGGTCGAGGTCAGCGTCTTCGCGCCGCGCGCCGGCGGCTACACCGCGTACGTCGGCTACTCCGCCGGCTACGGCGACGCCGAGCACACGCTTACCGTCAACGGCGGTGGCGCGCAGGTGGTCGCGTATCCGAACACCGGGTGGGAGACGTGGCGGCAGGTCCGCGCGGACGTGGTGCTGAACGCCGGGTGGAACACGCTGCGCCTGACCCGGCGCAGCCGCTGGGCGGAACTCGACTACCTGGAGATCGCCTGATCGTCGGCACGGGTGACGCCGTTCGTGGGGCGGGAGCCCCCGGGCCTCGCCGTGCCTTCCGGGCCGCCCGGCCGGGCGGCCCGATCCCGACACCGTACGGAGGTCACGTGATCACGAGAAGGAGCCTGCTCGTCTCGGCGGCGGCGGCGGTGGCGGTCGGCGCCGGCGCACCGCTGCGTGCCGGCGCCGCACTGCCCGAGGTCGACATGGAAGCCCTGATCAAGGCGGCGCAGATCGATCCGCGCCGGGCGGACACCGCGCTCACCGAGGGCGCCCGGGACAGCGTGCTGCTGGTGGAGCGCGCGTTGCAGGCCCGGGGGCTGCTGGCCTCGACGTACGTGGACGGGCACTTCGGCACCAGCACCGTCGCCGCGTACGCGGCGTACCAGCGCTCGCTCGGCTACACCGGCCTCGACGCGACCGGCCTGCCGGGCCCGTCCTCGCTGCGGTCGCTGGGGGACGGACGCTACACCGTGGTCCGGTCGATCTCACCCGGCAGCATCGTGACGATGCGCGGGGTGCAGGTCAACACCCGTACCCGGTCGATGCTGCTGGAGGCGGAACGTCTGCTCGGGCGTCAGCTCGGCCTCACCCAGGGCTCCTACAACACGGGCGTCGGCGCCTCCGCCGGCACCCACGACGGCGGCGGGGCGCTGGACATCTCGGTCAGCGGGCTGTCGTCGGCGACCCGGACCGACGTGCTGCGCCGGCTGCGCACGGTGGGCTTCGCCGCCTGGTACCGGACCCCGGACCAGGGCGACTGGGGATACCACATCCACGCGATCGCGTTGGCCGACACCGACCAGTCGACCGGTGCCCAGAACCAGGCCGGCGACTACTACCTGGGCCGTAACGGACTGGCCAACCGGGCACCCGACGACGGTCCGGTGGTCAGCCCGAAGCGCACCTGGGAGGAGTACCAGCGGGCGCTCTGAGTCGCGGCACGCCGGCCGACTCCGACCTGACGGGACACGGAACGGGGTGGCCCGCGCGCCGACCGGCGCCCGGACCACCCCGCCCGTCGGCGGTGTGACAGGCGTCAGCCGCCGGTGATGGTGAACGTGGTGCCGGGCTGCCGGACGATGTCACCGTCGGCGGAGTTGCTGATGGTGACGTTGGTCAGCGTGGCGTTGCCCCGGGCGCCGCTCATGGCGAGGATGCCCGCGCCGTTGTTCGACCGGTCGATGCGGACGTTGCTGATCGTGACGTTCGGCATGCTGCCGCCGCCGTTCTTGAACTGGATGCCGTCGTAGGTGGAGTCGATGACGTCGGTGTCGCGGATGGTGACGCCGGTGATGTCGCCGCTGGCGGGGAACAGGGTGATGGCCCCGAACTCCTGGTCCTCGTTCCAGAACACGCCACCGCACCGGTAGAGGCCGTTGTTGGCCACCAGCGTCGTGCCGGAGAACGGCAGCGGACTGTGGTCGGTCGCCAGCATGATCCCGGGGTAGTTCATGGTGTCGGAGATCAGGTTGTTCTCCACCGTGTTCCCGTAACCGCCGTAGATCGCGACGCCGTTCGCCCGCCACGGCAGTTGCACGGTGTTGTTGAGGAAGCGGTTGTCGTGTGCCACGTCCACCGCGGCGTCCTTGACGCGGGGGTTGGCCCACACCGCGAGCGAGTCGTCCCCGGTGGTGCGGAAGGAGGAGTTGAACACCCGCGAGTTGCGGGTGCCGTTGGAGAAGTTGACCCCGTCGGCGTAGGTGTCGCGGATGCGCATCCCGGTGAACTCCAGGCCGTCGCCCGGGTTCCAGTAGGCGGGGGTGTCGGAGTAGTCGCGGCCCACCCAGGCGCCCACGTTGACGTGCTCGATCCAGACGTTGCTGATCTTCGTGTTCTTCCCGAACCGTCCGTTCAGGCCGTGCCCGCGGTTGGCGCGGTTGGTGGTCATGCCGAAGATGGCCAGGTCCGAGATGGTGGTGTTGTCGTCGATGTCGAAGCCGACGTTGCCCTCGTGCGGGTGGTTGATGTTGCCCACCACGTTCTGCGGCTCGGTCTCGGTGTAGAGCTGCGAGTGCCACATGCCCGCGCCCCGGATCGTGGCGTTGCGGATGCCTCGCTGGTTGTACTGCCCGCGGTTGGGGTCGGGGGAGAGGATCTTCTGTTCCTGCCGCCACTGGCCGGCCGGGATCCAGACGCAGCCGATGACGCCGTTCTGGTCGTCGGTCACGGCCCGCTGGATGGCGGCCGTGTCGTCGATCCCGTCGTTGGGGACGGCGCCGTAGGCGGTGATCGAGGTGCACTCCGCCGGCTTGCTCGCCGGCGGCGCCACCTGCTCCAGGTCGATCAGGTCGACGACGTAGAACGACGCGGTGTCGGTCGCGTCGCGTTGCAGCCGGAACCGGGTGCCGGCGGGGTACGACTGGGCGAGCAGGGCGTGCGACTCGTCGAACAGCCGCCGGGCGTTCGCCTGCGGGGTGTTCGAGAGCGACTCGGTGTCGTCGGTGGTGCCGTACAGCCAGCTGTTGCGGGAGGAGAGCGTCAGTTTCTGGACGAACGTGTCGTTGACGTAGAGGCTGAGGCTGGCGGTCAGCCCGCCCCCGTTGGGCGCGTCGGGGATGGAGTTGCGGACGACTATCGAGTTGGCCGGGCTGGTGGAGGTGACCTCGACGAACTGGCCGGTGCTGGTCAGCCGGACCGACTTGCGGCCGGACGACTCGGTGGCGAAGTTGGTGTGGCCGAAAGTGCGCAGCGGGTCGGCCTCCAGCAGGGTGCCCTGGTAGCGGGCCGCCTCGGCCTCGTACTCCGTCCACGGCACCGCCGCGCCGCGTCCCACCACCATGGACTGCGACAGCGAGTTGTTCGTCTCGTTGGTCTCGGTGACGACGCCGGTGGCGTCGGCGGTCGCGGTCAGCGTCACGCCGCCGGCGGTCGCGGTCCAACTGCCGGTCACGGCCACGGTGGCGGTCGCTCCGGCGGCCAGTGCCCCGGTGGCGGTGTTCAGGGTGGTGCCGCCGACCACGAGCCGGGTGACGCTGGCGGCGGCGGCGCTGGTGCCACGGTTGCGGACGCTGACGGAGAACGTCACGGTGGCGCCGACGGCGGGACTCGGCGGGTTGCTGGTGATGGCGACGACCTGGAGGTCCGGGCCGGGGGCCTGGCCGACGACCAGCGGCGCGGACGCGGTGAAGCTGTTGTTGTCGTTGTTCTGCTCGGCGACGGTGTCCGCCGGGTCGACGACCACGACGAGGGTGTAGGTGCCGATGGCCTGCGCCGGCGCGGTCGCCGACACGGTGGCCGTGGCGCCGGCGGCCAGGGAACCGACCACGCCGCTGGCGACGACGCCGCCGTTGAGCCTGAAGTCGACCTTGGTGCCGGCCGCGGTCGCGCTGCCGCTGTTCCGGACCGTCGCGCTCAGGTTGACCGGCGTGGCCTCACTCGGCGCGGTGGGGGTCCAGCTCGCCGCCGTCACGACCAGGTCCGGGTTCGGCGCCCAGCCGCCGAAGACCTGGAGGTCGGCGACCTGCGCGCCGGGCGCTCCGGTGTTGCCGGTGAACCTGAGCTGCACCTCGGCCACCCGAGCGGTGACCGGGATGGTCACCGAGTTCCGGTTGCCGGACGGGTCGAAGCCGTAGGCCGCGGCGGCCTTCAGGGTGGTGAACGTGGTGGCGCCCTGGGCGCGTCCCCGCACCTCGATGGTCTGCGTGCGGGCGCCCCAGACCGGGTCCGGGTTGAGTTTGACCACGATCCCGGTGACGTCGGCGTCGGCGCCCAGCTTGACCGTCAGGGTCGCCGGGAGACCGTTCGACTCCCAGTAGGAGGTGGGGCTGTTGTCGGTGGCGTTGGCGGCCACGAACGTGAACACCGAGGAGGACGCGTCGACGGGCTTGCCGGCGGACAGGTTGGTGCCGGACGGTGTGCCCGGGTCGCCGCCGCCCTGCCCGGCGACGCCGTAGATCTCCAGCTCGGCGATCTGGGCGGCGGGCCATCCGGTGTTGCCGGTGATGGTCAACCGCAGGTAGCGGACGGTCGCGGCGGTGAAGTCGATCGTCACCGTGTTCCCCGAGGCCGGGTCGAAGACCCGTCCCGCCGAGGGGGAGAGGGTGCTGAAGGTGCTGCCGTCGCCGCTGCCCTGCACGGCCAGCGTCTGGGTCCGGGTCGCCCAGGCCGTCGACGCCGGCAGTTTGAGTTTGACCTGGTCCACCGCGACGCTGCTGCCGAGGTCGACCTGCACCCACTGCGGGAACGCCTGGGCGGGGCTCTCCCAGTACGTCTGCTGGTTGCCGTCGGTGACGTTGCCTCCGACGTAGGTCTCGACCGAGCCGCTCGTGGACACGGCCCTGCCGGCGGCGAGGTTCGCGCCGCCGGCTGCCGCCGCCGGGGTGGGTACGAGGGCCGACAGGCCGGCCAGCAGGGCTGCGGTGAGCCCACTGACGAGCCGTCGGCGGTGATTCTTCGGTGTCATCGGGTCCTTCGATCCGTGGGTGCGGGGGCGGGCCGCTCGCATCACACTGATGCGATTCTTGGCTTCTTCCGTGGTGTCGTTACGTTCTTGCGTCTCTCTAGCGAGTTTTTGCAAGGATGGTCGTCAATGTTTCAGACGGATGACCGACACGTCAACGGGGTGGAGGAAGAAAGACCACGGAGCGGGAGCGGCGGCGCCATCGGCGCCGGTCGTTCGCGTCGGTTCCGGAGCCGCCCCGGGCGGCTCCGGAACCGTCACGCGTTCACCAGCCGACGGCGACGATCAACCACTGCGGGTCGCCGTGCGAGACGAACGACGACTGGTCGGCGACGTCGTCGTACGGGAAGCCGTAGGCGCGGCCGTTGATGGCGCGGTCGTGCCAGAACTTCGCGTACCAGTTGGCCGGCGACTGCTGGTAGAAGCGGGTCGGGTCCTCCCACTGCGTGCGGGGCAACTGCGCGGTGTGCCGGTTCAGCGCGGCACAGCCGGTCGGGTCGCCGGCGAACCGGCCGGCGCAGCCGAAGATGTCCGACGTGGCCGCCGACAGCCCGACCGAGTCGGCGTACGCGGTGAAGTAGCCGGCGTACTGGCCGCCGGCCCGGAACTGCGGCGAGCTGCCCGGCGCCGGGATCCGGTAGGGCGCCTCGATGCTGGCCAGGTGCTTGAACTCCGCCGGCACCGCGTCGGCGAAGCGCTGGAACGTCACCGAGCGGTCCTCGGCGAAGGTCGCCTCGTTCTCGCCGACTGCGACGTCGTAGCCGTCGCGCGCGTGCAGCCGCATCGCCAGCTTGAGCGCGAACGCGTCGACCCGGGTGGTGTTGCCGTTGAACTGGTTCGTACCCACCGTGAACTCGATGAAGTCGCTGTACTGACTGGTCGGCGAGCCGAGGCGGAAGTACATCCGGCCCGCGGAGTTGACCGGCATGTCCAGGTAGGGCTGCTCGGCGATGGAGTGGGTCTGCCCGTTGAAGCTCCAGTAGACCTGGCTGTCGGGGTAGCGGCCGTTGGTCCGATTGAGCACCTTGACGGTGAGCACGTTGCGGGCCGGCGGAATGCTTGTCGTGTCACCCCAGAACCCGCCGGTCGGCGGTGGTGTGGTCGGCGGCGTCGTCGGGTCGTCGGTGGTGGCGACCGCCACCTCCCAGAGCGAGTAGCCGTAGGGCGTGGCCCGGGTCGTGCCGTACATCCGCAGGTAGCGGCCGGTGCCGGTGACCGCGAGGGTCTGCGTGCCGCCGGTGCCGGAGGTGGTCGAGGAGACGGTGGTCCACGGCCCGTCCGGTGCGGCGGCCACCTGGAGCTGGAAGGCCACCGCGTACGCGGCCTCCCACCGGAGCGTGACCTGACAGATGTTCCGGGTGGCGCCGAGGTCGACGCGTAGCCACTGCGGGTCGGCGAACGCGCTCGACCAGCGGGTGCCGGTGTTGCCGTCGACGGCGGCCGAGGCCGGGAAGGCGGCGCTCTCGGTGGACGAGGAGACCGCCGGGCGGCCGGCGGCCACGTTGCCGCCGCAGGCGGCCAGGCCCGGGGCGGCGCCGGCCGAGGGGGCGGCGGCGAGCAGGCCGCCGGCGAGCAGGGTGAGCGCGGTGACGGCGGCGGCGAGCAGCCGACGCCCGGGACGGCCGGGGGCGGGACGGGCCGGCACGAGCCGGTGCGGGACGGGTGGGGTGGGGGACATGAACGCCTCCTTCGGTGGATCCGACGGAGGGCGCTCTCTCGGCCACCGAGGGTGGACCCGGATCGCGGTCGCTGTCAAGGAACAACCCGGCGCTCCATGATCTTTTCCGGACTTTCCGCGCATCGTTGACTCAGTGAAGAGCGTCGATGACGCTGGGTGCGAGGGCGCTCTCTCCGCAAGGTCCCCACCACCAACGTCTGGGAGCCACGCATGCCCGCGACACCACCGCTGCCCGCACCCGTACGCCGCCGGCACCGCCCGGCCGGCGTGACGCTGGCGCTGCTCGCCCTCCTCGCCACGTATCTCGTCGTGCCCGGCCCGGCCGCCGTCGCGGCCGGGCCGCTGATCTCGCAGGGACGCCCCACCACCGCCTCGTCGTCCGAGGGCGCCGCCACCCCGGCCGCCGCCGCCACCGACGGCGACGCCGGCACCCGTTGGTCAAGCGCGTTCGCCGACCCGCAGTGGCTCCAGGTCGACCTCGGGGCCACCGCCACCGTCGACCAGGTGCAGCTCGTCTGGGAGGCGGCCTACGCGACCGCGTTCCAGATCCAGGTGGCCGCCGCGCCGACCGGACCGTGGACCACCGTGCACACCACCACCGCCGGCACCGGCGGCACGCAGACCCTCGCGGTCACCGGCACCGGTCGCTACGTGCGGATGTACGGCACGGCCCGGGCCACCGGCTACGGCTACTCGCTCTGGGAGTTCAGGGTCTTCGGCAGCATCGGCACCACCCCGCCGCCCACCGGCCGGCCCATCTCGGAGTTCCGGACGGTCGCCGCGTCCTCGTGGGAGGGTGGCAACGCGCCCGCCGCCGCGCTCGACGGGCGGAGCACCACCCGCTGGTCGAGCCAGTTCGGCAGCGACCCGCAGTGGCTGAGCATCGACTTCGGCGGCGTCGCCACCATCAACCGGGTGGTGCTCGCCTGGGAGGCCGCCTACGCCACCGGCTACCGCCTGGAGACGTCCGCCGACGGTGCCACCTGGACCACGATCTACGCCACCACCACCGGCCGGGGCGGCACCGAACAGCTCACCGTCACCGGCACCGGTCGCTACCTGCGTCTCTACGGCACCGCGCGGGCCACCGGCTACGGCTACTCGCTGTGGGAGGTGCAGGCGTACGGCGGCGTCGACGACACCGCCACCACCGCGCCGCTGCTCTCCGGCCCCACCCGCCCGCCGGCGACCCGCGACCAGTTCGCGCTGACCGCGCCGGCCGACGCGGCGATGGTCACCACCACCCGCCGGCCCGCGCTGAGCTGGACGGCGGTCGCCGGCGCGACCCGCTACCAGGTGTGGATCAACATCAGTCGCACCGACTACGACTTCACCGCCGCCGGCAACCTGCTCGACCTCTACACCAAGGTCGCCGAGCCGACCGGCACGACCTACACGCCCACCTGGGACCTGCCGGACCGCTGGACCTACCAGTGGTACGTCACCACCGTCGGCGGCACGCCGGTCACCTCGAACATCCGGCGCTTCAGCGTCTACCTGCCGGTGCTGGAGAACGTCGCCGACGGGATCGGCGTCGTCGCCGGCGCCCGCGACCTCAACCGCAGCGGCGCCATCGAACCGTACGAGAACTGGCGGCTGCCGGTGTCGAGCCGGGTGGACGACCTGCTCACCCGGATGACGCCCGAGGAGAAGGCGTACCAACTGTTCTACAACGCCCAGGCGTACCCCCGATCGGGTTGGCACTTCGGCCCCGCGCAGGCGGCGGACCTGCACAGCCAGCTGCTCGCCTCGGCCGGCACCCGGCTGGGCATCCCGTTCGTCTCGGCGGGCGACACCATCCACGGCTACCAGACGACGTACCCGATGCAGAGCGCGCTGGCCGCGGCGAGGAACTACCCCCTCGACTACCGGCTCGGCGACATGCAGCGGCGGGAACAGTTGGAGGTCGGCACCCGCGGCGTGCTCGGTCCGCTGGCCGAGGTCGGCACCAAGGTGATCTACCCCCGGATCCAGGAGGGCAACGGCGAGAACGCGCAGGTCGCCGCGGCCCAGGTCCGCGCCCTGGTGGCCGGCCTCCAGGGCGGCCCGGAGCTGAACCCGCACTCGGTGCTGGCGACGGTCAAGCACTGGCCCGGCGAGGGCGCCGGCGGCGAGGCCCTGATCGTCTACGACAACGTGACGATCAAATACCACATGATCCCGTTCCGCGCGGCCATGGAGGCCGGCGCGGTCAACATCATGCCCGGATACGCGGGCAGCTCGCTGCTCGACCCGGGCGGCCCCGGCGCCGGCGACAGCGCCAAGATCCTCGCCTACCTGCGGCAGAACCTCGGCTACCAGGGTCTGATCACCACCGACTGGCTGCCGTCGGGCTCCTGGATCGGCGCGGCGAAGGCCGGCTCCGACGTGATGGGCGGCGCCGACCCGGGCGCGGCCGGCTTCTCGATCGCCGACTTCGTGGCCAACGTGCCGGCGTCGCGCATCGACGACGCGGTCCGGCGGGTGCTACGGCTGAAGTTCCAGCTCGGCATCTTCGAGGCCCCGTACGGCGACCCGGTCAACGGCCCGTACCGCTTCCACCAGCCGGCGTACACGGCGCTGGCCGACCAGGCCGCCCGCGAGGCGATGACGTTGCTGAAGAACGACGCCGGCACGCTGCCGGTGCGGCTCGCCGCCGGTGACGACATCGTGGTCGCCGGACCACGGGCGGCCGACGGCGGCTCCTGCTGCGTGTGGACCAGCTTCTTCCATGCCGAGTACGGCTCGCGGACCATCCTGGACGCCATCCGGGACCGGGCCGCCGAGGCCGGGGTGACCGTGCACCAGGACGACAGCCCGAACCCGAAGCTGGCGGTGGTCGCGGTCGGCGAGGCCTCCTACACCCACGCGACCAACTGGCCCAAGGAGCAGCCGTACCTGCCGCCGGACCAGCTCGCGGTGATCCAGAAGTTCCGCGCCCGGGGTATCCCGGTGGTGGTGGCGCTGGTGCTGCCCCGGCCCTACGTCATCACCGAGTGGCGGGACCTGGCCAGCGCCGTCGTGGTCACCTACCGGGGCGGCGAGGAGATGGGCCCGGCCCTGGCCGGCCTGCTCTTCGGCGACTACCAGCCGCGCGGCAAGCTGCCCTGGCAACTGCCCCGCAACCTCTCCGACGTGCTGCGTCCGGGCGGCACCGACACCCCGACCGACGCGGTCGAGTCGTGGGACCTGCCGTACGACCTGGGCGCGACCGCGGCCGAGCGGGGGCAGATCCGGGCCGCGATCGACGCGGGACAGCCACCGGCGACGACGTACGGTAATCCGCTCTACCCCTACGGCGCCGGGCTGACCGGCTTCTGAGCGCACGGGCGGGGCGCGCGCCGGCATCCGGCGCGCGCCCCGGCTCACACCTTGCGGAAGCGCGCCTCGGTCACCGCGAACAGCCCGTACGCCGCGAACCCGGCCGCGACCACGAGGAGCAGCGCGGTGCCGTAGGGCTCGCCGGCCAGCGTCCGCAGCGCCGCGTCGAGCCCGCGCGCCCGGTCCGGCTCGTACCGCCACGCCGCCAGGACGAACAGCACCCCGGCGATCCCGTACGCCAGCCCCTTGGCCACGAAACCCGCCGTGCCGAGCCGGCGCACCAGCCGTCGGGTCGCCGCCGCCATCTCGCCGACCCGCAGGTGCTTCTCGAAGCGCCCGGTGACTCCGACGAACGCCAACCATCCCCCGAGCCCGGCCAGGACCAGTCCCGCCACGAGGACGGTGAGCCGTCCGCCGCTCGATGCGAGCAGGCCCTCGGCGGTGTCCTGCTGGGTGTCGGCGCTTGACGACTTCTTGCCGCGCGCCACCTTCACTCCGCTGAACGCGAGGTAGAGGTAGAACGCGGCCCGGCCGGCCGACGCCAGCCGCTCGGTCGGCCGGCGCTCCCGGAGCATCTCCAGCACCTGCCAGACCGCCATGGCCACCAGCCCGACGACGATCGCCACGACGAGCACCAGGCCGAACGGCTCGTCGGCGATCTCCTGCATGGCGCCCGACTGGTCGCCGTCGGCGGCCGGGCCGCCCGAGGCCACCCGGACGACCACCCAGGCGAAGAGCAGGTGCAGAATGCCGTAGCCGACGAAGCCGGCCCGGGTGAGACGTTCCAGCGTGGGATTGTCGGCGGCGCGGGAGACGGTGCCGCGAGCCCGCGAGGACAGCGATGACATGCGTCGACATTCACCCGTAGCGGCTCTGGCGAAACGTGGGCGAGGGCGAGGCCGTCCGCGGCGGCACACCCGGCGGCGATGCGGTCGTGTCTATGCTCGTGGTCATGTCCCTGGGGAGCGCGGGCGGCGCGGACCGCTGGTTCGAGTCGGCGACCGGGACGGCCGGCGGGGCCGAGGTGTTCGTCTTCCCGTACGCCGGTGGCATCGCCGCGTCGTTCACCCCCTGGCAAGAGGCGGCCCCGCCGGAGCTGTCGGTGCGGGTCGCGCAGCTGCCGGCCCGGGGGGTCCGGTTGCATGAACCGCCCGTCGACGATCTGACCGAGCTGGTGGCGGAGCTGACGACGGCGGTCACCGAGCGGGCGTCGGGCCCGTTCCTGCTGTTCGGGCACAGCCTGGGCGCGCTGGTGGCGTTCGAGGTGACCCGGGAGCTGCGTCGCCGGGGCGGCCCCGATCCGCTGGCGTTGCTGGTCAGCGGCGCCGAGGGGCCGCAGACCCGGCGGGTCGCGCGGCGCTGCCACGAGCTCGACGACACCGACCTGATCGAGGCGCTGCGCGACTTCGGGGTCACGTCGGCCGCGCTGCTGACCGACCGGGAGCTGATGGAGCTGATCCTGCCGGGGATCCGGGCCGACTTCGCCCTGTCCGAGCGGTACGCCTACCGTCCCGAACCGCCGCTGGAGCTGCCGGTGCACGTGCTGCTCGGCGACCGCGACGAGCACGTCGACCCGGACCGGGCGGCCGGGTGGGCGCGGGACTGCGCGGCCCCGCCGCGGGTCCACGTGTACGCCGGGGGGCACTTCTTCCTGGCCGAGCACCGGTCGGCGATCCTGGACCTGATGCGACGCATCGTCACCTGTCACACCGCTCCGGCGCATTCCGCGACAAAGGACAGGTAAGGACCCACCGGTGCTCGGGGGCTTCCACGATGCCGGCCGGCGGACATGGTGGATCGACGAGACGCGGTGCTAGAGTTCGCCATTCCTTCGTCGAGGAACGCCGCTGCCGAGGCGGCACACCGTAGCGCGCGCCGAGGTGCTGATGAGCCGGCCGTACCTGCCGTCCCTGGTCCTGCGCGACTACCTGCACGCGGTGGCGACACTCCACCCCCACCTGCGCGGGATGCTCGACTTCGGGCGGCCGGGCGCGGCCGAGGCGCTGGCCGAACTGGCCGCCACGGTGAGCGAGTTCGACACCGACTCCACCGGCCGGGGCGACTCGTACCGCCGGGCCCAGCGCGACACGCTGGTGCGCTGGACCGGGATGCGGCAGCTGCTGGAGCTGGCCACCCCGGCGGACGCCGAGCCGGTCACCCTGATCCTGGACGTGCTCGGCGGCGACGGCACCGTGGCCCGCGCCGCGAGCGGCCAGTCCGCCTGCTTCGAGTCCAAACTGGCGTTCGTCACCGGTGACGTGTCCGGCCACATGGTCGACCGGGCGCTCGCGCACGGCCTGCCCGCCGTCCGCCAGGCCGCGCACTTCCTCTTCCTGCGCGACGGCAGCGTGGACGCGGTGCTGCTGGCGTACGGCACCCACCACATCCCGGCGCACCGGCGGCCACCGGCGGTGGCGGAGGCGGCCCGGGTGGTCCGCCCCGGCGGCCGGATCGTGCTGCACGACTTCGACGAGTCCAGCCCGATGGCCGGGTTCTTCGCCGAGGTGGTGCATCCGCACGCCGCCGGCGGCCACGACTACCGGCACTTCACCCGCGCGGAGCTGGCCGGCCTGTTCGCCGACGCCGGCCTGCCGGTGCGCGTCGTCGACCTGTACGACCCGCTGATCGTGCGCGCCGACACCGAGCGGGCCGCGTACGCCGGGATGCGCGACTACGTCGGCGACATGTACGGCGTCCGGGACTTCTTCACCACGATCGGCGACGACGCGGTGTGGCGGTTGCTCACCCACCACTTCGACCACACCGGCTACCTGACCGCGATCGGCGGTCGGGACGGCATCCCGGTCCGGCCGGTGGTCTACCGGGCCGACGGGCAGTTCGTCGCCGAGGTGCCCCGGATGGCGATCGTCGCGACCGCGACCAGGACGGCGTGACCACCATGTCCGATCCGCGCTACCTACCCGATCTGGTGCACCGGCCCACCGGCCCGGACGCCGACCGGATCGCGGTCGTCGCCCCCGACGGCGAGCTGAGCTACGCGCGACTGTGGGAGCGGGCCGACGCGACGACGGAGCTGCTGCGCCGGGCCGGCGTCCGGCCGGGCGACCGGGTCGGCCTGCACCTGCACCGGTCCGCCGACTACGTGACGGCGCTGCTGGGGACGCTCGGGTCGGGCGCGGTCGCGGTCCCGGTCGATCCCGAGCTGCCCTCCGGCCGGGCCGAGCAGATGCTCGCCCTGGCCGCCCCGCGCGTCGTGCTCCACGCGGACCGGCCCGCGACGGTGGCCGCACCGGCGGGCACCCTCTGGCGCGACGTGCGTACCGCCGGGGCGGGGGCAGGCCTCGACCCGCCGGACCGCGCGGGCTGGGCGCCGCCTGCGGAACAGGCCGCGCTGGTGTTGTTCACCTCGGGTTCCACCGGCCGGCCGAAGGGGGTGGTGTTGCACCACGCCGGGCTGGTCAACCGGCTGGCCTGGGGCCACGACCGGTTCGGCTTCACCGCCGAGGACCGGGTGCTGCACAAGGCGTCGATCGGGTTCGACGCGTCGGTGCACGAGATCTTCGCCCCGCTGGTCGCCGGCGGCGTCGTGGTCGTCGCCGGTCCGGGGCTGCCGTTCGACAGCCTCGGCCTGGTCCGGCTGATCCGGCGGGAGGCGGTCACCACCGCGCACTTCGTGCCGACCATGCTGCGGCACGTGCTGGACGAGCCGGAGTTCGCCGGCTGCGGGACGCTGCGGCGGGTGCTGTGCGGCGGCGAGGCGCTCGACATGCGGCTGGTCCGGCGGCTGCGGGAGGTGCTGCCGTGCGGGCTGTTCAACGGGTACGGCCCGAGCGAGACCTCGATCAACGTGTCCTACTGGGACTGCGCGGAGCCGTACGCGGGCAGCATCGCCCCGATCGGCCGGCTCGTCGACGGCGTGGTCGCCCACGTGCGCGACGAGGAGGGCCGGCCGGTCGCCGACGGGGACACCGGTGAGCTGTGGCTCGGCGGGGTGGCGGTCGGCCTGGGCTATCTGGGCGACGACGCGCTCACCGCGGAACGCTTCCGGCCCGACCCGGAGCGGCCGGGCGGCCGGCTCTACCGCACCGGCGACCTGGTGCGGGTCGCGCCGCAGGGGTTCCTGGAGTTCCGGGGCCGGGTCGACGACCAGGTCAAGGTCCGGGGCGTGCGGGTGGAACCGGGCGAGGTCGCGGCCGTGCTGCGCGAGCATCCGGCGGTGCACGACGCGGTGGTGGTGACCGCGCCCGACGCCGACGACGGGCCGCGCCTGGTCGGCTACGTCGTGCCCCGGCCGAGACGCGCCCCGACGGTCGGTGGGCTGCCCCGGTTCCGGCTGCCCAACGGCATGGCGGTGACCGCCGCCTCACCCGACGAGGCGGTCTTCCTCTTCCGGCAGATCTTCGACCACGCGGAGTACTCCCGGTTCGGCGTCCGCCTCGGTGACGGCGCGGTCGTCGTCGACGTGGGCGCCAACATCGGCCTGTTCGCGCTCTGGGCGACCCGGCAGGCCCGCGACGTACGCCTGGTCGCGGTCGAACCGAATCCGGACACGCTGCCGTACCTGCGGGCCAACCTCGGCCTCTACGCCGCCTCGGCGTCCGTCGTCGAGGCGGCGGTGACCGACGTCGCCGGCACCGCCGAGCTGATCTCGTTTCCGGAGCTGAGCTACCTGTCCGGCCTCGGCGCCGACCGGGCCGGGGCGGCGTCGGAGCTGGTCCGGTCGCACTACCGGCACGGCGGCGGCGCCGCCGACGACGCCGAACGCGCCGCGCTGCTGGCGGACGCGCGCCGCCGGCTGACCCCGGTGGCGCACGTCGTGCCGACGGTGACCCTGTCCGAGCTGCTGGACCGGTTCGCGCTCGACCGGGTCGACCTGCTGAAGGTCAACGTGGAGGGCGCCGAGCTGAGCGTGCTGCGCGGGGTGCGTCCGGAGCACTGGCCCCGCGTCCGCCAGGTGTGCCTGGAGGTCGAGCGCAGCAGCGTCACCGCGCCACCGGCCCGGGAGCTGCTGTCGGCGGCCGGGTTCACGGTGCACGAGATCGGCGACTGGAACGTCGGCGCCGACGCCGACGTCAGCTACCTCTACGCGGTGCGGTCGGGGGAGCAGCCGCCGGCCGGGTCGCCCTGGGCCGAGCCCGCCGACCAGATGCTGACCACCGCCCAGCTCCAGGGCTACCTGGCGTCGGCGCTGCCGTCGGCGATGCGCCCGGACCAGATCGTCCTCGTCGACCACCTGCCCCGGCTGCCCAACGGCAAGGTGGCGCGGCGGGAGTTGCCGCCGCCACCCCGGCCGCGGGCGGGCCTCGCCGCCGAACCGGGCGGCCTGCTCACCGACCGGCTGCGCGAGGCGTGGCGGGTCACGCTCGGCGTCGACGCGGTCCACGACGACGACAACTTCCTCGCCCTCGGCGGGCACTCGCTGACCGCGCTGCGGGTGGCGGTGCGGGTGCGCGAGATGGCCGGCCTGGAGGTCAGCGCGGCGGGCTGCCTGCGCGCCGGGTCGTTCGCCGACTGGCTGACCCGGGTCACCGACGGGGGACACGATGTCCGCGCCGCCCGGTGACGCGTCCCGGCACGTCGTCGTGGTGGGCGGCGGCCGGCTCGCCCGCGCGCTCTGCGACTCACTGGCCGCGATCCCCACCCCCGTCCGGCTCCGGGTGACCGTGCTGGCCCGCGACCCGGGCGCGGCGGACCGGCTGGCCCGGGGCGCGCAGGTGCGGGCCACGGTCGCCGGCACCGCCGTCGGGTTCGCCGCCCGGCCGTTCACCCCGTCCACCACCGACCCCGGGGCCGGCTACGCCGCCGACGCCGCATCGATGGCGCGGCTCCGGCCCGACGTGCTGGTCTGCGCCGCGTCGGCCCAGTCGCCGTACGAGCGGACGCACGCGCCGTCGGCCTGGACGGAACTGGTCACCGCGGCCGGGTTCGGGGTGACGCTGGCGTTGCAGGCCGAGCTGGTGTCCCGGCTGGCCGCCGCGCTGGCCGCCGGCGCGCCGGACGCGTCGCTGGTGAACGCCGCCTTCCCGGACGCGGTCAACCCGCTGCTGGCCGCGGCGGGCCGGCCGGTGCTCTGCGGCATCGGCAACGTGGCGACGCTGGCCGCCTGCCTGGACGCCGCGCTGGGCGGCCCCGGACCCCGGCGGTTGGCCGTGCTCGGTCACCACGCCCACCTCGCGGCACCCGACCCGGCCGCCGCCGACGACACCGCCGAGGTGCGCGCCTGGCTGGACGGCCGGGAGGTCCCGGACGTCACGACGCTGCTCGCCGGCTACCGCGCCCTGCCCCGCCCGGAGCTGAACGCGCTGGCCGGGCACGCCGGGGCCGCCGTGGTGGCGGCGCTGGCCGCCGGGGTGGACGAGGTGGTGGCGAACCTGCCCGGTCCGTTGGGCCTGCCGGGCGGCTACCCGGTCCGGCTGCGCGCCGGCCGGGCCGAACTGCGCCTGCCGGCCGGCGTCGACGTGGCGCACGCGTCGGCCTGGAACACCGCCGCCGGCCGCCGGGACGGCGTCGAGGTCGACGACGGCCACGTGCGCTACCCGGAGCGGGCCCGGGCGGCGCTGGCGGCGTACCGGCCGGACCTGGCCGGCGGTTGGCACGTCGGCGAGCTGCCGGACGTCTTCGCCCGGTTCACCGCCCTGCGTGACCACCTGCGAGCGGTGCCGCCGGCGCCGGCCCGTGTCCGGAGTGTGTGGGAGGAAACCCGATGTCCGTGACCGCCCCGACCACCCGCAACCTGATCACCGACTACCAGGACGTCATCGCCTCGGCGGTGCGGCGGTGCGGCGCGGTCCCCGGCGACGCCGCCGGCACGCCCGGCTTCGCGCCCGGCTTCGACCTGCCCGAGCTGACCCCGGCCGTGCGCGACTTCTACGCCGCCGCCACGGTGCGCTGGGCCCCGCTCGGTGCGTACGGCGGCCACCGCCTCCACCTGCTCGACCTGACCGGCAACCCGGGCACCCGGACCACCAAGACGTTCGCGTCCCTGGTGATCGTCGCCCGTGCGGTGGAACACATCCGGCGTACCGGCGCCCGGCTGCGCATCGTCACCCCGACCTCCGCCAACAAGGGCGTCGCGCTGCGCGACGCGGTGGCCCGCGCGTACGCGGCCGGGCTGGTCACGCCCGAGCAACTCGCCATCGTGGTGCTCGCGCCGCGGGCGACCCGGCACAAGTTCCGCCACGACGCGCTCGCCGCCGACCCGGTCGCCCGCCGGCTCAACCCGCTGCTGCGCTACACCGGCGACGACCCGGAGGGCGTGAAGGCGCTCGGCCGCGCGTTCGTCGACGCGTACGCCGCCCGGCTGCACGACGAGCACGGCGTCACGCTCTGGTACACGCTGGACCTGAAGAACTACCTGGTGGCCGACGCCGCACGGGCCGCGTTCGAGGCCGATGTCGCCCCGACCGGCGGGGCCCCCGCCCGCTGGCACGCCCACGCCGTGTCCAGCGCGTTCGGTCTGCTCGGCTACAACCTCGGCCGCGACGTGCTGGAGGCGGCCGGCCGGGCCGACCCGGACGACCGTCCCGGTTTCCTGCTCGTGCAGCACCTCGGCACGCCCGACATGGTGCTCAGCCTGCGCCACGGCTCGTTCGCGCGGGACAACGTCCCGACCTGGACCCGCGACGAGAGCCTGGACGCCTGGACGCAGGACAAGGACCCACGCTTCCCGGCCGTCACCGACGACCCGGCCGAGGTGCTCGACCCGACCTTCTACACCCACCGCCCGGTGACCTCCCCGGCGATGAACGCGCTGATCGACCGGCACGGCGGCGACGGCATCGTGGTGTCGCGGCGCGAGTGCGTCAAGCGCTACCCGGCGGCCCGGGCACGGCTGGCCGACGCCGGGCTCGTGCTGCCGGCCGAGCCGGGTCGGCTGCGGGAGTGGTCCATCGTGATGGCGCTGACCGGCGTCTGCAACGCCGTCGACCGGGGCCTGGTGCCGGCCGGACACGACATCGTGGTGCACGGCACCGGCAGCTACGCCGACGACTTCACGGTCGCCGACGCGGACGCCGAGGTGTCCACCGTCGCCGACGTCGCGGCGGCCGTCGTGGGCCGGCGGTGAGCCCGACGCCGGCCGCCCACCCGCTCGGCCTGCCCGCCGGGCCGGCCGAGCGGCTCGTCGTGCGGGCCCGGACCGCCGGGGTCGAGCCGGCCACCGTGGTCCTCACCGCGACCGCGCTGCTGGTCCGCCGGTACACCGGCGCCCAGGTGGTCACGCTGGGCCACGGCGACGAGCCGGTGACGCTGGACCTGACCGTCGACGCCCCGATCCGGGAACTGTGGCGCGTGCTGCGCCCGGCGCCGCCCGGCGTCATCCCCGACGCGGTCGTCCGGATCGACCCCGACCTGCGCGCCGGCACGCTGACCGGCCTGCCCGACGACTACGCCGACGACCTGCACGCCGACCTGGTGGAGTTTCTGTCCGCGCTCGACCCGGACGCGTCGTCGGCCGACGTGCTGCGCGCGGCCCGCTACGAGCGGCGTCCGGCGCCCGACCTGGGCCGGCTGCACGGCGGCGACGGCACCGAGGCCGACGCCGTACGCGGGGAGACGATCCCCGCCGCGTTCGCCGCGGTGGTCGCCGCGCACCCGGACCGGATGGCGGTGTTGGCCGACGACGCGACGGTGACCTACCGCGACCTCGGCGCGGCGGTGACCGCGACCGCGGCGGCGCTGACCGGGCCGGGCGACCCCGCGACGCCGCCCGCGCCGGTGGCGGTGCTGTGCCGCCACGGGGTCGCCACGATCACCGGGATCCTCGCGGCGCTGGCGTCCGGGTCGGCGTACGTGCCGCTGGACCCCGTGTTCCCGACCGTCCGGCTGGCCGGCATGATGCGCGACGCCGGGGTACGGGCCGTCGTCACCGACTCCGCACACGCGCGGCTCGCCGCCACGCTGGCCGCCGACGCCGGGCTGCCGGCGCTGCCCGTGGTGCCGCTGCGACCGGGCGTTCCCGGGTCCGGCCGGCCGGTGCCGCCCGGCCCGGCGCGACCGGACGACCCGGCGTACGTGCTCTACACCTCCGGGTCGACCGGGCGGCCCAAGGGGGTGGTGCAGAGCCACCGCAACGTGCTGTTCGGCATCCGTAACCACGTGCGCAACTTCGCCGTCCGGCCGGACGACCGCACCAGCGTGCTCACCTCGTTCGGCTACGACATGGCGGTCACCGACACGTTCGCCGCGCTGTTGTCCGGCGCCGCCGCCGTCCCCGTCGACGTGCGGACGCACGGCCTCGGTCACCTGGCCGGCGCGCTCGCCGACCGGGGCGTCACGGTCTACCACTCCACCCCCACCGTCTACCGCTACCTGGTGGCGAGCCTGGGCGACGGCGGGCGGCTGCCGTCGGTCCGGGCGGTCCTGCTCGGCGGCGAGGAGGTCACCCGGCACGACGTGACGCTGGCCCGGCGGTCGTTCGCGCCGGGTGTGGTGTTCGTCAACGGGTACGGCACCACCGAGATCAGCTTCGCCACGCAGCACCACCTGCCGCCCGACGCCCGACCGGAGCGGGCCGTGGTGCCGATCGGGCACCCGCTGCCGGGCGTCGAGGTGGTGCTGACCGACCCGGCCGGGCGCCCCACCTGCCGGACCGGCGAGGTCGTCGTGCGCACCCCGCACGTCGCGCTCGGTTACCTGGGGCTGCCGGAGCTGACGGCGGCCCGGTTCACCGAGCACGACGGGGTGCGGGCGTACCGGACCGGGGACGTCGCCCGGCGGCTGCCCGACGGGACGCTTGTCTTCCTGAGCCGCAGCGACCGGATGGTGAAGATCCGCGGTTACCGGGTGGAGCTGGGTGAGGTCGAGGCCCACCTGGCCGGGCTGCCCGGGGTGGGCCGGGCGGCCGTGGTGGCACGGCGTGGCGCGGCCGGCGCCGGCGAGCAGGAGATCATCGGGTACGTCGTGCAGGCCGGGGCGGACCTGCGGCCGGCGGAGCTGCGGGAGCGGCTGGCGGCGGTGCTGCCGGACTTCATGGTGCCCCGGGCCGTGGTGCCGGTGGCGGACCTGCCGACCGGCCCGACCGGCAAGCTCGACCCGGCCGCCCTGCCCGACCCGGACACGGAGGCCGAGGGTCCGATCGGTGAGCCGCCGTCGGGGCCGGTCGAGGAGACCATCGCGGCGGGCTGGCGCGCGGTGCTGGGACTGCCCACCGTGGACCGGCGGGTGAACTTCTTCGCCGCGGGCGGCCACTCGCTCCAGCTCGCCCTGGTGCAGAAGCACCTGGAGGACCGGCTCGGGCGGCGGGTGCCGCTGGCCCGGCTGGTGGAGTTCCCGACGGTGGCGTCGCTGGCCGCGCACCTGACGGCGGGAAGCGCGGTCGACCTGCCGGAGGACGGTCGCCTGGCGGCGGTCGGCCGCCGGATGGCGCGGCGCCGGGCCGCGCGGAGCGGCGACCGGGGGGAGGGCGACACATGAGTGAGGACGACCGGATCGCGGTGGTGGGGCTGGCCTGCCGGGTGCCCGGCGCGGACGACGCGGTCACCCTGTGGCGCAACCTGCTGGCCGGCACGGCGTCGGTACGCCGGCTCACCGCCGCCGACGGCGCGCCCACCGACCCCGACTGGGTGCCGGTGTTCGGCCGGCTCGACGACCTGACGGGGTTCGACGCGGACCTGTTCGGCTACCCGGCCGGGGCGGCGGCGCTGCTCGACCCGCAGCACCGGCTGTTCCTGGAGGTGGCCTGGCACGCGCTGGAGGACGCCGGCATCGACCCCGACCGCGACCCGGCCCAGGTCGGCGTGTTCGCCGGCTGCGGCCCCAACCGCTACCTGCGTCACCACCTGCTGGGCAGCCCGGCCCTGCGGCCCGCCGCCGGGGACCTGGCCGAGGACTGGGACGACGTGCTGACCGGCGCGGACGGCGACTACCTGCCGACCCGTGCCGCGTTCGCGCTGGGCCTGACCGGGCCGGCGGTGGCGGTCCGGACCGCCTGCTCGACCTCGCTGGTCGCGGTCTGCCAGGCCGCGCAGAGCCTGCTGGACTACCGCTGCGACGTGGTGGTCGCCGGTGGCGCGGCGGTGGTGTCGACCCGGCAGGCCGGCTACCGCCTGCGCCCGGGTGGCCTGCTGGCCACCGACGGGGTGTGCCGCCCCTACGACGCGGCGGCCACCGGGCAGGTGTTCGGCAACGGGGCGGGCGCGGTGGTGCTCAAACGGCTCGCCGACGCGCGCGCCGACGGCGACCACGTCCACGCCGTCCTGGCCGGGTGGGCGGTGAACAACGACGGCGCGGACCGGCCCGGCTTCACCGTGCCGGGCGTGGCCGGGCAGGCGGCGGTGCTGGCGGAGGCGTTGGCGTCGGTGGGCTGGGACCCGGCCGACGTGGGCTACCTGGAGGGCCACGGCACCGGCACGCCGGTCGGTGACGCGATCGAGGTCGAGGCGCTGGTCCGGGCCCGGCGGGGCAGTCGGGCCCCGCTGCTGCTCGGCTCGGTGAAGGGCAACGTCGGCAACCTGGACGCCGCCGCCGGCGTGATCTCGCTGATCAAGACCGCGTACGCGGTCCGGACCGGGCAGGTGCCGGGCACGGCGCGCTTCACCGGCGCGCACCGCGACGTCGACCTGGCCGCGGCGGGCGTCGAGGTCACCGCGCGGACCCGTTCGTGGGACGGGCCGCGGCGGGCCGGGGTCAGCTCGTTCGGCCTCGGCGGCACCAACGCGCACGTGCTGGTGGAGCAGCCCCCCGCCGCGGGCGACCGGGACGGGCCGGTCGTCGCCGGCGGCGACCGGGTGGTGCTCGGCCTGTCGGCGGGCAGCCCGACCGCGTTGCGGCAGCTGGCCGGGCGACTGGCCGCGCGGCTGGCCGAGGGCGACCTCGCGGTCGCGGACGTGGCGTACACGCTGGCGGTGGGCCGGCGGCGGCTGGCCCACCGGGGCGCGGTCGGGTGCGCCGACGTGCCGGAGGCGGTCGCGCAGCTCACCGCGTTCGCCCGGGGTGGGCCGGTGGCCGAGGACGCCGCGACCCGGTCCTGGCGCGACGGTGGCGACCTGCCGGTGGCGCGGGGGCGGCGGGTGCCGCTGCCCAGCTATCCGTTCCAGCGGACCCGGCACTGGGTCGAGGCGGCGCGATGACCGGCCCCCACCTGCCGTACCCCGAAATGTGCCTGCCCGACCTGGTCGCCGGACACGCCGCCCGGCGACCCGACGCGCCGGCCGTGACGCAGGGCGGCCGGACGCTGAGCTACGCCGACCTGGTCGGCCGCGCCGCCGCCCTCGCCGCGTCGCTGCGCGCGGACGGCGTCGCCCCGGACGACCTGGTGGGCGTCTGCGTGGACCGCCGCCCGGAGCTGGTGGTGGCGCTGCTGGGCGTGCAGGCGGCCGGCGCCGGCTACGTTCCGCTCGACCCGGCGCTGCCGGCGCCGCGACTGCGCGAGCTGGCCGCCGAGGCCCGCCTGCGCGTCGTGGTGGGCGCGCCGGCCGTCGCGCCCGGCGTCTTCGCCGACCAGGCCGTACGGGACGTGCCCACGTCGACGGCCCGCTGGCGGCCGACGCCGGCCACGCTGGCCACCACCGCGTACGTGATGTTCACGTCGGGGTCGACCGGGCGGCCCAAGGGGGCGGTGATCGAGCACCGGGCGCTGACCGAGGCGGTCACCGGCATCGCGGAGTTCTCCGGCTTCGGTCCCTCGACCCGCTGCCTGGCCTTCGCCTCGATCGGGTTCGACGCGTCGGTGGCCGACCTGCTCGCCCCGCTCGCCGCCGGTGGCACTGTCGTGCTGGCCGGTGACGCCGAGCGGGCCGACCCGACCCGGCTGTACCGCGTCTGCGCCGAGCAGGACGTCGACGTGGTGGTGCTGCCGCCGCCGGTCCTGCCGCTGCTGGACCCGGCCCGGCTGCCCGGCGTACGGCTGGTGATGACCGGCGGGGAGGCGACCGGCCCGGAGCAGGTCGGCCGGTGGACCGAGGGCGGCCGGCGGTTCGTCAGCGTCTACGGCCCGACCGAGGCGACCGTGCTGGTGACCTGGTTCGAGGGCAGCGGCGTGTGGACCCGGCCCATCCCGATCGGCCGGCCGGCCGCCAACCACCGCGTCCACCTCGTCGACGACCGGTTCCGCGAGGTCGGTCCCGGCGAGATCGGTGAGGTGCTGGCCGGCGGGCCCGGTCTCGGCCGGGGCTACCTGTTCGACGCCGCGCGCACCGCCGAGCGGTTCGTCCCGGACCCGTTCACCGACCGGCCCGGGCAGCGCCTCTACCGCACCGGTGACCTGGCCCGCCGGCTGCCGGACGGGAACCTGGAGTTCCTCGGCCGGGCCGACCGGCAGGTCAAGATCCGCGGGCAGCGCATCGAGTTGGGCGAGGTGGAGGCGGTGCTGCGCCGCCACCCCGGCGTAGACCTGGCCAGCGTCCAGGCGGGCGGCGGCCCCGGCGGGCCGGAACTCGTCGCGTACGTGGCGACCCGCCTGGACGTGGCCGCGCTGCGCGCCCACTGCGCGCGGCTGCTGCCGGCGGCGGCCGTGCCGGCGCGGATGCACACCATGCCCGCGCTGCCGGTCACCATCAACGGCAAGATCGACGTCGACCGGCTGGCCGCGCTCACCGCCGCCGCGCCGGAGCCGGCGCCGACCGGAGAGGCGCCGGCGACCGACACCGAACGCCTCGTCGCGCGGGCGTGGTCGGCGCTGCTGGACGCGCCGGCCGTCGACCGCGACGCCGACTTCTTCCACCACGGTGGACACTCGATCGCCGCGATGCGGCTCGTCGCCGACCTGCGGGAGCGGCTGGGCCGGGACGTCGCGGTCGAGGACGTGCTGCTCGGGCGGACGCTGCGCGGCATCGCCGCCCGCGTCGACGCCGCCGCCGGGACCGGCCCGGCCGACGCCGTCCGGGGCCGACCGCCGGCCCTGTCCCCGGCGCAGCGCCGGCTGTGGTTCCTCGACCGCTACTTTCCGGCCGCCGCGTCCGCCTACAACGTCGCCTTCGCCGAACGGCTCACCGGCGGACTCGACGTCGCGGCCCTCGCCACCGCGCTGACCGCCGTCGCGGACCGCCAGCAGATCCTGCGGTGGCGTATCCCCGACACCGACGGCGTGCCGTACGCCGTGGTCGACCCGCCCACGCCGGTGCCGCTGCCGGTACGCGACCTCCCGCCGGGCACGGACCTCGCCACGCACCTCGCGGCCGGCGCGGCGAGGCCGTTCGCGCTGGCCACCGACACGCTGTGGCGGGCCGAGCTGATCCGGACCGGCGTCGACGAGCACGTGCTGGCCGTCTACGCCCACCACGCCGTGTTCGACGGCTGGTCCCAGTCGCTGTTCCACGCCGACCTGGCCACCGCCTACCGCGCCGCGCTCGGGCAGGGGCCGCCGCTGCCGCCGCTGGCCGCCGCCTACGGCGACTACGTCGCGTGGCGGGAGGAGCGCTCCCGGCGTCGCGGCGCGTCCGACCTGGACTGGTGGCTGGCGCACCTGAACGGCGCGCCCGTGGTGGTGGAGCTGCCCGGGGGACGGCGGCGGCCGGCCGAGCAGACGTACGCCAGCGCGACGGTCGGCACCCGGCTGGACCGGGCCGCCACCACCGCCCTGACCGACCTCGCCGCCGGGCTCGGCGCGACCCCGGCCGCCGCCGTGCTGGCCGCGTTCGCGCTGGTGCTGGCCCGCCGCACCGGCCTGCCCGACCTGCTCGTGGGCACCCCGACGGTGGACCGGCGCGCGGCCGACTTCGCGCCGATGGTCGGGTTCTTCATCGAGATCGCGCCGCTGCGGCTGCGCCCGCTCCCGGAGGCCGGCTTCGCCGCCCACGTCCGCGCCGCCTGGGCCGAGCTGCTCGCCGCGCTCGCCCACCCGGAGGCGCCTGTGGAACGCGTCGTCGGCGGGTTCGGCCTGGGCGGCCTGCTGGACCGCAGCCCGCTGGTGCAGGTGCTGTTCAACATGTACACGTTCGACGAGCCGAAACTGGAGCTGGCCGGCCTGACCAGCGAGCCGGTGCCGGTGGCCGCGCCCGGGTCCCCGTTCGACCTCACCCTGTACGGCGTGACCCGGGACGGGCAGCTCCGGGTGGAGATCGTGTTCAACCCCGACGTCTACGGCCGCGGGCTGATGGCGGCGGTGCTGGGCGAGGTGGAGCGGATGCTGCGTGTCGGGGCCGCCGATCCCGGGCGGCCGGTCTCCGAGCTGCCCGCCTGGACGGCCGTTCCCGCCGGGAGCCCGGGCGAGGTGCCCCGGGCCGCGCCGGTCACCCGCGCCACGAGCCGGCCGGGGGCGACCGCCGCCCGCCCGGCCACCGCCACCGAACGGCGGATCGCCTCGGTCTGGTGCGACGTGCTCGGCGTGCCCGAGGTGGCCGCGACGGACAGCTTCTTCGACGTCGGCGGCGGCTCGCTGGCCGTCGCCGTCGTGCAGCGGCAGCTCAACCGGCTGCTCGGCACCGACCTGCGGGTGGTGGACCTGTTCCACCACCCGACCGTCCGTGCGCTCGCCGCGCACCTGGACAGCGGCCACGCGTCCGGCGGGTCGCCCGGCGACAGCGCCGAGGACGCGGCGGTGGAACGGGCCGCCCGCCGGGGCGCGGTGCGCCGCCAGCGGGTGCTGCGCCGGGCCGCCGACGAGCCGGCCGGGGCGGGTGACCCGGCATGACGCACCTGGTGCCCCTCGGCGACACCGGCTGGTCGGTCTGGCGGGACGCGCTGCTGCGCGGCGCCGGGTTCCCGGCCGACGGCCTGGACCGCTTCGCCGCCCCGGAGTGCGCCGCCGCCGCCGACCGGCACCTCGCCGGCCAGGTGGACGACGCCGCGTTCCCGGCCGCGTACGCCGACGCCACCCGGGCGGCGTCGGCGGCGGTGTGCGGGATCGCCGCCGACCCGCTGTTCCGCGAGGCCGTCACCTGGCAGAACCCGGACGTGCTGGTGGCGCTGGACGGGCTGGTCCGCGACGGCCCGGACGGGCCACGCAACGTCCGCCGCCGGGGCCGGGAGAACGTCGTCGCCGGCTACTGGCAGCGCTACGTCGCCAAGTGCGAGACCATCGGCTTCTTCGGCCCGGTGTGCTGGGGCGTGGTGGCGCCGGGACCGGCTGCCGTCACCGCCCGGCCCGGCCCCGGCCTGCTCCGCCGGCGCGTCGTGCACCTGGAACACTGGGCGCTGTCCGCGTACGCCGACCGGCTGGTGGCGGACCCGCTGCTGCGGTCGTGGCTGGCCCCCAGGCTGGCGCCGCACGCCCACCTGGACGGGCGGGTCGTGCACCGGCCCGCCCAGCGTCCCGCCCCGGTGTCGCTTACCGAGTCGATCGCGCTGGCCCGCTGCGACGGACGCCGCCCCGCCCGGGAGATCGTCGACGACCTGGTCTGCGACGAACAGACCGGCGTGCGCCGGCCCGAGGAGGGGTTCCTCCTCCTCGCCCACCTGGCCGAGCGAGGGCTGCTGCGCTGGGACTTCGACCTGCCGCCGGGCTTCGCCGCGGAGGCGGGCCTGCGCGAGCGGATCGACGCCGTCGGCGACCCGGCGGCCCGGGAGCCGGCCCGCGCCGGACTGGACCGGCTCGCCGCCGCCCGCGACCGCGTCGCCGACGCCGCCGGTGACCCCGCCGCGCTGGCCACCGCGCTGGCCGCCCTGGACACGGAGTTCACCGGACTGACCGGCCGGCCGCCGCGCCGCCGGGCCGGGCAGAACTACGCCGGGCGGGCGCTGTGCCACGAGGAGACCGTCCGCGACGTCGAGTTCACCGTCGGCCAGGACCTGCTCGACGCCCTCGCCCCGGCGCTGGACCTGCCGTTGCGGGCCGCGCGCTGGCTCACCGCCGAGCTGGCCACGGCGTACGGGGACGCGCTGCGCGACCTCCACGACGACCTGAGCGGCGACGGGCCGGTCCGGCTCGGGGACCTGTGGTTCGTCGCCCAGGGGCCGTTGTTCGGTCCCGGTGACCGGCCCGCCGACCGGGTCGCGCGCGAGTTCGCCGCCCGCTGGGAACGGGTGCTCCGGCTCGCCGACCTGCCCGCCGGCACCGCGCGGCTGACGGTCGACGCGGCCGAGCTGGCGCCCCGGGTCGCGGCGGAGTTCCCGGCCACCCGACCCGGCTGGAGCGCGGGCCGGATCCACAGCCCGGACCTCCAGCTCGTCGCGGAGTCGCCCGACGCCGAGTTCGTCGCGGTGCTCGGCGAGCTGCACGCCGCGTACCCGACGTTCAACGCCGAGCTGTTCACCCACTGCCATCCGGACCTGGCGCGGCTGCGCCGGGCGTACGCGGCGGACCTGGGCCCGGCGCGGCTGCGTCCGGTCTACCCGGTCGACTTCCCCCGGGTCGGCGGCCGGCTGTCGGCGTCCCTGTTCGGCCCGGACGACCACCGGCTCGCGTTCGCCGACGCCCCCGGCGCGGGCCGGGACCGGCTGGTGCCGGCCAACGCCGCGGTGGTCTCCGAGGTGGCCGGCGTGCTGGTGGCGACCGGCCCCGACGGCACCCGCTGGCCGCTTGTCGAGGTGTTCTCCGACCTGATCGCGGTGCACGCCGGCGACGCGTTCAAACTCATCACCGAACGCCCGCACAGCCCTCGGGTCACCGTGGACCGGCTGGTGCTGGCCCGGGAGACGTGGCGCGTCACCGTCGGGGCGACCGGCCTGACCGACGCCGTCGACCCGGCGCGCCGTTACCTCGCGGTACGCCGGTGGCGGGCCGCGCTGGGCCTGCCGGAGCGGGTCTTCGTCCGGGTGGCCACCGAGCTGAAACCCGAGTACGTCGACCTGACCAGCCCGCTCTACGCCAACCGGCTCTGCCTGATGCTGCGGGCGGCCCGGCGGGCGGGCGGCGCGGACGTGCCGGTGACGGTGACCGAGCTGTTGCCCACGCCGGCGCAGGCGTGGCTGCCCGACGGCCGGGGCCGCCACTACGTCAGCGAGCTGCGCCTGCACATCCGCGATGCCGCCGAGTCGGAGGTCATGCCGTGACGAACGAGACAGTGGAGCCGATCGCGATCGTCGGGCTCAGCCTGCGCGTGCCGGGCGCGGCCTCGGCGGAGCGGTTCTGGCGCAACCTGGTCGACGGCGCCGAGTCGTTCACCCGGTTCAGCCGCGCGGAACTGCTGGCCCGGGGCGTCGCCGTCGACGAACTCGACGATCCGGCGTACGTGCCGGTGGCCGCCGTGCTCGACCAGGTCGACCAGTTCGACGCCGGCCTGTTCGGGATGAGCCCGCGCGACGCGGAGCTGGCCGACCCGCAGCAGCGGCTGTTCCTGGAGCACGCGCACGCCGCGTTGACCGACGCCGGCTGCGACCCGGCCCGCTACGACGGCGAGATCGGCGTGTACGCGGGCGGCAACGCCGACCTCTACCAGTGGCTCAACGTCCGGCGGAACCCGCGCGCGCTGGCCGACGCTGGTGAGCTGCGGGTGTCGTTGGGCAACAAGCCGGACTACCTGGCCAGCAGCGTGTCGTTCCGGCTTGGTCTGCGCGGCCCGGCGATGACCGTGCAGACCGCCTGCTCGTCGTCGCTTGTCGCGGTGCACCTGGCCAGCGAGGCGCTGCGCAACGGCGAGTGCGACACGGCGCTCGCGGGCGGCGTCTGCGTGGAGCTGCCGCACGCCGTCGGGTACGTCGCGGACGAGGGCTACACCTCCGCCGACGGGCACTGCCGCCCGTTCGACGCGCGCGCCGACGGCACCGTCTACGGCAGCGGTGTCGGTGTGGTCGTGCTCAAGCGGCTGTCCGACGCGCGGGCCGACGGGGACGACATCCGGGCGCTGATCATCGGCAACGCGGTCAACAACGACGGCGCGACCAAGGCCGGCTTCACCGCGCCCAGCGTCACCGGCCAGGTGGAGGTCGCCGTGCAGGCCCTCGCGGTGGCCGGCGTCGCCCCGCGCTCGGTCAGCTACGTGGAGGCGCACGGCACGGGCACGGTCCTGGGCGACTCGATCGAGATCGCGGCGCTGAGCGCGGCGTACGGGCGGCGCACCGCCGAGCGGGGCTGGTGCGGGGTCGGTTCGACGAAGGCCAACATCGGTCACCTCAGCGCGGCCGGCGGCGTGGTCGGCCTGATCAAGACCGTGCTGTCGATGCGGCACCGGCTGATCCCGCCCAGCATCAACCACGACCGGCCCCACCCGGAGATCGACTTCGCGGCGAGCCCGTTCTACGTGGTGTCGACGCTGACCAAGTGGGAGCCGGCGGAGCAGCGCCCGTTGCGGGCCGGCGTCAGCTCGCTCGGCCTCGGCGGCACCAACGCGCACCTGGTGCTCCAGGAGGCCCCACCGCTCGCCCCCACCGAACCGGACGACGGCGGCGGGGAGCTGCTCCAGGTGTCCGCCGCGACCCCGGCCGCGCTGGCGGCGGCGTGCGCCGGGCTGGCCGCCCACCTCACCGACCGGCCGGAGCTGGAGTTGCGCGACGTGGCGTACACGCTGCGGGAGGGACGGCCGGCGTACCGGCACCGGGCCGCGGTGGTCGCGGTGGACCGGACCCGGGCGGCGGCTGCCCTGACCGACCCGCGCCGCCGGGGCGACGGGGACGCGGCGCACCCGCCCCGGGTGGGTCTGCTCTTCTCCGGCCAGGGCTCGGCGCACCCGGGCATGGGCGCGCACCTGGCCGCGACCGAGCCGGTCTTCGCCGCCGCCGTCGAGGAGTGCGCCCGGGTCCTCGGCCGGGACCCGCACGAACTGCTCGTCGGCGCGGGACCCGGGGCTGACGAGCGACTGGCCGAGCCGGAGGTGCTGCAACCCGCGCTGTTCACGGTCGGGTACGCGCTGGCGACGCTGTGGCGGCACTGGGGCGTCACGCCCGCCGCGATGCTCGGCCACTCCATCGGCGAGCTGGTGGCGGCCACCGTCGCCGGGGTCTTCGACCTGCCCGACGCGGTGCGCCTCGCCGCCGCCCGGGGCCGGCTGGTCCGGGCCGCGCCGGAGGGCCGGATGCTCGCCGTGCAGCGCGGCGCCGACGAGATCACGCCGCTGCTGCCGGCCGGCGTCGCGGTGGCGATCAGCAACGGGCCGCAGACCTGCGTGCTGGCCGGCGCGCCGGAGCCGGTGACCGCGTTCGCCGACACGCTGCGCGGGCGCGGCATCGGCTGCACGCCGCTGCGCACGCCGTACGCGATGCACGTGCCGCTGCTGGAGCCGGTGCGCGACGAGTTCGCGGCGCTGGTGGCGGCGGTGCCGCGCCGGGCGCCGGCGGCGCCGGTGTGGTCGGCGGCGACCGCCGCGCCGTTCACCGACGCGCAGCTCACCGACCCGGCGTACTGGGCGGAGCAACTGTGCCGGCCGGTGCGCTTCGGGGCCACGGTGGCGGCCCTCGCGGCGACCGGCCCGCCCGACGGGTGGCTGCTGCTGGAGTGCGGCCCCGGCCGCCAGCTCGCCGGGCTGGCCCGGCTCAGCCTGCCGCCGGGGGCCCGCGCGCCGCTGCGCACGCTGCCCGCGCCGGGGGAGCGCCTGACCGACCGGCAGACCGCCCACGAGGCGGCCGGCCGGTTGTGGACCGCCGGGGTGCCGGTCCACCTGCCCACGCCCGGCCGGCCACGTCGGGTGTCCCTGCCCGGCTACCCGTACCAGCGGACCCGGCACTGGATCGACCCGGCGCCGGCGGCCGTGGCGCCCGCCGCGCCGGCCGCCGACCGCCGCCACGACGACGGCGTCGTCGAGGTTCCCCTCTGGCGCGAGCTGCCCGCCGCGGCGTCCGCCGAGGCGCCGGCCGCGCTGCTGCTGTTCGCCTCGGGCCGGCGGGGCACGGCGCTGGCGGAGCGGCTGCGGGAACGCGGCGTCGACGTCACGGTGGTCCGCCCCGGGCCGGCCTTCGCGGTCCGCCCGGACGGCTACCAGGTGCGGCCGACAAGCGTCGCCGACCACCGTCGGCTGCTCGACGAGTGCGCCGACGACGAGCGCGCCGGCCGGGTCGTGCACGCCTGGCCGCTCGACGGGGACCCGGCCGGCTCCGACGTGGCCGCCGTGTCGGCGGCCCAGGACCACGGCTACCTCGCGCTGCTGACGCTGCTGGAGGCGCTGCCGGACGCCGACGTGGAGCTGGACGTGGTGACCGCCGGGGTGGCCGACGTGACCGGCGTCGACCTGCTGCGCCCGGAACACGCGACGGTCGCCGGGGTGGTGCGCTCGGCGCCGCTGGAACGCCCGCGGCTGCGTGGTCACTGGGTCGACGCCGACCCGGGCGAACCCGCCGTGGACCCGCTGGCCGACGAGCTGCTCGGCGTCGACCGGGCCGAGGCGGTCGCGCTGCGGCTCGGTGGGCGTCGCTGGACGCGCGAGTTCGCGGCGGTGCCGGCCGGCGGTCGGGCCGGTTCCGGGCCGGTCGTCCGGGACGGCGGGCGGTATCTGATCACGGGCGGCTCGGGCCAGGTCGGCGGCGCGTTCGCCGCCGAGCTGGCCCGGCCCGGCGCGCGGCTGGTGCTGGTGAGCCGCGCCACGGCGCCGCCGGCCGACCGGATCGCAGCGCTGGAGCGCGCGGGCGCCCGGGTGCGGCACCTCACCGCCGACGTGGCCGACCCGGACGCGATGCGGGCGGTCCGCGCCGAGGTGCTGCGCGACCTCGGCGGTCTCGACGGCATCATCCACGCCGCGCGGCGGCCGGACACCGGCCCGGCCGCCGGGTCCCGGCTGGCGGAGGCCGCCGCGGAGCTGCGGCCGAAGCTCACCGGCGCGCTGGTGCTGCGCGAGGTCTTCGGTGACCTGCCACTGGACTTCGTGGTGCTCAGCGCCTCGGTGACCGCGCTCGCCGGTGGACTGGGCCGGGTCGACGACACGGCGGCCAACGCGTTCCTCGACGCGTACGCCCGCGCCCCGCACGGCTGGCCGGCCCGGGTGGTGGCGCTGGCCTGGGGCGCGTGGCGGGAGGACGGCGTGCCCGACCACGACGGGCTGCCCGCCGCGGCGGCGACGGCGGCGGCGCGCCGGGTCCTCGCCGGGGGCCGCGCCGGCTCGGTCGCGATCGGCGCGTACACCGTGGCCGCGGTCGCCGGCCACGAGCGGCGGCTCGCCTCGGTCACCGCCGCGACCACCGCCACCGCGACCGCCGTCGACGGCGACCTGACCGCCACCGTCGCCGGGATCTTCCGCGACGTCCTGGGCGTCGCCGAGGTCGGCCCGTACGACGACTTCTTCCGGCTCGGCGGCACCTCGTTGGTGGCGGCGCACCTGGTGCTGCGCATCCGCCAGGCCGTCGGCGCCCGGCTGTCCATGCGGGTGCTGTTCGACGCGCCGACGGTCGCCGCGATGGCCGCCCGGATCGAGGCGCTGCGCGCCACCCCGCCGGCCACGGCGGCGGAGGCACCGATCCCGCGCCTGCGCCGGCCGGGGCGGCCGGCGTGACCGAGTCGCCGCCGGACCTCACCCCGGTCGACGGCGTCTACCGCGCCGCCGCCTCGTACGCCCAGGAGCGGGTCTGGTTCACCGCCCAGCTCAGCCCGGGACAGCCGCTGTTCACGATGACCGACGCGGTCACCCTGCCGGCCGGGGCGGGCCCGGAGCAGGCGCTCGCCGCGCTGCGGACGGTCACCGAACGGCACGAGGCGCTGCGCACCACGCTGTGCCTGGTGGACGGCGAACTCCGGCAGGACATCCACCCCACAGTGCCGGTGGAGCTGCCGGTGACCGACCTGTCCGGGCTGCCGCCGCCGGAGCGGGAGCGGGCCCGCGTCGGGATCGTCGCCGAGTACGCCCGCCTCGACCTGCCGATGGACGGCCTGCCGCTGTGGCGGGCGCGGCTGCTGCGGCTCGACGCGGACACCTGGTGGCTGCTCTTCGCCGGCCACCACGTGATCCTCGACGGCACGTCGCTGCTCAACCTGCGCGCGGAGCTGACCGAACTGTGCGCCGCCGCGGTGGCGGGCCGCGCGCCGGACCTGCCCGACCTGCCCGTCCAGTACGCCGACTACGCGGCCTGGGAACGCGACCGCCTCGACGGCCCCCGCCGGGGCGAGCTGCGCGCGTACTGGCGGGAGACGCTGGCCGGCCTGCCCGCCGTGCACGGGCTGACCACCGACCGCCCGCGCCCGCCGACGCGCGCGTTCCACGGCGCCGACGTGCGCCGCGCCCTGCCCGACGGCGTGGCGGAGGCGTTGCCCGAGCTGTCCCGGCAGACCGCCGCCACCCCGTTCATGGTGCAGCTCGCCGCGTTCGTGGCGCTGCTGCACCGGCTGTCGGGCAGCGACGACGTCGTGGTCGGCATGCCGGTGGCCGGCCGGGACCGCGCCGAGCTGGAACCGCTGCTCGGCATGTTCATGAACATGCTGGTGCTGCGCGTCGACGTCTCCGGTGATCCGCCGTTCCGGACGCTGGTCCGCCGGGTCCGCCGGGTGGTGCTCGACGCGTGGGACCACCAGGACATGCCGTTCCAGAAGCTGGTCGAGGACCTGGCGGTGCGCCGCGACCCCGGTCTGCCGCCGCTCTACCAGGTGACGTTCCACCACCTGCCGACCGGGCGCGGCGCGGCGTTCGGCGGCGCGATGGACGACCTGTCGCTGGAGATCGCCGGCGACGAGCTGCGGCTGGAGTACGACACCGCGCTGTTCGAGCCGGCCGGCATGGCCGCGTTCGCGGACCGCTACCTGCTGCTGCTCGCCGCCGCCGTCGCGTCGCCGCAGACCCGGGTGGGCGCGCTGCCGGTCATGTCGGACACCGAACGGGACCGGGTGGTGACCGGCTGGAACGACACCGCCGCCCCGGTGCGCCGGAGCACCCTGGCCGAGTTGTTCGACGCCCAGGTCCGGCGCACGCCGGACGCGGTGGCGCTTGTCGACGGCGACACCCGGCTGACCTACGCCGAGTTGTCCGCCGCCGCCGACCGGGTGGCCCGGCGGCTGACCGCCCACGGGGTGGGGCCCGAGTCGGTCGTCGCCGTCCACGAGCCCCGCTCCAGCCGCCTCGTCGCCGGGCTGCTCGGCATCCACCGGGCCGGCGCGGCGTACCTGCCGCTGGACCCGGACCATCCGCCGGAGCGGTTGGCGTTCATGCTGACCGACGCCGGCGCGGAGGTGCTGCTCGCCGACGAGGTGCCGGCCGGCCTCGCCGGCGCGGGCGTGGTGCTGCCGTTGACCGGTCCGGACCGGCCGGTGCCGGTGGGCGGACCGGATCGGCCGGTGCCGCGGACCGGACCGGACCGGCCGGGACCCGTGCCGGGCCGGGCCGCCGGGCCGGGCAACGCGGCCTACGTGATCTACACCTCCGGGTCCACCGGGCGACCGAAGGGCGTGGTCAACGCGCACGCCGGCGTGGTCAACCGGCTGGACTGGATGCAGGACGCCTTCGCGTTGGGGCCGGACGACGCGGTGCTGCACAAGACGCCGATCGGGTTCGACGTGTCGGTGTGGGAGGTGTTCTGGCCGCTCGTGGTGGGCGCGCGGCTGGTGCTGGCCGCGCCGGGCGGGCACCGCGACCCGGCGTACCTGCGGGAGCTGATCGAACGCGAGCGGATCACCACCGTCCACTTCGTACCATCGATGCTGGATGCGTTCCTGGCCACCGCCGACGCCGCCGACCTGGCCCGGTGCGGCTCGCTGCGGCGGATCGTGTGCAGCGGCGAGGAACTGCCGCTGGACCTCGCCCGCCGGGCCGTGGCCGCGCTCCCGGCGGCGTCGCTGCACAACCTCTACGGGCCCACCGAGGCGGCGATCGACGTGACCGCTTGGGCGGCCACGCCCGCCGCGCTGGCCGCCGTCACCCGGGTGCCGATCGGCGGGCCGATCCGCAACGTGCGCGCCCACGTGCTCGACCGGGCCATGCGGCCGGTGCCGGTCGGGGTGGCCGGGCAGCTCCACCTCGGCGGGGTGCAGGTGGCTCGGGGCTACCTGCGCCGGCCCGGGCTCACCGCCGACGCGTTCCGCCCCGACCCGTTCGGCGCGGCCGGCGGGCGGCTCTACGCCACCGGCGACCGGGCCCGCTGGCGGGCCGACGGGACCCTGGAGTACCTCGGTCGCCTCGACGACCAGGTGAAGCTGCGGGGGCTGCGGATCGAGCCGGGGGAGATCGCCGCCGTGCTGCGCGAGCAGCCGGGCGTCGGCGCCGCCGCCGTCGCGGTCCGCGGCGCCACCCCCGCCGGTCAGCGCCTGGTCGCGTACGTGACACCGGCGGCGGGCGGCGGGGCGGTGGACCCGGCGGCGCTGCGGGAGGCGCTGCGGCGGCGGCTGCCGGACTACATGGTGCCGTCGGCGTTCGTGCCGCTGGACGCGCTGCCGCTGTCCGCCAACGGGAAACTGGACACCGCCGCGCTGCCCGACCCGGTGCCCGACGGCGGCGGCGCCGCGGCGCACCGCCCACCGGTCACCCCTGTCGAACGGGCCGTCGCCGCCGCCTGGCAGGACGCGCTGGGGGTCGCCGACGTCGGCCTCGACGACGACTTCTTCGCCCTCGGCGGGCACTCGCTGCTGGCGATCCGGATGCTGGCCACGCTGCGCGCGGCGTACGGGCCGGTCGACGTCGGCGTGATGGACCTGTTCCAGCACCCCACCGTGGCGGGGCTGGCCGCGCTGATCGACGCTCCGGCCGACGACCGCCGGCGTCCGCTGCTCTACGAGCTGACCCGGCCGGTGCCGGCGGAGCAACGGGTGCGGTCCTACGTGTGCGTGCCCTACGGCGGCGGGCTGGCCAGCATCTACCAGCCGCTCGCGGACGAGCTGCCGCCCGGGCACACGCTCTACTCGCTGGCCGTCCCCGGGCACGACGTCGGGGTCGACGACACCGAGCTGCCCTTCGACGAGCTGGTCGAGCGGTGCGTGGCCGAGATCGAGGACCGGGTGGACGGCCCGCTGGTCCTCTACGGCCACTGCGTCGGCGGCGCGCTGCTGACCGGCATCGCCCGGCGGCTGCACGAGCGGGGCCGGCCGATCGAGGCGATCTACGCCGGTGGCGTGTTCCCCACCGCCCGGCCGGACAACATGCTCGGCCGGCTGGTCGACTGGGTCGACTCGCGGGGCGCGGACCGGCGCTACGAGACGTTCCTGCGGTCGATCGGCGCCGAGCTGGCCGACCTGGACCCGGCCCAGGTCGACCGGTTCGTCCACCACGTGCGGCGCGAGGCGGCCGAGGCGCAGGAGCGGTTCACCGCCTGGCTGGACGCCGAGCCGGTCCGGGTCCCCGCGCCGGTGATCTCCGTCGTGGGCACCCACGACGTGCTCACCGAGTACTACGAGGAGCGCTACCGCGAGTGGGACTTCCTCGGCGGTTCCACCGCACTTGTGGTGCTCGACCAGGCCGGGCACTACTTCGTCAAGCAGCGGGCCCGGGCGCTCGCCGAGGTGCTCACCCACCCGGGCCTGTCCGCGCCGGCCACCGCGCCCGCTCCGGTCGCCGGTGACGGCTGGGAGCTCGCCGCGACAAGCGCCGACCCGGCCGCCGTCGAGGCCGGGGTGCAGCCCGGCGTACGCCGGTTCCTGGCGCTCACCGCGAGCCAGCTCGTCTCGGCCACCGGCTCGGCGCTGACCCAGTGGGCGGTGCCGGTCTGGGTCTACCTGAGCACCGGGTCGATGCTGTGGTTCGGCCTGTCCGGGGTGATCGCCTACCTGCCGGCGTTGCTGGCGCTGCCGGTCGCCGGCACCGTCGCGGACCGGTTCGACAGGCGTCGGGTGCTGATCGCCGCCTGCGCGGTCGCGGTGACGGCGGAGGCGCTGCTGGCTACGCTGCTGTGGACCGACCGGCTGGGGCTGGCCGCCGTCTACACGCTGGTCTGCGTGCTCGGCGCGGCGTCGGTGTTCCAACGCATCACCTACCTGGCCGCGATCCCGCAGGTCGTGCCGAAGCGCTACCTGGGCCACGCCAACGGCATCGCCCAACTCGCCGTGGGGCTCAGCTCGCTGGCGGTGCCGCTGCTGGCGGCGGGCCTGCTCGCGGCCGTTGGCCTGACCGGGGTCCTGGTGATCGACATGGTGAGCTACACGGTCGCGATCGGCGTGCTCGCGGTGGTGCGCTTCCCCCGGCTGCTCGGCCGCCGCCGCAAGGAGCCGTTCCTGGCCGAACTGGTCGGCGGGGCGCGGATGGCGTGGGCGGAGCCGGGCTTCCGGGCCATGCTCGGCTTCTTCTCGCTCTACAACCTCTGCCTGGCCAGCCTGCTGCTGGTGCCGCCGATGGTGCTGGCGTTCGGCACCATGGGCCAGGTCGGCACCGTGGCGTTCGCCGAGGCGCTGGGCGCGGTCCTGGGCGGGCTGGCGGTCGCGGTCTGGGGTGGACCGACCCGACGCCGGATGCCCGCGCTGATCGCTGTCGCGTTCGGGGTCGCGATCAGCCTGGTGCTCAGCGGCGTACGCCCGAACCTGTGGCTGATCGCGCTCGGCAGCTTCGGCGTGGGCCTCGGTCTGGGCCTGCACAACGGCATCTACCTGTCGCTCATCCAGGTGAAGGTGCCGCAGCGGTTCCACGGCCGGGTGCTGGCGATCATCCAGACGCTGACCTGGGCGACGTTGCCGCTGGGCTTCGCCGTGCTGGTGCCACTGAGCGGCGCCGTGCTCGAACCGATGTTCGCCCCGGGCGGCGCCCTGGCCGGCAGCGTGGGCGCGCTGATCGGCACCGGCCCCGGCCGGGGGCTCGGGTTCGCGTTCGTGGTGTCCGGCCTGGCGCTGGCCGTGGTGGCGGCGGGCGCCTACGGCATGCGCCGGCTGCGCCACTTCGACACCGAGACCCCGGACGCCCCGGCGGACGCGACGCGGTGGCTACCGCGCGGGCGCCGGGTCGACGATCTGTAGCCGCAGCTCCGAGGCGTACGCCCGGCCGGCCGCGTCGGTCAGCCAGGCGTCGCCGGGGCCGGGCAGCAGCTCGGTGACGGTCAACCCGACCCGCTCCCCGCCCCGCTCGTGCGCGCCGCGCAGCAGCGTGCACAGCAGCCGGGTGTAGACGCCGCTGGTCAGGTCCACGAAGGTGGGCTTGAGTTCGGTGTCGACCCGGACGAAGACCTGCTCGGGCAGGCCGAGCGCGCGCCGCCAGCGCCGCACCGCGAGGTAGCGCGCCCGCTCGCCCTTCACCGTGTGCAGCCCGGTCGCGCCGACCGTGGTGCGCCACGTCTCCCGCACCAGCACCAGATCGTCGACCGTGACCCGGGGCGTGTGCCCGGCGTTCCCGGCCAGCTTCCACGTGTCGAACACCTGGTGGTCGACGAGCGGCGCGAACACCTCCAGCAGCGGCCACTGCCGCCCGTCCCCGGCGTACGCCCGCAGGCCGCCGTCGGCATCGGGTCGCACCGTGAGGTCGGTGATCGGCACGAGGCGGTCCGGGTCGGCGCCGGGGGCGCCGGTGAAGCCGAGCTGCGCGTCGGCGGGCCCGTGCAGCCACTCCGCGATGCGGGCGGTGTGCCGGGGCCAGTCCACCGGGGCCAGCAGCCGCACCCGGCCCTCGGGCAGGTCGGCGCGCATGGCGTCGCGCAGCCGCTGCGGATCCGGGTGGCCGTGGGCGAAGAAGTGCGTGTCGAACGCGGCCAGGGCCACGTGCAGCTCGCCGAGCACGACGGTGACGTCGCCGCGTCGCAGCGCCGCCTCGTCCGGGGCGCACAGGTGCACGTCCGGGCTGTGGATCCGGGCGGCGGCCCAGCCGGGCGCGGTGGCGGGGAACGCGGCGGCGACCCGCGCGGTCAGCTCGGCGGCGTCGAAGCGCAACTCGCGGGCGTCGGGGTCGGCGTCGGCCAGCCCGAGCACGGTCGCCCAGCGGGCCAGGAAGTCGGCGGTGACGGCGGCGCTGGGCGGGTCCGCCCCGAACACCACCGCCTGGGCGTGGAACCACAGGTCGGCCAGGGACACGTCCGGGCTCCCCGCGTCGGCCGACAGGTCGCGGTGCAGCGCGGCCAGCGCGTCGGCGTACGCGTCGCCGATCGCCGCCGTCAGCCACCGCGCCGACAGCAGCAGCGGCTCCAGCGGGGCGAGCCGGCGCAGCAGCGCGTCGCCGAAGCGGATGTCGAGGTCGCGTACGGTCTCCAGGTGGCACAGGGTGCGCCCGGCGTACACCTCGCCGGGTTGGTGCCGCGCGGGCCGGCCGGTCAGCTCGACGAACCGGCGCTCCAGCGTGGACATCGCCGCGGCCAGCGCGTCGGGGTCGGCGGCGGCGGCCACCGCGTCGCGCAGCGCGCCGACGTCGGCCAGCTCGCCGAGCAGCCGGGCGCGGAGCGCGTCGTCGCCGATCGCGGCGAGCTGGTCGCGCAGCGCGTCCTCGGCGGTGAGGTCGACCGGCAGGTCGAAGCCGATCCGCAGCACGCCGCTTCCGGCGAGCGCGTCGAGTTGCGCGTGCACGTCGGCGGCGCGACGGAAACCGCTGGCCGGGTCCGCGAGCAGCCCGGCGACGAGGTCCCCGACCCGCGGTCGCCGCCGGGCCAGCGCCAGCAGCGCGGCCGTCCCCGCCGGCAGCGCCTGCGGCGCGCGGTGCGGGTGCCGCAGCACCCGGTCCCGCAGCGTCAGCTCCGGCGACAGGCGCACCGGCAGCCAGTCGCGGACGCCCGCCGCGCGGGCGAACGCCGCGCCGAGCGCGTCCAGCCCCCACCGTTCCAGGAAGACCCGGCGGTCCCGGGTCAGGGCCGGACCCGGCCGTACGGTGACGACCGGACCCGGGCCGCCCAGCTCGGTCCAGCAGATCGGGCCGAAGAAGCCGACCGTGTCGTTCTTGAGGCAGTAGCGCTGCCAGTACTTCGCCACCACCTCCTCCCGGTGGCGCCGGCGCAGGTTGCGCGGGGCGTGCGGGCCGTCCCGCCGGATCGCGTCGACGGCCACCAGCACCGCCGGGTTCTGCCAGGTGAGCGCCGTGCGGAACGCGTCGTCCCCGGCGACGTCGTGGACCGCCCGGCCCAGCTCGGCGGCGGCGGCGTCGAACGCGGCGTCGAACGCTGCCTCGTCGCAGGCCCCGGCGAGGTGGGCGTCGGCGACGGCGGCGAGCGCGGGCGCGGCGAACCGGCGCATCCCGGCGACCGGGAAGCCGGCCGAGCGCAGCAGCGCGGAACGCCAGACGTGCCACGGGGTTCCGGTCAGGGGCGTGAGATGCTCTCGGGGCACCCGGCAATGGTAGGCATCGACGGGATCCACGGCGGGACGGGCGAACATGAGCTTCGGGCTGGTGTCCTTCGGGGAGGCGCTCGGCGACCCGGCGCCGGTGGCCGACGTGGTGGGGGAGTACACCGACGACGTGCAACGGGTCCTCGGCTACGGCTACCGGCAGGTGCACCGCGCCGCGCCGCAGGTCGGCGTGACCGACCTCGCCGAACGGGCCGCCCGCCGGGCGCTCGCCGCCGCCGCGCTGCCCGCCGCCGAGGTGGATCTGCTGGTGCTGGCCGTCACCGACGTCACCGAACACCTCTACTGGGACGCCGCCGCCGACCTGGCGCACCGGCTCGGCCTGGTGGACGCCGAGGCGGTGCTGCTCACCCAGGCGTGCACCACCGGCGTGCTCAGCCTCGACACCGTCGCGGGCCGGTTCGCCACCCACCCGGGGTACGCGACCGCGCTGGTGGTGGCCGCGAACCGGACCTGTGAGGCGTACTGGAACCGGATGGACACCCAGCCGATGGTGTTCTCCGACGGCGCGGTCGCCACGGTGGCCCGGCGCGGGCACCCGCGGCTGCGCTGGCTGGCCACCGAGGCCGTGACCGACGGTCGCTACGCCGGGTTCCACCGGCTCGACAGCGGCGGCGCGGCGACGCCCTTCGGGCCCGGCGGCGACCCACCCGCCGCGCTCGACGGGTGGCACGTGATGGAGTTCTTCGACTACGACGCCGAGCAGTTCGCGCAGTTCGCCCGCGAACTCGACGAACGGGCCGTGCGGGTCACCGAGCGGGCCTGCGCCCGGGCCGGTGTCGCGGTCGCCGACCTGGCGCGGCTGATCCTGGTCGGCGACAACGAGCGGGCCATGGCGTCGCTGGCCGAGGCGCACGGCGTGCCACTGACCCGGACCAACCGGGAGTTGGCCGCCGAGCACGGGCATCTCGGGGCCGCGGACCAGCTCTTCGGGTTGAGCCGCCTGCTGGCCGCCGGGGAGCTGGTCGAGGGCGACCGGGTCGCGTTGATCTCGCTGGGGCGGGGCATGCACTGGGCCTGTACCATCGTCGCGGTATAGGCATCGATCATCCGGTCGGTGGGCCAGCGCGCCGCCGCCGCTGCCGCCGGAGGACCCGTTCCGGAAGGGACACGGCATGTCCAGTCGGCTGGTGCGGCTCGTCGCCGACGTGCTGGAGCTGCCGGTCGACGAGGTTGACGCGCAGACCGGGCCGGCGACCACGGCCGCCTGGGTGAGCCTGCGTCACCTCCAGATCGTCGCGGCGGTCGAGGACGCCTACCGGGTCACCATCACCCCGCGGGAGATCCGGGCCGTGCGGTCGGTGGCGGATCTGCGCGCGCTGCTGGCGCGGCGGGGCGTCGAGGAATGACGGCCGTCGCGCCGTCCCCGCTCGGCGACGCCGACCTCGACGCCGGGCTGCTCATCCGCCGCTTCGAGGAGGAGCTGCTCCGCCTGTACGCCGACGGCCACCTCGCCGGCACCACCCACACCTGCCTGGGCCAGGAGCACATCCCGGTCGCGCTGGCCCCGTTGCTGACCGGGGACTTCGTGTTCAGCAACCACCGGGGGCACGGGCACTACCTGGCCCACCGCGCCGACCCGCACGGCCTGCTGGCGGAACTGCTCGGCCGGGACGGCGGGGTGTGCCACGGGCACGGCGGCAGCCAGCACCTGCGCCGGGACGGGTTCCTGTCCACCGGGGTGCAGGGGGAGAGCCTGCCCGCCGCGGTCGGCGTCGGGCTGCACCTCAACCGCACCGGGCAGGACCGGATCGTGGCGGCCTACGTCGGCGACGGCACCTGGGGCGAGGGCGCGGTCTACGAGGCGCTCAACATGGCGGCGCTGTGGCGGGTGCCGCTGCTGGTGGTGGTGGAGCACAACCGGATCGCCCAGTCCACCCCGACCACCGCGCAGTTGGCCGGCACCATCGCCGGCCGGGTGGCCGGGTTCGGGATCACCGTCAGCGAGTCGGACTCGCTGGACCTCAACGAGGTGCGGGCCGGCGCCGCGCCGCACGTCGCGCGGGTCCGCGCCACCCGGCAACCGCACGTGCTGGTGCAGCACACGGTCCGGCTCGGCCCGCACAGCAAGGGCGACGACTCCCGCGACGCCGACGAGCTGCGCGAGCTGCGGCGGCTCGACTGGCTGGAGCGCTACGCCACCGCGTACCCGGAGCAGTTCTCGGCGGCGGACGCGCGGGCCCGGCGGCGGGTCGCGGACGTCTCGGCCGAGGTGCTGTCCCGGCCGTTGGTGAGCGGCGGCGTGGGGTGACCCGCGCCGAACGGGTGAGCGAGAACCTCAACCGCGCCCTGCACGAGCTGTTCGCCGCCGACGACCGGGTCTGGCTGCTGGGTGAGGACGTCGCCGACCCGTACGGCGGGGCGTTCAAGGTCACCCGGGGGCTGTCCACCGCGTACCCGGACCGGGTGCTGTCGACGCCGCTGAGCGAGAACGGCATCACCGGCGTCGCGGGTGGCCTGGCGCTCTGCGGTGACACCGTGATCGTCGAGATCATGTTCGGCGACTTCGCCGGTCTCGCGTTCGACCCGATCCTCAACTTTCTCACCAAGTCCGTCAGCATGTACGGCGAGCGCACCCCGATGCGGGTGGTGATCCGCTGCCCGGTGGGCGGCGGCCGGGGCTACGGCGCGACGCACAGCCAGAGCGTGCAGAAGCACTTCATCGGCATCCCGCACCTCGCGCTCTTCGAACTCTCGCCCCTGCACGACGCGGCCGACGTGCTCGCCGCCGCGCTGCGCCGGGGCGAACCGGCCATGCTCTTCGAGGACAAGATCCTCTACACCCGCCGCCGGTACGTCGACGGCCGCGTCGACGACCGCTTCGCCGTCGAGATGCGGGGCGCGGACCGTAACTGGGCCCGCGTGCACGACCCGGCCGCCGACACCGCGCCGACGCTCGTCATCGCGCCCGGCGGGGTCGCCGACCGGGCCATCGCCGCCGCGCGGGACGCCGCCGGGCGGGGCCGTGCCGTCGAGGTGCTGGTGCCGGCCCGGCTCTACCCGGTCGACGTGGACGGGCTGCGCGGCGTGCTCGACGGCGCGGCCGGGGTGATCGTCGCCGAGGAGAGCACCGCCGGTGGCACCTGGGGCGGCGAGGTCGCCGCCCGGCTGCACGCCGAGGCGTGGCCGCTGCTGCGCCGGCCGGTCGAGCTGGTCAGCTCCGCCGACCGGGTCATCCCGTCCGCCCCGCACCTGGAACGCGCGGTCCTGCTGGGCGCGGACACCATCCTGGAGCGGATCATGCGGATTCCGGCCGGCGGGCCCGCCGCGCCGCGGGCGGCCGGCGTCGACCCGCCGCCGGCCGGGTCGCGTCCGGCGGGGACCGCCGAGCCGGGTGTCCCGGTGCGGGTGCCCACGCTCAACCCGACCGACGAGAGCTACCTGCTGCTGGAGTGGCTGGCGCCGGCCGGCGCCACCGTCGGCGTCGGGGAGCCGATCGCGGCGGTGGAGACCGCCAAGGCGATCGAGGAACTGGCCGCGACGCACGCCGGCGTGTTGCGGCACGACGTGGCCGCCGGGGCGGACTGCGTCCCGGGCGGCGTCATCGGCCGCGTCCTGCCCGTCGGGGCCGCGCCCGCCCCGACCGCGCCGCCCCCGGAACCGCCGCCGCCCCCGGAACCGCCGCCGGGGCCGGCCGCCGCGGCCCGGCCGCCGGTGGCGTCGCCGGCCGGACGGCCGTTGTCACCGGCGCAACGCCGCGTCGCCGAGGTGGTGGCGACCTCGCACCGGGAGATCCCGGCCGCGTTCACCGTGGTGCGCGTCGACGTGACGGCCGCCCTCGGGTACGCCCGCCGGACCGCCGAGGAGACCGGCGCCGACGTCGGCCTCACCGAGCTCGTCATCGCCGCCGTGGCCGCGCTGCACGACCGGTTCCCCGACCTGTACGCCACGCTCACCGGCGACGGCCGGGTGCGCGACGCGGCGCAGCCGGCGGTCGGGCTGACCGTGGACGTCGGCACCGGGCTGTTCCTGCCGGTGATCCGCGACGCCGCGAAGCTGGACCTGGGCGACCTCGCCGACACCGTGGTCGCGCTGCGCATGCGGGCGCTGCGCAACCGGCTCGGCGAGGACGACATGGCCGACATGAACTTCCTGGTCGCGCTCAACGACACCCCGGGCGTGCTCCACGCCCGGCCGATCATCCCGCCCGGTGTCACCTGCGCGCTGTCGGTGCCCGACGTGCACCGCGAGGTCGTGCTCGACGCCGACGGCGGGTTATGCGAGCGGACCACCGCCGACCTCTGCCTGGCCTACGACCACCGGCTGGTCAACGGGGCGCGGGCCGGCGCGTACCTGGCCGCGCTCGCCGCCGCCCTGCGCCGGTGACCGGGCGGACCCGGACGCATCGTCGACAGTTGATCTAAACTGCGTCGCGGAGCACCGTGCGTGGTCGGTGACCGCCTCCGACGGGGTGATCAGCATGCTTGTCCGCGTCCTCGGACCCTGCACCGCCGAGACCGACCGGGGCGACGCGGTGCCGCTCGGCCCGCCCAAGCAGCGGGCGCTGCTGGCCGCGCTGGTGCTGCGCGCCGGGCGGGCGGCGACCGTCACCGAACTCGTCGACACGCTCTGGCCGGACGACCCGCCACGGTCGGCGGTCAAGAACCTCCAGCTCTACGTGCACCAGCTCCGCAAGCTGCTCGGCACGGCGCTCAGCCACCGCAACGGCGGCTACCGGCTCGACCGGGCGGCCTACCGGCTGGATGCCGCCGAGTTCGACGACCTGGTGGACCTCGCCCGGCGGGCCGCCGCCGCCGACGACCTGCCGGCGGCCCACGACGCCTACCGGCGGGGCCTGTCGACGTGGCGGGGGCGCGCGCTGGCCGACCTGGTCGACCGGGGCCTGCTGCGGGAGGAGGCCACCCTGCTGGAGCGTCGGCGCCTCGTCACGCTCGACGAGTCCCTGGCGGTGGAGGCCCGCCTGTACGGGCCGGTCGCCGTCCTGCCCCGGGCCCGGCGGCTGATCGTCGACCACCCGCTGCACGAGCCGTTGCGGGAGCACGAGCTGCGCGGGCTGCTCGCCGCCGGCCGCCACGCCGACGCGGCCACCGCGTACCGGGAGTTCCGTCGGCTGCTCGCCGCCGAGGTCGGGGTCGCGCCAGGTCCGACGCTGCGGGCGCTCGGGGCCCGGCTGCCCTGGCACCGCGCGGCCGAGCCGGGCCCGGCCCAGCTCCCCGCCGACCTGGCCGACTTCACCGGGCGGGCCGCGCAGGTAGCGGAGATCACCCACCACCTCAGCGGTACGGCGGGCGCGTTGCGCATCCACGCCGTGTCCGGCACCGGCGGGGTGGGCAAGAGCAGCCTGGCGGTGCACGCCGCGCACCTGCTCCGACCGCACTACCCGGACGGGCAGCTCCATGTGCGGCTGCACGGCCACGGGGAACGGCCCGTCGATCCGGCCGACGTGCTGGCGCAGTTCCTGCGCGCCCTGGGCCGGCCGGCCCCGCCGCCGGGCGGCGACCTCGACGAGCGCGTCCACCTCTACCGCAGCGCGCTGGCCGACCGCCGGGTGCTCGTGCTGCTCGACGACGCGGCCGGGGAGGGGCAGGTCCGCCCGCTGCTGCCCAGCGGCGCCGGCTGCGCGGCGCTGGTGACCAGCCGCACCCCGCTGGCCGGCCTGGTCGGCGCCCGGCACCTGCCGCTGGACGTGCTGGACGCGCAGGCGGCGGTGACGCTGCTGCTGACCGCCGCCGGCCGGGACCGCGCGCGGGTCGATCCGGCCGACGCCGCGGCGGTGGTGCGGCTCTGCGGCCGGCTGCCGCTGGCCGTGCGGGTGGCGGGCGCCCGACTGGCCACCCGTCCGCACTGGACACTGGCCGCGTTCGCCGGGCGCCTGGCCGACAGCCGGCGGCGGCTCGACGAACTGCGCGCCGGGGACCTCGACGTACGGGCCAGCTTCCAGCTCAGCTACGACGGCCTGGACCCGGACACCCGCCGCGCGTTCCGCCTGCTCGCCCTGCTGGACCAGCCGACCGTCACCGCGTGGCTGGCCGCCGCCCTGCTCGGCGCCACGCCGACCGGCGCGGAACGGCTGCTGGAGTCGCTTGTCGACGCCCAGCTTCTGGAGTCGTCCGCCGGTGACCGGTACCGCCTGCACGACCTGCTTCGGGTCTACGCCGCGGAGATGGCCGCCGCCGAGCCCGAACCGGCGCGGCGGTCGGCCGTCGGCTCGGCGCTGCGGGCCTGGTTGACGCCGGCGGAACGCGCCGCCGCGGCGCTGACCGGCCCGGACGCCGAGCAGGCGCGGAGCTGGTTCACCGCCGAGCAGGCCGATCTGGTGGCCGCCGTCCGCCAGGCGCACCGGGCCGGCGCCTGGTCGGTCACCTGGCGTCTGGCCCGGTCGTTGACCCGGTTCCTGGAGGAACGCTCCCAGTGGGAGGCCTGGCGGACCACCCACGAGCTGGCGCAGGACGCGGCCCGCCGCGCCGGGGACGTCGCCGTCGAGGTCGCGCTCACCCAGCGCCTCGGTGACCTCTACCGGGACCGGGGCCGCTTCGCCGAGGCCGCCGACCACTTCGGTCGCTGCCTGGACCTGGCCGGACGGACCGGCGACGACCTCCAGCGCGCCGCGGCGCTGCGCGGGCTCGGCGACGCCGGCTGGGGACGCGGCGACGCGCGGACCGCGATCACCCGCTACCGTGCCGCGCTGCCGCTGTTCGTCGCCGGTGACGACCGGCGCGGCACGGCGGAGACGCTGCGAGGGCTGTCGGTGGGGTACCGGGGCCTGGGCCGGCTGTCCGACGCGGCGGCGGCGGCCCAGCGGTGCCTGAGCGCGTTCGCCGCGCTCGGCGACCGCGACGGCGAGGCGTACGCCCGGCGCACGCTGGGCAGCATCCGGCTGGACCAGGAACGCTACGACGAGGCCACCGAGTGCTTCCTGCGTTGCCGGGCGGACTTCGCCGCGCTGGGGGACCGGCTGGGCGAGGCGGCGGCGCTGCTCGGTCTCGGGATGACCCAGGTCGACCAGGAGCGTTTCGCGCGGGCCGTGCCCACCTACCGGGACTGCCGTGCGGCGTTCGCCGACGTCGCGGACGCGCTCGGCGAGGCGTACGCCCGACGTGGTCTCGGCGACGCGCTGACCGGGCTCGGGCGGCACGAGGAGGCCGCCGGGGAGTTGACGGCCGCGCTGGCGGTCTTCCGCACCGGCGGGGACGTCCGCTGGGAGGGCTACGCGCTGTTCAGCATCGGCCGGCTGGAGTTGGCGCGGGGCCGGCCCGACGAGGCCCGCGACGCCCTGCGCGGGGCGTTGCGGATCTTCGAGCGGATGGCAGCCGCGCTGTGGGTCGACCGGACCCGAGGGCTGCTGGCCGCCCCGGCCATCCACGCGGGCGGCGTCTGAGTCGCGCCGGTCCGCCCGTACGCCCTGCTCAGCACGCCCGTATACCACCGCTATACCGGCCCGGCCGGATGGTGGTGGGGCCCGGCGGCGACCGGGATCGGTACGCCGACCGCGGACGTGGCCCGGTCGGTGGTGCGACCGCCCGGGCCACGTCCGCATCGATGCGTGAGGAGACACAGTGGACGAGGACGAGAACAACCGGCCGGGCCGGGGGCTGTCCCGGCGTTCGCTCATCCGGCTGACCGGCGGCGCGGCGGCGGCGGTCGGCGTGGGCGCGTACCTGGGGGCGGGACAGCCGGCCTCGGCGGCGCCGTTCTACCGGGCGCACGGCCCGGTGCTGACCGACGGCTACCAGACCTGGCTGACCGCGATCTCCAACCAGTCGGCCAACCTCGCCAAGGTCGTCACCGGGTGGGGGTTGGCGGGTGGCTGGGCGGCCAACCCGGACCATGTCTGGACCGCGTGCGGCGCCACGGACCACCTGATCGTGCGGACCGTCACCGGGGACACGAACACCATGATCGACGCGAACAACGCGGTCAACGAGATCCGGAACTCGCGGTTCTTCGAGTACAAGCGGATCCGGTCCGGCGCCGGTAAGTGCATCATCGAGCTCGGCAACGAGCCGAACATCGGGGTGAGCGACATCTGGGGTTACGGGTGGTGCCTCAGCGCCACGATCGACCGCATCCGGGCCGAGTTCCCCGGCGCGCTGATCTGCGGCACCGCCCTGTCGCCGAACAAGGGCGTGCGGCCCGACGACTGGTACGGCAACCAGAACTACCGGGACGCGATCGCCAAGTGCGACTTCGTCGGTGTCCACTTCTACAGCAACCCGAGCAACGGAAGCTTCACCGAGCAGGGCAACGTCAACGAGCTGACCTACGCCGAGACGTTGCAGCGGGCCGCCTCGATCTGGCCCGGCAAGCGGGTGATCGGCACCGAGTACTCGATCCGCACCACCGCCATCTCCCAGTACGACAAGGGCTACAAGTACGCCAACCTGATCCACTTCGACAACTCGGTCGCCGGCAACCTGTGGGGCGCCACGTACTACCACGTGCAGACCAACCCGGGCGGCGTGGACGTCAACGAGAACGTCGGCTCCGAGGGCGCCCGCGGCTACCGTCGGCGGCTCAGCGAGGGCGGACTCTGACCCGTTCGGGTGGGACCGGTCCGCGGGCCGGTCCCACCCGGGGCACGCCGGGGATCAGGGGGCACGGGTGTCGGGGTGGCCCGATCCGGTGACCGTGCCGCCCCGACCGACGGGTCAGCTTCCGCAGATGCCGTACGCGTTGAGGCTCCACGAGCCGGCGAAGCCGTCGGCGTCCTCGTCCGCCCGCGTCCGCACGGTGTTCCCCCCGGTGATGTTGACCGCGGTGAGCAGCACCTGGCCGTTGCCGGCGTTGATGTCCGCGCCCGCGCCGTAGAGGCCCTTGCCGGCCGGGCACGCCGTGTTGCTGTTGTCGGACGGGTTGCTCGCGCTCGTCCCGATCAGGGAGATGCGCTCCAGCCCGGCGGGCGCGGTGGCGCAGACGGCGATCGCGGTGGCGCTCCAGCCGGCCGGCGAGGTGCCCTGCACCGCGACCGCCCGGACGGTCACCGACGTCAGGTCGAACGACGGCACCACCTGGTCGAGCACGACGTCGCCCAGGCCGCTGTTGATCCGCCCGCCCATCCCGATGACCTTCTTCGTCCCGCAGCTCGCCGTGACGAACGCCGTCCCGACCGCCCCGGTCGTGGCCACGACCTGGTAGCCGGCCGGCGCGGTGGCGCACTGGGCGAGGCCCTGGAGTCCCCAGTCGCCGACGAAGTTGACCGGGCCCACCTCCCGCATCGTCGCGACGAACCCGGTGCCGTTCGACAGCGGCTCCAGCCGGTCCAGCCCGACCCGTCCGTCGGCCGACGAGCCGGCGGTGAGGAAGCCACCGCCTCCGGTGACCACCTTGCCGGCCGGGCAGGACGCGAGCGCCGACTTGTCCGCGCTGCTCTCGGCCACCGACTGGGTGACCGTCTCCAACCCCGCCGGCGTCGCCGAGGCCGGTGCCGCCCAGCCCAGGCCGGCCACCACGGCAGCCGTCGACATGGCAACCGTCAGCGCGCCCCGTCCCTTGGTTACCCGCATCTCGTTCTCCCTGTTCGTCTCGGCCGGCGTCGCGCCGGCCCGCCTCCCGCCGGACCCGTGGCCCGGCGGCTGGGAAGAGCCTGGGCGGGGCCGCTTGTCGTCCGCTATCCGACCGCTTGTCGTCGGTCACGTCGGCCACGCGGTCCATAGACTGGGTCGTCCGACCACGACTGACGGGGAAAGCCATGCGGTGGTCCCTCCTCGGTCCCGTCCAGGTGACCGCCGGTGGGCGGGTCCTTCCCATCGACCGCCCGCAGCAACGTGCGGTGCTGGCGCTGCTGCTCCTCAACGCCGGCCGGCTGGTGCCCCTGGGGCAGCTCGTGTCGGCGCTCTGGGGTGCCAACCCGCCGGCCAGCGCCCGGACCCAGGTGCAGGTCTGCGTCTCCCGGATCCGGGCGGCCCTGCGGGACGCGGGCGCGGCCGACCTGCTGGCGACCCAGGGCGGCGGCTACCGGCTCACCGTGCGCGGGACCGAGCTGGACCTCGCCGAGTTCACCGTGGCGGTCGAACGGGCCCGCGCCGAGGAGGCGGCCGGCCGGCGGGCGGAGGCGGCACGGCTGCTGCGCGACGGGCTGGCGCTGTGGCGCGGGCCGGCGTTGGCCGGTGCGGCCGGGGCCTTCGTCGACGACGCCGTCGCCGGCCTGGACGAGCAGCGGCTGCTCGCGTACGAGCGGCTCGCCGCCGTGGAACTCGGCCTCGGCCGGTTCGCCGCGACCGCGCGTGTGTTGCGTCCCCTGGTGGTCGAGCATCCGTTGCGGGAGCCACTGGTGGCCGGCTACCTGCTCGCCCTGGCCGGCTGCGGCCAGCGGGCCGCCGCGCTGCGCGTCTTCGCCGAGACCCGCCGCCACCTGGTCGACGAGTTGGGTGTGGAGCCCGGCCCCGAGTTGAGCGGGGCTCACCTGCGGGTGCTGCGGGGGGAGACCCCGGCCGGGCCGGCACCCGTACCAGCACCCACGCCGCCCGCCGGCCCGCCCCCGGCGCAGCTTCCGGGCGACCCCGCCTGGTTCACCGGCCGGACGGCGGCGCTGCGCCGACTGGACGCGCTGCTGCCCGCCGAACCGACGGGGGCGACCCCGCACGGCGGTGAGCGTGCTCCTGGGCGGGCGGTGGTCATCTCCGCGATCGCCGGCACCGCGGGGGTCGGCAAGACCACCCTCGCGGTGCACTGGGCCCACCGGGTCGCGCACCGCTACCCGGACGGGCAGCTCTACGTCAACCTGCGCGGGTTCGACCTGGACGGGCGGGCCGTGCCGCCGGGCGAGGCGCTGCGCGGCTTCCTGGAGGCGCTGCACGTGCCGCCCCAGCGGGTGCCCACCGACCTGCCCGGGCAGGCCGCGCTGTTCCGGACCCTGCTCGCCGACCGCCGGGTCCTGGTGCTGCTCGACAACGCCCGCGACGACGAGCAGGTGCGACCGCTGCTGCCGGGATCGAGGAGCAGCCTGGTGGTGGTGACCAGCCGCAACCGGCTCACCGGGCTGGTGGTCAGCGACGGGGCCCATCCGGTGACGCTGGACCTGCTCCCGCCGGCCGAGGCCCGGGAGCTGCTGTCCGGTCGGCTCGGTCGCGGCCGGGCCGGGCGCGACCCGACCGCGCTGGACGAGATCGTGGGCCGCTGCGCCGGCCTGCCACTGGCCCTCGCCGTCGTCGCGGCCCGCGCCGTCGGGCAGCCCGACGTGCCGCTGGCGGCGCTCGCCACCGAGTTGCGGAACACCGACCCGGACCGGCTCACCGCGCTGGCCACCGGCGACCCCGCGACCGATGTGCGGGCGGTCTTCTCCTGGTCGTACCGCGCGTTGGACGCCGACTCGGCCCGGCTGTTCCGGCTGCTCGGGCTGCACCCAGGCCCGGACGCCGGCCGGGCGGCGGTGGCCAGCCTCGCCGGGTTGTCACCGGCCCGGGTCGGCCCGCTGCTGGCCGGGCTCACCCGGGCGAACCTGCTCACCGAACGCGCCACCGGCCGGTACGCGATGCACGACCTGCTCCGCGCGTACGCCTCGGAGCTGTGCCACGACGCCGACCCCGCATCCGAGCGGGACGCGGCCCGGCGTCGCCTGTTCGACCACTACCTGCACGCCTCGCACGCGGCCGACCACCTGCTCGACCCGTACCGGCTGGCACGGCCGGCCGCACTGCCGCCGCCCGACCCGGGGGTGACGGTGGGTGACCGGCCGGAGCACGCGTGGGCGACCGCGTGGTTCGCCGCCGAGCACCACGTCCTGCTGGCGTGCGTGGAGCAGGCGGCGGGCATCGGCCTGGACCGGCACGCGTGGACGCTGGCGGCGGCCCTCACCACCTATCTCGACCGCAGCGGGCACTGGCCCGAGCTGGCCGCCGCGCAGCGGACCGCGCTGGCGGCGGCGGTGCGCCGGGACGACCTGGCCGGTCAGGCCCTGGCGCACCGGGGGCTCGCCATCGCCTGCACCTGGTCGGGCGAGCACGAGGCGGCGCACCGGCACTACCGACGCGACCTCGAGCTGTACCGCGAGTTGGGCGACGACACCGGCCGGGCGCACACGCACCTCGGCGTGAGCTGGGTGCTCGCGCGGCAGGGCCGGCTGCGGGCGGCCCTCGACGAGACCCGGCTGGCCCTCGACCTGTACCGGGCCGCCGACTACCGGGTCGGCCAGGCGAAGGCGCTCAACAACCTGGGCTGGATGCACGCCCGGCTCGACGAGCCGGGGCCGGCGCTGCGCTGCTGCCGGGCCGCCCTGCGGCTGCACGAGGAGAACGGCGACCGGCACGGCGCGGCGCTGACCTGGGACAGCCTCGGCTACGTCCGGCACGGCCTGGGCGACCACGACCGGGCCGCGGACTGCTACCGGCGGGCGTTGGCGCTGCACCGGGAACTCGGCGACCGGTACGACGAGGCGGAGGTGTTGGACAACCTGGGCGACAGTCTGCGGGCCGCCGGTGACGTCGACGCCGCACGCCGGGCATGGCGGGAGGCGCTGACGATCTTCGACGAGCTGCGCCATCCGGACGCCGACCGCCCTCGGGTGAAGCTGGCCGCGCCGGCCGTCCCGGTGGCGTCGGCGGGCGTCGGCGAAATCTAGCGTCGCGGCGTCGTCGCCGCGGGCCGTGGCGCCGGGTCCGGCGCCTTCCGGCGGCCACCTCCCGGTCGGGGCCCGCCACCCGGGTGGTGACGAGCCCCGACCGGGTCGGAACAGCGGTCAGTTGAAGGTCGCGTCCAGCGCCGCGGCCAGCTTGTCGTGACCCGACTCGTTGGGGTGGGGGGATCCGCCGAAGGCGGTCTTCTGGAGGTCGGTGACCCCGAGGGCCGGAGCCGGGGCGAACCGCACCCTCGGGTTGTCCGCCGGCAGCCCGGTGCGGATCACCAGGTTGAGCTGGTTCGTCCACTGCGCGACGGTCGCCTTCCAGCCCGGGTCGTCGATCAGGTCCCGTTCCTGGGAGGGGATCTGACCCGGCAGGTAGCCGTGCAGCTCCTGGGCGAGGTTCACCCGGTACTGCTCGGCGAGCCGGCCGACGTCGAACCGGGCCGGGCTGATGTCGTAGTAGCCCATCCACACCACCTTGTCGGCGCCGGCGCCGAGCACCTGGTCGACGATCTCCTCGACGTCCGCCTTGATCTGCTGGTAGAGGGCCGGGCCGTCCCAGGTGGGCACCTCGACCCGGTGGTGGATGTACCTGATCCCGGTGACGTCACCGACGATCTTGCCGTGACACGCGCCGCCGTCGATGACCCTGGCCTTCGCGGTGAAGTTGCCCGCCCGGTCGAACCAGTCCATCTGCGCCTGCAACGGCAGCTTGTGCTCGGTGAAGTACCGCTGCATCAGTTCGCGGTAGTGGTCCATCAGCCCGCAACTGGCGAGGGCCTTGAGCAGCCCCGTCCACGTGGTGTTGTTCACTCCGCCGGTGCTGACGAAGTAGGCGGCCTTCCGGTCGGTCTTGGCCTGCTGGATGGCCCGGGTGGCCAGGTCGACGGGGGGCCAGTTCCGGGCCCAGGGGTTCTGGCAGGCGTCCTGGTGTCCCGGGGCCGCGCCGAGGATCTGCTGGGTGCCGTAGCCGGTGCGGGCGAAGTTGTAGTACTCGACGACCCGTTGGTTGCGATTGACGGCGTACTTGCCGGCGTAGCTGAACAGCATGTCGTTGCCGGGCATGCCGCGGAAGTCGGCTCTCGTGTTGCCCACGCAGGCGCCCATCGGGAACGCGTTCATGAACTGCAGGTGGGCGGAGGTGACCGAGTCTCCGGTGGCCACGAGCACCACCGGCTGGGCAGGGTTGCGGTTCGGCGGGCAGTAGCGGTCCTTGCGCGCCTCGCCCAGTCTCTCGTCGGCCGCGTTGCCCGGACACGGCGGGCCGGGCGTCGGGCTGGGCGGCGGGTCCACCGGGCCGGTGGGCGGATCGGTGGGCGGGTCGGTGGGCGGCGGACCATCCGTCGGCGATCCGCTCGGGCTGGTCGACGGTGAGGCGCTGGGGCTTGTCGATCCGCTGGGGCTGGTCGACGGGGATCCGCTGGGGCTTGTCGATCCGCTGGGGCTGGTCGACGGGGATCCGCTGGGGCTTGTCGATCCGCTGGGGCTGGTCGACGGGGATCCGCTGGGGCTTGTC
>NZ_JBEZCX010000020.1:127517-132390 GCF_040647835.1 Micromonospora sp. NPDC049240
TGTCGATCCGCTCGGGCTGTTCGACGGTGAGGCGCTGGGGCTTGTCGATCCGCTCGGGCTGGTCGACGGGGATCCGCTGGGGCTGCCCGACGGGGAACCGCTCGGGCTGCCACTCGGTCCCGGCGACGAGCTGGCGCACGGCGAGGAGCTGCTGCTCGGGCTCGGGCTCGCGCTGGTGCTCGCCGGCGCGCTCGGGCTGCCGGTGGGACCGCTCGGGTAGGCCGACGGCGTCGTCCCGGCGAGGGCCGGCTCCGCGGCCACGGTCCGCTGCACCGGGGTCGCCGTCGTGGTCGGGGTCGCCGACGGACACCCGTTCACCTCCTGCCAGTCCTGCACCAACGCCCGGTGCACGTCGGCGGGCAGCGGTTCCCCGTCCGGGACACAGGGGTCGAAGGTCCAGCGGGTGAGCACTCCCCGGTAGGTGATGTCGCGGGTGCAGATCGCCGGGTCGGCGCCGGCCTGGGCCGCCACCGGACTGACGGTCAGTGGCTCGGGAGGGGCGACGTGGACACCGATCCCCAGGGTGAGGCCGAGGACGGCCACCGTCGCCAGGGCGGCGGTGACGGCGCCCGATGCCCTCGCCCTTCGGTGCAACGCGGATGTCATGAGCTGGCGTCTCCTCTCGTGCGGTCGGCCGGCGCGGGCGCACGACGCCGGTCGGTGCTCCTACGCCTCGCGTGGAACGTAGCCACGGGTGATAATTCGTCGATGAACCCGCGGTGAGGCGATGGGACTGGTCGTGCGGATACGAGCGCTGGGACCGGTGCGGATCTGGGACGGCGCGCAGTGGGCGCCGGTCGCGGCGCCGCACCACCGCGTCGTGCTGGCCGTGCTGCTGGCCGAGGCCGGGCAACCGGTGAGCCGGGATCGACTGGTCGACGAGATCTGGGGTGGCCGTCCCACCCGGACGGCGGCCAGCGCCGTCAACGGGTACGTCATGCGTCTGCGCCGGTTGCTGCGGGCCGGTGGGGCCGGCGACGTGGTCAGCCGGGCGGCCGGCTACGAGCTGGTGACCGCCGAGGACACGATCGACGTCCAGGTGTTCGAGCGGATGGCGCGCGCCGGGAAGCGGGAGGTCGCCGAGGGCCGCGTCGCCGACGGGGTACGCCAGTTGTCCGGCGGCCTGGCGCTGTGGCGCGGCCCGGCGCTGGCCGACGTGCCCGAGACGCTCACCGTCTCGGCGGCGGCGGCCCGCCTGGAGCAGCTCCGACTGGCGGCGTACGAGGAACGCTTCGCCGCGCAACTGGAGTTGGGCCAGCACGCGGAGATCGTGGAGGAACTGGCCGCGCTCGCGGACGCGCATCCGATGCGCGAGCGGCTCTGCCGACACCTGATGGTCTCGCTGTACCGCTGCGGGCGGCGGGCCGAGGCGTTGGAGGCGTACCGCCGGGTCCGTGACGTGCTCGTCAACGAGACCGGGATCGAGCCCGGTCCGGAGCTGCGGGACGTGGAACGCGCCGTGCTCACCGACGACCGGAGCCTCGCCGCGCCCGCCGTCCGGCCGGTGACCCCGGCGCAGTTGCCGGCCGTGGTCACGCACTTCGCCGGCCGCCGCGATCCGCTGGCGGCCCTGGACGCCCTCGCCGGCCAGCGGCCCGCGCCGCCGGTGGTCGTCACGGGGCTGGCCGGGGTCGGCAAGACGGCGCTGGCCGTCCGCTGGGGGCACGCGGAGCGGGACCGGTTTCCCGACGGTCAGCTCTACGTCGACCTGCGCGGCAGCTCACCACGGCCGCCGGTGACACCGATGGCCGCGCTCGTCCACTTCCTCCAGGCGCTGGGCGTGCCGGCGGAGCAGATCCCGGCGGAGCCGGACGAGGCGGTCGGGCTCTACCGCAGCGTGACCGCCCTGCGGCGGATCCTCGTCGTGCTCGACAACGCCGCCGACGCCGACCAGGTCCGTCCGTTGCTGCCCGGGGGAGCCGGGTGCGTGGTGCTGGTGACCAGCCGCGAGCAACTGCGTGGCCTGACCGCCCGGGAGGGCGCGGTCCGGCTCCGGTTGGACGTGCTCTCCCCGGTCGAGGCCGATGACCTGCTGGCCATGCTGCTGCCCGGGGCGGCCGGGCGGGACACGGCGGAACTCGCCCGACTGTGCGGCTACCTTCCACTGGCCATGCGCATCGCGGCCGCCAACCTGCGGGCCGAGCTGACCCCGATCGGCCGGTACAACCAGCGGCTCGCCGCCGGTGACCGGCTGGCGGCGCTCGGGGTTCCCGGCGACACCACGACCGCCACCGTGGCCGCCTTCGACCTGTCGTACGAGGCGCAGCCGGCGGCTGCCCGCCGGGTGTTCCGGCTGCTGGGCGTCGCTCCGGGCGATGTCGTCACCCCGCCGGCCGCCGCGGCCCTGGCCGACGTGCCGGTGGTCGAGGTGGAGCCGCTGCTCGACGCCCTCGCCCGGGCCCACCTGTTGGAGCAGTCCGCTCCCGCCTGCTACCGCTGGCACGACCTGGTGCGCCTCTACGCCCGGCGACGCGGCTCGGTCGAGGACACCGACCGGGGGGCGGCGCTCGACCGCCTGTACGACCATTACCTGTCCACCATGGACCTCGCCGCCGGCCTGCTCTATCCGAGTGTCGTGCGGCTGCCACTGCCGTCCGGCGTGAGCGCGCGGCACCGGGTCGGGTTCTCCACCGCGGCCGAGGCGCGGAGTTGGGTGGAGGCCGAGCGGGACAACATGATCGCCGCCGTCATGGCCGCCGGGCCGGAGCACCGGACGGTCGCCTGGCGGCTCACCGACCACCTGCGCTGGCACCTCGACTTCACCTCGCCGTCGGCGGAGTGGCTGCCGGTCACCGAGGCCGCTCTGGCGTACGCACGGGCGGACGACCATCCGTTGGGGCAGGCCGCCGCCCACCTGAGCCGGGCCACCGTCCTGCTGGCCACCAGCCGGTACGCCGAAGCGCTCGACGACTTCCGGCGGGCGCTCGGGTTCGCCCGGCGCGGTGGCTGGGCCGAGGGCGAGGGCAGCGCCCTGAACAATCTCGCCCACGTGTCGTTCGAGACCGGCCGGCTGGACCTGGCCGCCCGCTACAGCCTCGAGGCGTTGGAGATCGACACCCGGATCGGCCGGTTCGCCGGCCGGTTGGCGCGGTTGGCCAATCTCGGCAACATCCGTCTCCAGCAGGGCCGGCTGGCCGACGCCGTCACCTACTGCGAGCAGGTCATCGAGCTGGAGAGCCGGGTCGACGAGTGGCACGGGCAGGGCACGGCGCACGGCTGCCTGGGTGAGGCCCACCTGCTGCTCGGCCGCTACGACGAGGCGTCGGTCCATCTGGGTCGGGCGTTGGCCACGCATCGGCGGGCCGGCGCCCGTAGCTGCGAGGCCGACACCCTGCGGCTGCTGGCGGCGGTGCACGGGGCCACCGGTGACCTCGACCGGGCGCGACGCGACGCGGTCGAGGCGCTGCGGATCGCCCGCGAGGTCGGTGACCGTTGGGTCGAGGCGCACGCCCTGCTCGCCCGCGCCGACCTCGACCTGCGGGCCGGCGACGCCGACCCGGCGATCGACCGCCTGGGGCAGGTCCTCGCCCTGGCCCGGGGCGACGGGGCCCGGCACGCCGAGGCGCAGGCGTTGATCGGTCTGGCCCGCGCCCACCGGTTGCGCGGTGGGACCGGGGACGACGCGTCGCGGGCGTACGCGTCGCGGGCCTTGGCCATCTCCCGCGAGTACGGCTACGAGTTGTTGGCGAAGGCCGCGCTGACGGTGCTCGGTCCGGAGCCCACGCACATCGGGCGGTCGGCGCCGGACAGCTGAATACGCACAATGAGTCCGAGCGCGTCGACACCATTCCGGGTCGACGCACCCGATCTCGACAATTGGCGTCGTGTTAGAGTTCCGCGATGCTCGGCCGAATGCTCATTCTTGTCCTCTCGGTCATCCCGAAGCACGCGATCAGTCGCGGCGCGGGATGGCTCGCCACCCGCACCGTTCCGGTCCGGTGGCGCGGCCCGGCGTACCGCACCTACAGCCGAATCTTCGGTGCGCGGCCGGAGGAGGCGGCTCTCCCCCTTGAGCAGTACCCGTCGGTCAACGCGTTCTTCACCCGTACGCTCAGGCCGGGATCACGTCCGCTCGCGGCCGACGCCATTGTCTCCCCGGTTGACGCCACCGTCGGAGCATACGGAGTCATCGAGTCCGACACGCTCGTGCAGGCCAAGGGACGCAATTATTCCCTCGCCGCGCTGCTCGGTGACCGCGAGTTGGCGGACAGATTCGACGGAGGCACGTACACCACGTTCTACCTTTCGCCGAAGGACTACCACCGTATTCATTTCCCGTTGTCCGGAAAGGTCACCGCGGCCACCTACATCCCCGGTGAGCTCTGGCCGGTCAACGTCGCCGCCGTGGCCAACGTGGCGAACCTCTTCGCGGTGAACGAGCGCATCGTCATCGAGGTCGACGGCGAGCGCGGCGGGCGGGTGGCGATCGTCGCCGTCGGCGCCACCATGGTGGGGATGACCCGTCTCGCCTTCGACGACCTGCACACCAACGCCCGACGGCGCGAGGTGCGCCGTCGTCGCTACGATCCGGCGCTTCCCGCGTCGGCCGGCGCCGAGCTGGGGCACTTCGAGTTCGGTTCCACGGTCGTCCTGGCCTGCTCGCGAGACGCCGGAACCATCGAGCCGCTGTCGGTCGGGGCGACCGTACGGATGGGTGAGCGACTCGGTGCTCCGTCCGCCGTCCCGCCCGCCGACGGATCGTGACGGCCCGCCCGTGCCGCCTCGTCGTGGAGCGCGCCGGGCGGGGGGGCCGCGGGGGCGGCGGGGGGGGGGGCCCCCCCCGGCCCCCCCCCCCCCCGGGGGGGGGGGGCCCCGGGGGGGCGGGGGGGGGATACCGCGGGGCAACCCCGGGCGCGCCCCCCCCCGCGGCGCC
>NZ_JBEZCX010000021.1:0-125897 GCF_040647835.1 Micromonospora sp. NPDC049240
GCTGAAGTTCATCGAGCCCCACGACGAGCCGAAGTCGTGCGTGGTCGCGTACACCAGGTGCTTGCCCTGGTAAGGGGCGACGGTGAAGTCCTTCAACGACGCCCAGCCGGACTTCGGCTGCGCCAGCGCGCCGGTCGACGACCACCGGTACGTCGACGGGAGGTTGCAGGTGCCGCTCGGCGGCGGCGTCGTGGTGGGCGGCGGGGTGGGCGAGCTGGTCGGCGACGTGGTGGGCGACGACGTGGGCGGCGTGGTGGGGGCGGTGCCGCCGGTGCAGGTGACGCCGTTCAGCGCGAAGCTGGTGGGGGCGGGGTTGCTGCTGGTCCACGCGCCGTTGAAGCCGAACGAGGTGGTGCCGTTGGTGGGGATGGCGCCGTTGTAGTCGACGTTCCTGGCGGTGACGTTCGCGCCGCTCTGGGTGACGGTGGCGTTCCAGGCCTGGGTGACGGTCTGGCCGGCACCGTAGGACCAGGTCAGCGTCCAGTTGTTGAGGGGGTCGCCGAGGTTGGTGATGGCGACCTCGGCGCCGAAGCCGCCGCCCCACTGCGACGACACGGTGTATTTCACCGAACAACCGGCGGCCGCCGCGCCGGCCGGCAGTGCCGCGACGACACCGGCCGAGGCCAGCAACGCGACACCGGCCGAGACCAGGCCGACATGGGCCGCTCTGGATCTGGACATGGGGCTTCCTCCTGTGGTGGTGGCGGCTCGCGCATTCGCGGGGGCGATTGTGATGTGAGCGTTAACAGCCGCGTCAGGTATGTTACGGGAGCGCTCCCATGACCTCAACGATAGAAATATGTGAATGATCCCCGGAGGGTCAGGACGTGGTGCAGGGGGTGCCGTCGGCGGCGCAGGACTCCGGGGCGTCGTGCAGCGGGTCCGGGTCCCGGACGTCGAAGCGGATGGTGGTGGAGCCCTCGGGCGGCAGCTCGGGGCCGGTGAACGTGACCACGACGCCGTCCTGCGCCGCCTCCGCACCGTTGACCGAGCCCACGCTTGCCCCGTCGCCGAGCGTCACGGTCACCGTCCACTCCGGCCGGGGGGCCGGTCCGGGATTGCGTAGCACCACCTCGCCCCGGTAGCCGAAGACCCGGTCGGTGACGGTCTGGTACGTCGCGGTCAGCCCGACGGCGGCCACCGACGGCGTCGGACTCGGCGTACGGCTGGGGGAGCGCGACGGCGACGGCGAGGGGGAGGCGCTGCGGCGGCTGGCGCTCGGCGTGGGCCGGGCGGTGGTGGGCCGCGGCGACGCGGCGGGCGCGGTGGTGGGCAGGACCAGCGCCGGTGACGACGGCGGCGGGGCGGCCGGCGACGGCGGGGTGTCCCGGGTCGCCCACAGCGACGCCCCGGCCGCGCCGGCGAGCAGCGTCACCGCGCCCGCGGCCAGCAGGACCCGCCGTCGGGGGCGACCGCGCTCGTCACCGAGCAGGCGGATCACCGGCAGCTCCGCGGTCAGCCCGCCCTCGGCGCGGCGCAGGTCCACCTCCTGGAACGCGAGCCAGTCGAGGATGGCCGGCAGTCGTCCGGTCAGCGCCCGCTCGTGCTGCTCGGCACGCGCGTCGGCGTCCCAGTCGCCCTCCTCCAGCACCTCGCGGACGGAGAGCCGGGTGCCGTGCCCGCTGGGGGTGAGGTCGCAGGCCAGCCGGGTGGCCCGGTCGCCCTCCCGGCACCGCACCACCAGCCGTCGGGGCGCGCGCAGCTCGACCAGCTCCACCTCGGTGTCGGCGTCGTAGCCGGGCAGCGCCGCGGTCGCCAGTGTCCAGTGGTCGTCCCGCGGTGTGCTGTCGGCGAACCACTTGGCCAGCAGCGCCCGCTCGGTCAACGCCCGCCAGATCCGGGCGGGCTGGTGGAACAGGTCGACCTCGGTGGCGATCTCGATCACCCGGAGACTCTACGGCCCGCGTCGAGCGGCGGATCGGCGCGGTCACTCCGACTCGCCGTCGTGCCACCGGGCCCGCCAGGCGGCCTCGTTTTCCTCGGCGCTGGCCCGCTCCTGGTGTACCGCCCGGCGCAGCGCCACGCGGGCGTCCGCGAAGATCACCAGCTCGACCGCGACCAGCGCCAGGCAGATCGCGGTGAGCAGGCCGAGCGCGCCGAGCGCGGACAGGTGACGGCCGATCGGCAGCGTGACCGCCAGCACGACAAGCGTGCCGAGCCGGGTCCACGACAGCGTCCGCAGCGTGCGCCACTGGAACGCCATGTTGGCGGCCAGGTAGACCATCACGCCGACGAAGAGCAGCGGCACCGCCGGCCCGTGGCCCCGCTCCGCCGCGCCGCCCACCGGGTCGGTGACGGTCCGGACCAGCTCCTCCGCGCCGAGCGCGAACAGGATCACCCCGGCGATCATGGGCAGGTAGAGATAGGCGTACGCGTCGCGCGCCATCGCCACCCGTGGGTGGCCTTGGGCGGCGTGCAACGCGATCCGGGCGGCCGGCCCGACCATGTCGAAGTGGGCCCACCAGAGCGCGGCGGTGAACAGGATGCCGAAGATCGCCGCCGGGATGGCCGGCCAGGTCACCGGCTTGCCGAGCAGGTTGCCGCCGACGCCGACCGAGATGACCGACTCGCCCAGCGCGATGATCAGGATCAGGTCGTAGCGTTCGGTCCAGTGCTCCGCCGAGGTGATCTTCCAGCCGTCGGTGCCGGCCAGCAGCCCGCTGCTGTACTGGATCGCCACCACGGCGATCCAGAGCGCGTCGCGCAGCCACGGCCCGGTCTCCGGGTCCACCTGCGGCGGCAGCAACGCGGCCACCAGCAGCAGGCAGGTGGAGAGCAGCACCTCGGGCAGGAACAGCCACATCTTGCGCTGGGCCGCAGGGTCGTCGCGGGTGGCGTACCAGTAGAGCGACGTGTGTACGACCCGGATGACCACGTAGCTGACCGTGACCAGGATCGGCCCGGCGGTGCCCTGGCGCAGGTCGCCGAACGCCTGCGGCAGGGCCAGCGCGAACGTGAACAACGCGACCATGCCGACCACCATGAGGATCGGCACGAAGCCCTCGCCCAGCCGCAGCCGGGCGGCCACCGCGCTGTGCACCACCCAGCACCACCAGAGCACGGCGAGCGCCAGCAGCGCGTGCAGCAGCTCCCGTCCGGTCACGTTGGCGGCGGTGGCCCGCGTGATGATGAAGAACGACACCACGAAGACGAGGTCGAAGAAGATCTCGAACTTGTCGACCCGGGTAGCCGGGGCGACCCGCGCCGAGGGCCCGAGCCCCTTGCGCCACCGGTCGCCGCCCACCGGCCGAGTGTGTCAGCCCAGCTCAGCCGCCATGCGGGTTTCATCGGGCAGTCCCCCGGCCACGGGGGTGGCGTGGGCGAGCACGTCGCGCAGCACGTCGCGCAGCGGCGCGTCCGGATGCTCGATCCACTGCTGGGCGGCGACGCGGAGCGTGGCCAGGAACGTGGCGGCCAGCACCCGCGCCCGCAGCGGCGCGTCGGCGCCGGTGAGCCGGCGGGTGATCTCGGCGGACAGCTCCCGCTCGATCGCCGTGTACGCCCCGACCTGGTGGGCCGCCAGGCTCGGGTGGCCGTGCAGCCGGCGGCGCCGGCTCAGCCACGGCTCGGCCGGGTCGTCGTACCCCTCGTCGGCCTGGGCCAGGGCGGCCCGGGTCAGCGCGGCCCAGGGCGGCAGCTCGGTGGGCTGCGCCGCGACCAGTTCCAGCATCCGACGCAGCCGCATCGTGTCGCCGTGGAAGAGTGCCTCCTCCTTGCCGGCGAAGTAGTTGGAGAACGTGCGCCGGGAGACGTTGGCGGCGTCGGCGATGGCCTCCACGGTGACCCGGTCCGGGCCGTGCTCGACGGCCAGCCGCAGGGCCGCCTCGTGCAGCGCCAGGCGGGTGGCCGCCTTCTTCCGCTCCCGCAGGCCGGTGCACTCGTCCATGCCGGCCAGCGTACGTGATCCTTTTCTCAACGGGCAAAGTTGCCTGATGGGCAACATTTGTTGATGATTGCTTGAGGCAACCAAGAGGCGACCTATCCGACACACCTGGAGGACCGCGCGATGAGCGCACCCACCGCGACGGCCGAGGCCGTGCCCATGAGCCGGCGGCAGACGCTGGAGGCACTCAGCGGGCTGCTGCTCGTGCTCTTCGTGGCCATGCTGAGCAGCACCGTCGTCTCGACGGCCCTGCCGAAGATCATCGGCGCGCTCAACGGCTCGCAGACGCAGTACACCTGGGTGGTCACCGCCACCCTGCTCACCGCCACGGCCACCACCCCGATCTGGGGCAAGCTGGCCGACCTGTTCAGCAAGAAGCTGCTGATCCAGGTCGCCATCGTGGTCTTCCTGGTCGGCTCCGTGGCGGCCGGCTTCTCGCAGAGCGCCGGCCAGCTCATCGCCGCCCGGGCCTTCCAGGGCATCGGCGTCGGCGGCCTCCAGGCGTTGGTCCAGGTGGCCATCGCGGCGATGATCCCGCCGCGCGAACGCGGGCGGTACAACGGCTACCTGGGCGGCGTCATGGCGCTGGCCACGGTCGGCGGCCCGCTGCTCGGCGGCCTCATCGTCGACACCTCCTGGCTCGGCTGGCGCTGGTGCTTCTTCGTCGGCGTGCCGGTCGCGATCATCGCGCTGTTCCTGCTCCAGATCACGCTGAACCTGCCCACCGTGCGCCGGCAGAACGTCAAGATCGACTACCTGGGCGCCACGCTGATCGCGGCCGGCGTCAGCGTGCTGCTGATCTGGATCTCCTTCGTCGACGACTCGTTCGCCTGGCTCTCCTGGCAGACCGCCGCCATGGTCGGCGGCGCGGCGCTGCTGCTGGCGCTCGCCGTCCGGGTCGAGGCGCGGGCCGCCGAGCCGGTGGTGCCGCTGCACATCGTCCGCGAGCGCACCACCGCGCTCGCCATCCTGGGCAGCCTCGCGGTCGGCATGGCCATGTTCGGCGGCGCGGTCTTCCTCGGCCAGTACTTCCAGATCGGCCGCGGCTACAGCCCGACCGAGGCCGGCCTGCTCACCATCCCGATGATGGCCGGCGTGCTGATCTCCTCGATCGTGGCCGGCCGGATGATCACCACCAGCGGGAAGATAAAGCCGTACATCGTGTTCGGGGCGATCGTGCTGGTGGCCGGATTCGCCCTGCTCGGCACCATCGACCACGAGACCTCGCTGGTCATCGTCGGGGTGGCCATGTTCGTCGTCGGCGTCGGCGTCGGCATGACCATGCAGAACCTGGTGCTCGCGGTGCAGAACACGGTGGCGCTCAAGGACATCGGCGCGGCCAGCGCCAGCGTGGCCTTCTTCCGGTCGCTCGGCGGCACCATCGGTGTCTCGGTGCTCGGCGCGGTCCTGGCCCGGCAGGTCACCGACCGGATCACCCACGACCTCGCCGCGGCCGGCATCCCCACCACCGGCGGTGGCGGCAGCACACTCAACCTGGACGCGCTGCCCGAGCCGGTACGCCAGATCGTCCGTGCCGCGTACGGGGACGCGACCGGGCACATCTTCCTCATCTCGGCCGCGATCGCGGTGGTCGGTGTCGTGGCGGCGCTCTTGCTGCGCCCGGTTACCCTGCGCTCCAGCCTCGACCTGCCGGACCCCGGCCGTGCGGTGGCGGTGGGTGCCGACGCGGTCGACGCAGCGCCCGCGTTCGACGGGGTGGACGCCGACCCGGCCGGCCGGGAGGAACACGCCCGCCGCTGAGCCGGTAACCCCAGGGCCGTCGCCGACCCCGGCGGCGGCCCTGGTCCGTGCCGGCCGGCCGGGCGGACCCAGGCGAAGGAGGAGCATGGACAGCAGGCGAGGCGCGTCCCGGCCCGGTGGCGCGCTGCGCCGGGCGGCCCGTGAACTGACGCTTGTCGCGGTGCTCTTCCTCGCCTACAAGGCGGGTCGGCAACTGGTCGCCGGACGGGCCGGCACCGCGCTGGCCAACGGGGAACGGATCTGGTGGCTGGAACGACTGCTGCACCTGCCCGACGAGGCGCTCGTGCAGGCCCCGCTGCTGGCGCACGAGCTGCCGGTACGGCTGGCCAACAGCTACTACGCGTACGTGCACTTCCCGGCCACCGTGCTCTGCCTGGTCTGGCTCTACCTGCGCCGGCCGGCCCACTACCTGCGGCTGCGGCGGGCGCTCGCGGCGCTCACCGGCGCGGCGATGGTGCTGCACGTCTGCGTCCCGCTCGCGCCGCCGCGACTGACCGCGCTCACCGGCCTGATCGACACCGGCCGCCGGTACGGCCCCAGCGTCTACGGGCCGCCCGACGCCGACCAGCTCAGCAACCAGTACGCGGCCATGCCCTCGCTGCACGTGGGTTGGGCGCTGGCGGTGGCGCTGGCCCTGGTGGCGGTCACCGCCGGGCGGTGGCGCTGGCTCTGGCTGGCGCACCCGCTGGTCACCATGGTCGTGGTCGTCGGCACCGGCAACCACTACTGGCTCGACGGGGTCGTCGCGGTGGCGCTGCTCGGACTGATCCTGGCCGCGCTGCCCCGACCGGCCACGGTGGACCGCCGGCCCGTCCCGCCGGTGGTGGGGCCATCCCGCCCGCACGTGGTGCCGCCGCCGCGCCGCGCCGGCCGCCGCCGGACCACGAAGGTCCCGACGGCGGCCGACGTCCGACTCCGCCCACCCGGCCGGGGCTGACCCCCGGCTCAGGGAGCGGCCCGCCGGCTCAGGGCCGGACGGTGCAGACCGTGCCGTTGAGCCGGAACACGCCGGGCGGCACGTTCGGCCCGCTGTACGACCCGACGAACCCGACGCTGGTGCTCCCACCGTCGGCGGCCAGCCGGCGGTTGTCGGCGGTCGGGGTCACCCGGACCTCCGTGCCGGTCTGCGTCCAGGTGCCGTTCCAGCCGCTGCTCACCTGCTGCCAGCCGGTGGGCCAGGTCCAGGTCAGCGTCCAACCGTCGACCGGGTCCGGACCGGTGTTGACCACCTCGACGGTCGCCACGTAGCCGTTGCCCCAGTCGGTGTCGTTGTGGAAGCGGACCGCGCAGCCGCTGTCGGCCGGGCTGCCGGTGGCGAACGTCAGCGGCGGGGACGACCAGGACACCCGGCCGGCGGTGTCCCGGGCCAGCACGTTGACCGTGTAGCGGGTGCCCGGTTCGAGGTTGCGCACCGTGAACGAGGTGCCGGCGGTCTCGCCGAGCTGCTCGCTGACGGCGCCGTACTGCCGGTACACCTCGTACTTCGCGATCGGCGCGGCGCCCACGGCGGCGGCCGGCCAGGAGAGGGTCGCGGCGCGGTCGGTCACCGCGCCCGCGGTCGGCCGGCCCGGCGCGCCCGGCCGCCCGGCGGAGCTGCCGGCCGGTCGGAGCACGAGCGTGGTCAGCGAGTACGGCGGCAGCGTCCGGGTGGTGGCGCTGCCGGAGCGGTCGGTGGTCACGCCGCTCGCGCCGTTGGTCAGCGTGTGCACGGTCGGCGCCTCGTCCGCCGGGGTGAAGCCGGCGTAGTCGACCGCCACCGGGTACGCGGTGTCCGGGTCCTTGTTGAGCAGCAGCACCGCGAGGCTGCCGTCCGGCCGACGCACCGCGTGCGCGCTGACCAGCGGCTGGTCGGTGCCGGCGCGGACGAACTGGTCACCGGGGCGGGCGAACGTGTTCATCATGGACAGCGCGTGGTACGGCGCGAACGGCGTGTTGAACGGTGGCTCGCACACCTCGCCGCCGTTGGCGCAGCCGCCGCTGGAGAGCAGCCCGAAGTCGCCGTAGTCGGTCTGGCCGGCGACCTCGGAGACGGTGCCGATGCCGTTGTGCACGTTCCACCACTGCACGGTGAAGACACCCTGCTCCAGCAGGCCGCTGTAGGCGTCGGCGAGGAACAGCGCGCCGGGTTGGGTGGTGCGGCCGGCGTCGACGTTCAGCTCGGTGAGGCTGATCCCGATCCGGTCGGCGTTCGCGCCGGCGTACCTGTCGATCTGCTGACGCAGCAGCCAGGTGGCGTCGGAGATCTGGTTGGTCCGGGTCAGCGACTCGGCGGCGGTGCCGCCCGGGTACCAGTGCACGTCCACGAAGTCGATCTTCGGGCCGGCGAGCGAGAGCACGGTCCGGTTCCACGGGCCCGGGTCGCCGCCAGCGGTGATGCCGTCCGGCCAGTTGCCGGGCATGGTGAGCACCGCGCCGACCTTGACGCTCGGGTCGACCGCCTTCATCGCGTCGGCGTACTCGATCACCAGCTTGGCGTACTGGGTGGCGCTCTTGTCGGCGTGGTCGTCGGCCTCCCAGGCAGAACCGTAGAGGCCGTTGCCGTAGTTCTCGTTGCCGACGGTCCACCACTTCGCGCCGTAGCCCTTGGTGACGTTGGCGTACCGCACCCAGTCGGCAGCCTCGGCCGGCGTGCCGGTGCCGTAGTTGGCGATGATCATCGGTTGCGCGCCGACCCGACGGGCCGCCGCCATGAACGTGTCGAAGTCGGTGTCCGGCGCGACGTAGCCGCCGGGCGCGGTGTGCGTCTTCCAGTGGTAGATGTCGGCGTACGAGCCGCCGGGGTAGCGCAGCATCCGCACGCCGGCGGCCTTGAGCAGGTCGGACGTCTCGGGGCTGCCGAGCTTCGCGTCCCAGATGGCGTGGTTGACGCCGAGCGCGGTGTCCGGCACGGTGGCCAGCCCGGCGCGGGCGTTCACGGTCACCGCGACCGGGTCGGCGGCGGCCTCGGCGGCGGGTGGTCCGACGGTGGCGAGCGCGGTGGTGACGAGCAGCAGGCTCGCCGCGTACGCGGTCCACCGGCGTGGGCGGGGCAGGGATCTCCTCATGCGGGTGTCCTTCGAGAGGCGGGTTCTCCCGGATCGGTGCCGCCGTCCTCCCGGATGCCTGCCGGCGTCCGGGTGCCCAGGGACGACGATCGGCTCCGCGCGCTGATCAGAATTCCACGCGTGGCGCGCTCGGCTCAAGGCTTAATTTATAGATAGGAGTCTTTACTGTTAACAAGGTTTAATTTATGTTCGTGACATCTCCCGTTCCCCCGAAGGAGTTGCCACGATGCGCCGAAGAATCACACTTCCGCTGCTCAGCGCCGGTGCCGTCACCGCGGCCCTGGCGCTCGCCGCGCCCGCCCAGGCCCACGGCTACGTCTCCTCGCCGCCCAGCCGGCAGGCGCTCTGCGCGCAGAACCGGGTGCCCGACTGCGGCCAGATCCGTTACGAGCCGCAGAGCGTCGAGGGGCCCAAGGGCCTGAAGAGCTGCCACGCCGGCATCGCCCAGTTCGCGGTGCTCAACGACGACAGCCGCAACTGGCCGGCCACCACGGTCGGCAGCACCGCCACGTTCACCTGGGTCAACACCGCCCGGCACGCCACCGCCAACTGGGAGTACTGGATCGGCAACACCCGGGTCGCGGTGGTCGACGGCGGTGGCCGGCAACCCGACGCCACCGTGTCGCACACCGTCAACCTGGGCGGCTTCTCCGGCCGGCAGAAGCTGCTCGCGGTCTGGAACATCGCCGACACCGCGAACGCGTTCTACGCCTGCGTGGACCTCCAGATCGGCGGCGGGGGCGGCAATCCGACCCCCACCCCGTCGCCGACCCCCTCGCCGACCCGCACCGCGACCCCGTCGCCCACGCCCGCCCCGACCGGCTCGCCGGTGCCGGGCGGCACGTGGACCGCCGGCCGCGCGTACCAGGTCGGCGACACGGTCACCTACGACGGCCGCAGCTACCGCTGCCGCCAGGCGCACACCGCGATCGCCGGCTGGGAACCCCCCAACGTCCCCGCCCTCTGGCAGCAGCTCTGACCCCGCTCACCCCCACCCCGCTCCCGGCTCGCACCTTCTCGGAAAGAGTGGCCATGCCCCGCGAAATGGCCACCCTTCCCGTGAATCAGCGGGGTGGGGGGAGAGGGCGTCTCGATTGGAGGAATGGATGCGTCGAGGTGTGGTGATGGTGGTGGTGCTGGTCGGGGTGCTCGGTGTGGGCGGGTGTGGTGGTGGGGCGGTGGCGCCCGTGGCATCCCGGCCCGCGCCGGTCGTCGACGACACTGCCAGCGGCATCGACGCGCTCTTCCTGGCCATGATGGTGGCGCACACCGGGCAGACGCTGGAGATCGTCGGCGTCGGCCTCGACCGGGCCACCGACCCGCGGGTGCGGACGTTGATCGCCGCGATCCGGGCCACCGAGACCGACGAGCTGGCCACCATGCGCCGCTGGCTGCGCGAGGCCGGCCCGTCGGCCGTGGCCGCCGCCACGCGGCACGACCACTCCGGGCACAGCGACGCCGCCGCCGGGCTGACCCGGCTGCGGGCCGCCCGGGCCGCCGACGTCGACCGGGTGCTGCTCGACGTGCTCACCCGGCACCAGCGCACCGCCGCCGCGCTGGCCCACGCCCAGGTCACGGCCGGCACCAGTGAACGGGTACGCGACCTCGCCACCCGCATCGACCGCTCCCGCACGGCCGAGATCGCCCTGATGGCGGACCTGTCCCCGGCGTGACGCGGCCGTCGACAGTGGAGCGCCGGCACCGCGCACCGGCCCCGCGGGAGCGGCCCGGTGTGCCGGTGCCGCAGCCGGCAAGGTGGCACGCCGCTGTCCCGGCGTCGGAACTCCGACATCGGATCCGCATCGACGCCGCGCCGTAAACATGACGTTCGTCACGGTGATGGACGGGTCCCGGACCGGTGGAAGGGCGTCGACGCGGGCGACGAATCCGGGCGTAGGGGTGGTTACGGTGCGGCTTCTCGGCAGCGAGAGGGCGGAACCCGGACGGCGTCCTGGGTGACGGGCGGGTGTCCGGAAGCACGGCCGTTCGCCTCTTGGCAAAACCGGCCGCACGATGTCGCACTCCGTGACTAGGCTTCCGTGCCGGGCGTCGCCCACCGCACGTCCGCCCGCGAGCCCCACGGCGCGCGGCATCGCCACCGCATCGAGCCGAACCGGAACCAGGAGACTGTCTGTGACCCAGCAATCCGTAGCGACATCGAACAAACTCGACGCCGCGGTGCTCAAGGTGGCCGGTGTCGTCGTGCTCGGCGCCGTCATGTCGATCCTCGACGTGACCGTCGTCAGCGTGGCCATCCCCACGTTCCAGCGCGAGTTCGACGCCTCCTACGCGCGCGTCGCCTGGACCATGACCGCCTACACCCTCGCCCTTGCCACGGTGATCCCGCTCAGCGGCTGGGCCGCGGACCGGTTCGGCACCAAACGGCTCTACATGGTGGCGCTGGCGCTGTTCACCATCGGCTCCGGGCTCTGCGCCACCGCCGACTCCATCGGCGAGCTGATCGCCTGGCGGGTGGTCCAGGGCCTCGGCGGCGGCATGCTCATGCCGCTCGGCATGACGATCATGACCCGGGCCGCGGGTCCGCACCGGATCGGCCGGTTGATGGCGGTGCTCGGCATCCCGATGCTGCTCGGCCCGATCGGTGGCCCAATCCTCGGCGGCTGGCTGATCGACACCGCGAGCTGGCACTGGATCTTCCTGATCAACGTGCCGATCGGCGTGGTCGCGCTCGTCTACGCCCAGCTCGCCCTGCCGAAGGACGCCCCCGAGCCCTCGGAGTCCTTCGACTTCCTCGGCATGCTGATGCTCTCGCCGGGCCTGGCCCTGTTCCTCTACGGCGTCTCCTCGCTGCCGGAGGCCGGCACGGTCACCGATCCCGAGGTCTGGCTGCCCATGGCGGCCGGCGCCGCGCTCGTGGTCGCGTTCGTCCGCTACTCGTTCCGGCCCCAGCACCCGCTGCTCGACCTGCGGCTGTTCCGCAACCGCAACCTGACCATCGCCGCGCTGACCCTGGTCGTCTTCATCATCGCGTTCATGGGCGCGGGCCTGCTGTTCCCGAGCTACTTCCTCCAGATCCGGGGCGAGAGCACGCTCAACGCCGGCCTGCTGATGGCACCGCAGGGCATCGGCGCGATGCTCACCATGCCGATCGGTGGCATGCTCGCCGACCGGGTGCCGATCGGCCGGACGGCGCCCTTCTCGCTGGTGCTCATCGCGGCCGGGTTCTTCACCTTCACCCAGGTCGGCACCGACACGTCCTACCTGCTGCTCTGCGGCTCGCTGTTCGTGATGGGCCTCGGCATGGGCGGCACCATGATGCCGATCATGACCTCGGCGCTGAAGACGCTGAACGCGGCCGAGGTGGCCCGCGGCTCGACGCTCGTCAACATCCTCCAGCAGATCGCCGGGTCGGTGGGCGCCGCGACGATGTCGGTGATCCTCACCAGCGAGCTGAACGGCTCCCGGCCGATCCCCGGCGTGACCGATCCGGGCACCGGCGCACCGGTCACCGAGGCCCAGCTCGCCATCGCGGTGCAGCAGCAGCCCGAGCTGGCGCAGCAGTTCCCGGTGCCGCCGTCGCTGATCGAGCGCGGGCTCGACTTCGCGGCCAACTCGTTCGCCACCACGTTCTGGGTCGCCTTCGGGCTGGCGGTGCTCACCTTCGTCCCGGCCGCCTTCCTGCCGCGCCGGCGGGAGCCGTCGCACCTGCTGGACGGCGAGTCGGGCGAGGAGCAGCGCCCGACGCCGGTACCGATGCACTGATCCGCCCTGTCCCGTGGGGGCCGACCGCCGACGGCGGCCGGCCCCCACGGTGTTTCCGGCGGCGATCCCGATTCCCGTCGGCGGCCGGCAGCGCGGACGGCGCTTCCGGCGGCCGATGCCGGATCCCCCACCGGCGGGCCGGGCAGCACCTAGGCTCGAACCGGGGGAGCCGGGGGAGAGGCGGGCGGGGTGAGCGCAGGCGGCGGGGGCCGGTCGGCGCGGCGGCGTACGCGGCTGCTGCTGGCGGGCCTGCTGGCCGTGGTCGGGCTGATCCTGCTGCTGCTCGGCCTCACCGTCGCCAACGGCACGGTCGCCGGGGTCGAGGTGGTGCTCGCGCTGGCGCTCCTGGTGGCCAGCTACGCCATCCAGCGCGTCGCCCGCCGGGAGATCATCTACCGCGACGAGCGGCGGCGCTGACCGGCGCGCCGGTCCGACCCCGCTAGGCTGGCCGACGTGGATCAGGAAGACCGAATCGCGCTGTTCCTCGACTACGAGAACCTGGCGCTGGGCGTACGAGACCATCACGGCGGTCGGCCGTTCGACCTTCGTCCGATCGCCGACGCCCTGGCCGAACGCGGCCGGGTGGTGGTGCGCCGGGCGTACGCCGACTGGTCGTACTTCGACGAGGACCGGCGGATGCTGACCCGGTCGCACGTCGAGCTGATCGAGATCCCGCAGCGGATGGGCTTCTCCCGCAAGAACGCCGCCGACATCAAGATGGCCGTGGACGCGGTCGAGTTGGCCTTCGAGCGGGGCTACATCTCGACGTTCGTGATCTGCACCGGGGACAGCGACTTCACCCCGCTCGTGCACAAGTTGCGGGAGCTGAACAAGCGGGTGATCGGCGTCGGGGTGGAGAAGTCGACCTCCGCGTTGCTGCCGCCGGCCTGCGACGAGTTCCTCTACTACGACCGCCTCGAAGGGGTGGACGTGCCGCCGCCCGCCGCCCGCCGCGCGCGCCCGAACCGGTCGGGCGGGCCGACGGTGGCGGAGCCGCCGCCCGAACCGGTGGTGGAGACCGCGCCGGGTGAGGAGGAGTCGCCGCGCGACGTCGACACGCTCGCCGTCCTGCTGGTGCAGACCGTGGCCGGCATGCAGGGCAGCGGCGGTGGCGAGGTGACCGCGTCCGGCCTGAAACGCGCGCTGCTCCGCAAGGACCCGACGTTCAGCGAGTCCAACTACGGCTTCCGCACGTTCGGGGAACTGCTGCGGCACCTGGCCGGGTCGAACGTGGTGGAGTTGGCCGCCGGCCCGGCCAAGGGCGACCCGGAGGTGTCACTGCCCGAGCGGGGCGACCGGGAGGTCACGTTCGGGCTGCTCCGCGCCGTGGTGGCGGACCTCGCCGGCGAGGGCGGCGCGGTGGCGCTCTCCGGCCTGAAGGACCAGCTCCGGCGCGCCCGGCCGGACTTCAGCGAGAAGAAGCTCGGGTACCGCAGCTTCCTCCAGTTCTGCAAGGCGGCTGCGACCGACGGCGTGGTGGAGCTGCGGTGGAGCCCGGACGACGGCGACTACCTGCTCACCCCGCAGTCCTCCTGAGCGCGGTCGTCGCCGTGCCGCACATCGTCCAGTTGCTGGCCTCGCCGGTGCACCGCTACGTGGGCCGGCCGGCGGACGGGCCGGCTCCGGCGCCGCCCGGTGAGCTGGTCGACCAGGTGCGGCTCCGCGCCGGGCTGGGCATCGTGGGGGACCGCTACTTCGGTCGGCCGGCGCACCGCGCCGCCAGCGTCACGCTGATCGCGCAGGAGTCGCTGCCGGCCGGCGCCGATCTCACCCAGCTCCGGCGCAACGTGCTGACCAGCGGCATCGCGGTGGACGAGCTGGTCGGGCGGGTGCTCACGCTGGACTCCGGCGACGGGCCGGTCAGCCTGCGGGTGCACCGGGCCGCACCGCCGTGCGCCTGGCTGGACGTGGTGGTCGCGCCCGGCACATGGAAGGCGCTGCGCGGCCGGGGCGGTGTCCGCTGCGCCCCGCTGACCGATGGCGTCCTGCGGGTCGGCCCGGTCGCGGTCTCCCTCGCCGACTGACCGCCGGCGCTCGGGAACTTTTCCCGTCCTCCGGCCGACCAATATCGGGCCACCCCGATCGTCGCGGTCGGTGGCCAGGTGACGGAGAGGACGCCAGGGATGAACCGAGCGAGCCCCGCATCCGTACCGTCCGGCATGACCGGGCCGGGCCGGCGGATGGGTTCGGGATGAGCCCGGACGCCGACGACGATCAGGTGACCCGGTGGGCGCACCGGGCCGGCCGGGGTGACCAGCAGGCCGCCGCCGCGTTCGTCCGCGCGCTCCAGGGACCGGTGTGGCGGTTCCTGGTCCACCTGGCCGGGCCGGCCGACGCCGAGGACCTCGCCCAGGAGACGTTCCTGCGCGCGCTGCGCAGCCTGCCCGGGTTCGCCGGCCGCTCCTCGGCCCGGACCTGGATCTTCACCATCGCCCGCCGGGTGGCCGTGGACCACGTACGGGCCGCGACCGCCCGCCCCCGGGTGGCCGCGCTGCCCGACTGGCAGACCGCCGCCGAGGCGGCCGGGGCGGTGACCGCCGGCGGGGACGACGGGGTGGCGCTGCGCGGACTCATCGCCGGGCTCGCCCCGGACCGCCGGGAGGCGTTCGTCGCCACCCAGGTGCTCGGCCTCTCCTACGCCGAGGCGGCCGAGGTGTGCGGCTGCCCGGTCGGCACCATCCGGTCGCGGGTCGCCCGCGCCCGCGAGGACCTGGTCGCCGCCTGGGCCGGGGACACCCGCGGTCGCCGCGCCCGCTGAGCCACCCGGGCGACGACAGGCCGAACGCGGTGGCGCCGGCCGGCCCGGGTGACCGGCCGGGCGCGCGCCGGCCGGTGCGGGGTACGGCGGGCCGCTCGCGGGTCAGGCGGCGCGGCGGTCGCGGGCCTGCGCGGGGTACGGGCCGGGCGGCACCAGCCGCAGCGGCGTCGGCGCGGCCGGCTCCTCGGCACGCAGCGTCCAGCGCGAGCCGGTCGACCGACCCCGTCCGGGCGGCGTGTCCCCGGGACGCCACCAGGGCCGGGACAGCACCAGCATCACCGCCCAGCCGACCAGCAGGAAGCCGTGACTGACCAGCCGGGTCATCGCCACCTGCCCGGTGATCAGGTCGTTCACCGACAGCAGCACCAGCGTGGCGACGAACGCGCTGAGCATCGGCAACAGGCCGGACGGGGTGGACCGGCGCACCGCCACGTAGAGGAAACCGGCGCCCACCGCCACGTTCCACGCCGCCGACTCGTGCCACAGGTGCTGGCCGGAGGCGTGCGCGTGGGCGACCACCGCCTCCCGGCCGATCTGCGCCAGGCCCAGCACCAACTGCACCGCGCCGAGCAGACCGAGCGCCGCGCGGAGCCCGAGCGCCACCCGCCGGCGTCGGCTCGGCCGGGGCGGCGGCGCGGCGGCCAGCACGGACGCCACCAGATCGGGCACCTGCGGGGCGAGCTGGGTACGGGCCCGGCGGGTGACCGCCGCCGCGGAGTCGAACCAGCCCCGGCAGCCGGCGCAGCCGGCCAGGTGCGCCTCGGCCGCCTCGCTCTCCGACCGGGACGCCTCACCGTCCAGCTCGGCCGACAGGATCTCCCGCCACTGCTCACACGCCATGTAGGGATAGTCGTCCGGGTCGCCCGCCTGGTTCCCGGCGGGGTGCCGATCACGTGGTTGACCACCCGAGCTGGGCGCGGGTCAGCGGCCCGGGCCATGGGGCAGGGGAGGAGCTAGCCTGAGCCGGTGACCTTCGACGGCACGCTCACCCGCATCAACGATGGCGTGCAGTTGCACCATCAGCACGGCCGGCGGGAGGTCGCCCGCGACCTGTTCGAGCAGGTTTGGCACGAGATCGGTGAGGAGCGGGGCGACGGTAACCCGGCCGCCGCACGGAGATCGTGACGCCGCGTACAGGAACCCGCCCAAGATCCGCCGTGGGTGGAACACCATGGCTGTCTCCGACCCGGTATGACAGCCATGGTGTTCCACCGGCCGCTTTCCCGGTCACCGGCAGCGATGAGTTCGGCGAGGGGCACCGGTCTACCTCCCCGACCGAGATGACCAGACGACCGGAGCACGCGCCATGGGACTGATCCACATCGAGTTGTTCGCCACCCTCGACCTCGTCGGGCAGTCGCCGGGCGGTCCGGAGGAGGACCCGGTGGGGTTCCCGTTCGGCGGCTGGCAGGCGCCGCTGCTGGACGAGACCACCGGCGCGCAGGTGACGGCCGCGTACCAGGGCACGGACGCGCTGTTGCTCGGCCGGCGGACGTACGACATCTTCGCCGCCTACTGGCCGCACCAGGAGGGCGGCGAGGACAACGAGATCGCCACGCTGTTCAACCGCGTCCCGAAGTACGTGGCCTCCCGTGGCCGGCCCGACCTGTCGTGGCAGGGATCCACGGTGCTCGGCCCGGACCTGGCGACGGCGGTACGCGAGGTCCGGGACCGGCACGAGCACGTGAAGGTCGTGGGCAGCCTGAACCTGGTGCAGACGCTGCTGCGCGAGAAGCTGTTCGACCGGATCGACCTCTGGGTGCACCCGATCGTGCTGGGCGTCGGCAAGAAGGTGTTCGACGGTGGCGCGGTGCCCACCAACGTCACGCTCCTCGAACCGCCGGTCGCCAACCGGAAGGGCACCGTCTATCTGCGCTACGGGCTCGCCGACGGCACACCGGGCACGGGCGACATGACCGCGCCCGGCCGCGACGACTGATCCCGGGTCGACGGCGGCCGGCCAGGGTGGCACCCACCACGGAGATCACCCCGAGCAGTTGCGGCCCGGCCAGCAGTTCGCCGAGGAACAGCGCGCCCCCGTCCGGGGAAACGGGTTGAAGTCCGGTGCGGTCGTGCGGAAGGCTGGCGCACATGGTTTCGGTTCTCCAGAACGTGGCGATCGACTGTGCGGACGCCTACGCGCTGGCCCGGTTCTGGAGCGACGTGACCGGCCGTCCGCTGCATCCGGAGTCCCGGCCGGGTGACCCGGAGACCCAGGTGCTGCTGGCCGAGGGTCCGGTCCTGCACTTCAACCAGGTGCCCGAGCCCAAGCGGGGCAAGAACCGCCTTCATCTGTGCCTGCGTCCGGAGACGTCGCGCGACGAGGAGGTGGCCCGGCTGCTGGCGCTCGGCGCCACCTTCGTCGCCGACCACCGGAATCCGGACGGTTCCGGCTGGGCGGTCCTCGCCGACCCGGAGGGCAACGAGTTCTGCGTGCTGCGCAGCGCGTCCGACCGGGCCGCGACGGGTGCGGGGGAGTAGGTTGCGATCATGGCCTGTCGGATCAGCGAACTCGTGCTCGACTGCCGTGACCCCGAGGCGCTGGCGCGGTTCTGGTGCGAGGTCCTCGACTTCGTGGTGCTCGACCGCGAGGGCGACGGGAGCATCGAGATCGGGCCGCGCGACGGGTTCGGCGGCCCGCAGCCGACGATCATCCTCAGCCCCACGGCCGAGCCGGAGCGGGCGAAACCCCGGCTGCACATCGACGTCAACGCCACCGACCGCGACCAGGACGCCGAACTCGACCGCCTGCTGAAGCTCGGCGCCCGTCCGGCCGACGTCGGCCAGACCGGCGAGGAGTCCTGGCACGTGCTCGCCGACCCCGAGGGCAACGAGTTCTGCCTGCTCAAAAGGCGTCTCGCGCCGCTGTGACTCAGAGGCCGAAGAAGTCGAGGTAGCCGTCGATCTGGTGGGTCAGCATGGGCTCACCGGGATGCGCGGACAGGCCCCGGTCGCGGGCGGCGCGCAGCAGCGTCGTCTCCGCCGGGGTCATGATGATGTCCGCGACCACCGCCCGCGCCGGCAGCTCCGACACCGGGAACGGCGGCGGGTCGGTCGGGCGCAGCCCCACCGGCGTCGCGTTGACCGCGAGGTCGGCGTCGGCCAGTCGCGGCCGGGACGCCGCATCGACCCGGCCGGGGTACGCGGCCGACAGCCGCCCGCCGAGCGCGGCCAGCCGGGCCGGGTCGGTGTCGGCCAGGTGCAGCGCGGCCACCCCGGCGTCGAGCAGCGCCACCGCGATGGCGCTGCCCGCGCCGCCGGCGCCCACCACGCAGACCCGCCGGCCGCGCGGGTCGTGTCCGGCCGCGACCAGTCCGCGGACGAACCCGTCGCCGTCGAACGTGTCCGCCGACCAGGTGCCGTCCGCCTCGCGGCGCAACGCGTTGACGCTGCCGGCCCGCCGGGCCCGGTCGGTGGCCCGGTCGGCGAGGTCGAGCAGGGCCGCCTTGTGCGGCACGGTCACCAGCATGCCGTGCAGGTTGGCCACCTGCCGCAGCCCGGCCACCACCTCCGGCAGCGCGGCGGCGGGCACGTGCACCGGCACCAGCACCGCGTCCGCGCCGCGCCGGGCCAGCACCGGGTTGAGCAGGCCGGGCGCGCGCACCTGCGCGATCGGGTCGCCGAGCAGCGCGTAGAGGCGGGTGGCGCCGCCGATCGCGATCATCGCACCGGTTGCGGGCGGCGCAGCGTCCGCAGCGCGCCCGCCCACGCCACCACCTCGTCGAGCATGGTGCCGACCGCCTCCCGCTGGTGCGGGCCGGGGCGGAAGTCGCGGAACGCCACGAAGTCGGTGTGCAGGGAGAGCGCCACCTGGGAGCGGACCACCGGCACCGACACCTGCCCGAGCACCAGCCGTAGGTGCTCGGCGGCCCGGGTGCCGCCGTGCGCCCCGTAGCCGACCAGCCCGGCCGGCTTGTGGTGCCACTCCTGGTAGAGCACGTCGATCGCGTCCTTGAGCACGCCCGGGATCGAGTGGTTGTACTCCGGGGTGACGAAGACGAACGCGTCCAGCGCGCCGACGACCGCGCCCCACCGGCGGATCGCCGGACGGCTCGACGGCGCCATCGACGGGGGCAGCGGCTCGGCGAAGTGGGGCAGCGGATGGTCCGCCAGGTCGACGAGTTCCGCGTCGACGTCCGCCCGCGCGGCGGCGATGTCGCACACCCAGCGCGCCACCGCGTCGGCCTTGCGGCCCGGGCGGGTGCTGCCGGCGACGACCCCGATCCTGATCATTGGCTGTTCTCCCTTGGTCGAGCCCCGGTCCCGGGCGGGACCGGGACGCCCGCGAGGTCGCGGGCGAGGTGGAGCGCGCCGTGCAGCGAGGAGAGCCCGCCGAGCGCGGCGGCGACGACGCGGGGGGCGGGCCGCCCCGGACGGCCGACGGTGAGGTGCCCGACCAGCGGCACGAAACCGGGCAGGCCGGTGGCGAACCCGCCGCCGACGATCGCCAGGTCGGCGGCGAGCAGCTCGCCGAGGCTCACCACCGCGGCGGCCAGCGCGGCGCAGGCCGGCTCGATCGCCGCCACCGCCCACGGCCGGCCGTCGTCCAGCCCGGCGCGCAGCCGGTGGTGGTCGACCGGCCCGCCGCGTAGCCGGGCGGCGCGGCGCAGCGTGGCCGGCCCGGACGCGACCGCCTGGAGGCAGCCGGACCGGCCACAGTCGCACCGGTCCCCACCCAGGTCGACCACCATGTGCCCGACCTCGGCGGACGCGCCGGCCGGGGCGTTGCGCCCGCCGAGCACGATCCCGCCGCCGACACCGGTGCCGACCCCGAGATAGAGCACGTCGGCGCGGCCCGCGTGCCGGGCCTCGGCCAGCGCCGCCAGGTCGCCGTCGTCGGCGTACCCGGTCGGGGTGCCGGGGAACAGGCCACGCAGCGCGCCGGCCAGGTCCAGGCCGACCCAGCTCGGCCGGCCGGGCCAGGCCACGACCGCGCCGGCCCGGTCGACGGTCGCCGGCATGGCCACGCCGACCGCGTCGACCGGGCCGAAGCCGGCGCGCAGCGCGGCCACCTCGGCGGCCAGCACGGCCAGGTCGGCGGCCGGGTCCGCGCCGGCCGGCCAGGTGACGATCCGTTCGTACGCGGGCCGGCCGGCCGCCTCGGCGCGCAGCGCGACCTTGGTGCCCCCGACGTCGACGCCCAGCAGCGTGGCGTCCGGCCCGCCCGTCACGCCGGCCTCAGTGCGCCAGCAGGTGCAGGAACGCCAGCGCGGCCGAGGCGAACGCGAAGAACAGCGGCACCATGATGACCTTGCCGTCGTCCTTGGCGCGCAGGTGGTAGGCCACGGCGGCGATCAGCAGCACGGTGATCGCCACCGCGGCGACCACGCCGAGCTGCCAGAACTTCAGGCCCAGCAGCAGCCCGGCGACGCCGGCCAGCTCCAGCAGGCCGATGACGCGGGTCAGCCCGGCGGAGACGCCGAGGTGCGACATCCGCTCGCGCATCTGCGCGTTGCCGGTGAGCTTCTGCACGGCCAGCGGAATCAGGATGATGGCCAGCAGGATGGTGAGAACGATGATCGCGACGGTCACGGGGTTCCTCGGGGGTCGGGTCGCCGCGGCGGACGACCGGTACGGGTGCGACGGGGTGGACGGTCAGGGCACGGTCGCGACGAGCGCGCGGGCCGCCAGCCGGTAGCCGAGCGCACCGAGGCCCACGATCACCCCCGAGGCCAGCGGGGCGAGCACCGAGTCGTGCCGGAAACTCTCCCGGGCCCACACGTTGGACAGGTGGACCTCCAGCCACGGATGGGGATAGTTGGCCAGCGCGTCGCGCAGGCTCCAACCGGCGATCATCAACGCTCCCGGGTTCACGATCGCGCCCACCGTCTCATAACTGTCCTGGATGGTACGGATCATCTCGCCCTCGCAGTCGTGCTGCCTCGCGACGACCCGCCACCCCCGTCCGGCGACCTCCTCGCCGACCGCCCGCTCGATGTCCGCCACCGTGTCGGTGCCGTAGATCTCCGGTTCCCGTTTGCCGAGGATGCCCAGGTTCGGGCCGTTGAGCAGGAGCACCTCGGGCACGTTGCACCTCACCGGAATCGGACGACGACAGGTCCTCGGAGTATCGACCCCGTCCCCGGTGCGGACCCCCGCCGGCAGGGGGCGGTTAGGGGCGGCTAGGGGCCGTTAGGGGAGGTCAGCGCCGTGCCGGCTCGGTTAGCGTCCTGCCGGGCCGTTCCAATCTGGATCAGGGAGTGGGACATCATGAGTGATCTGTCGGCACCGGAGTTCCCCGAGTGGCCGCAGTTCGGCGACGAGGAACGGACCGGCCTCATCCGGGCCCTGGAGCAGGGCCAGTGGTGGCGTGTCGGAGGCAACGAGGTCGACACGTTCGAGGCCGAGTTCGCCGCGTACCACGGGTCGTCGCACGCGCTGGCCGTCACCAACGGCACGCACGCGCTGGAGGTGGCGCTGGAGGTCCTGGGCGTCGGACCGGGCACCGAGGTGATCGTCCCGGCCTTCACGTTCATCTCGTCGTCGCTTGCCGCGCAGCGCCTCGGCGCGGTGGCCGTGCCGGTCGACGTGGACCTGGACACCTACTGTGTCGACCCGGACGCGGTGGCCGCCGCGATCACCGACCGGACCCGCGTGGTGATGCCGGTGCACATGGCCGGGCAGTTCGCCGACATGGACGCGCTCGACAAGATCACCTCCGACGCCGGCGTCGCGTTGCTCCAGGACGCCGCGCACGCGCACGGCGCGCAGTGGCAGGGCAGGCGGGTCGGTGAACTCGGCTCCGTCGCCGCGTTCAGCTTCCAGAACGGCAAGCTGATGACCGCCGGCGAGGGCGGCGCGGTGCTCTTCCCCGACGAGGAGAGCTACGAGAAGGCGTTCCTGGTGCACAGCTGCGGCCGGCCCCGCACCGACCGGGACTACCTGCACCGCACCACCGGCTCGAACTACCGGATGAACGAGTTCAGCGCCGCCGTGCTGCGTGCCCAACTGTCCCGGCTGGACGGTCAGATCGCGGTGCGCGAGCAGCGCTGGCCGCTGCTGGCTAGCCTGCTCGCCGAGATCCCCGGCGTGGTGCCGCAGGGACGCGACCCGCGCGGTGACCGCAACCCGCACTACATGGCCATGTTCCGGATCCCCGGCATCACGTCGGAACGCCGCCGGGTCGTGGTCGACGAGCTGATCGCCCGGGGCATCCCGGCGTTCGTCGCGTTCCGCGCCATCTACCGCTGCGACGGCTTCTGGTTGGCCGGCGCGCCGGACGAGACCGTCGAGCAGATCGCCGAGCGGTGCCCGAACGTCGAGCAGATCCACGCCGACTGCGTCTGGCTGCACCACCGCACGCTGCTCGGCACCGAGGAGCAGATGCACCAGATCGCCGCCGTGCTCGCCGACGTGCTGGCCGGATGACCGGGCCGCAGCCGGCCGCCGCGCCGGGGCGTACCGTCCGGGTCGCGGTGGCCGGTCTCGGCTGGGCCGGGCGGCAGATCTGGCTGCCCCGGCTCGCCGCGCACCAGCGGTTCACGGTGACCGCCGTGGTCGACCCGGACGCCGCCGCCCGAGACCGGGCCCGCGCGGCGCACGGCGTGCCCGACGCGTACGCCGACGTGGCCGACCTACCCACCGACGCCGCCGACCTGGTGGTGGTGGCGGTCCCCAACCACCTGCACGCCGCCGTGGCGGCCCGGCTGCTGCGCCGGGGCGTACCGGTGTTCCTGGAGAAGCCGGTCTGCCTCACCTCCGCCGAGGCCGACGAGCTGGCCGACGCCGAACGCGCCGGTGGCGCGGTGCTGCTGGCCGGCAGCGCCGCCCGTTACCGCGCCGACGTGCGGGCCCTGCTGCGGGCCGTGGTCGACCTCGGACCGGTCCGGCACGTCGACGTCGCCTGGGTACGCGCCCGGGGCGTGCCCGACGCCGGCGGCTGGTTCACCCGGCGGGACCTCTCCGGCGGCGGCGCGCTCGTCGACCTGGGCTGGCACCTGCTCGACACGGTGCTGCCGCTGCTCGGCCCGGCGCCGATCGCGCACGCGGTGGGCAGCGTCTCCGACGACTTCGTCAACGACGGCGCCGCCCAGGCCGCCTGGCGCGGCACCGCCGGGCCCGGTGGACGCGGCGACGTCGAGGACACCGCCCGCGCGTTCCTGCTCACCGCCGACGGCGCGTCCGCCGCGCTGCACGCCTGCTGGGCGTCGCACGAGGCGACGGACCGCACCACCATCTCCGTGCACGGCACCCACGGCTCGGCGACGCTGCGCTGCACGTTCGGGTTCAGCCCGAACCGGGTCGACGCGCCGGAACTGACCCGTACCCGCGACGGCGAGACCGTCGCGCTGCCGCTGGCCGCCGAGACCATCGGCGCCGAGTACGACCGGCAGCTCGACGCGCTGCCCGGCCTGCTCGCCGACGAGGCCAGCCGGGGCGTGGCCGCCGCCGACGCCCGCCGCACCATCGACGCCATCGAACGCGTCTACCGCTGCGCCCGGCCCACCCCGCCGGTGCCCGCGCTGGCGGGAGCGCGCGACCGGTGAGAACCACCGGGCGACCTCACCTTCGGGAGCAGCCATGAGCCAGCCGCCGTCGACCGTCGGCGCCACCGTCCTCGCCTGGCGTACGGGTCCGATCCGCGCGGTCGTGTTCGACCTCGACGGGGTCGTGGTCGACAGCTCGGCGGTGATGCGTGAGGCGTTCAGCGTCGCGTACGCCGAGGTGGTGGGCGGCGGACCGGCGCCGTTCGAGGAGTACAACAAGCACATGGGACGGTACTTCCCGGACATCATGCGGCTGATGGGGCTGCCGCTGGAGATGGAGGCGCCGTTCGTCCGGGAGAGCTACCGGCTGGCGCACCGGGTGCCGCTGTTCCCCGGCGTCCGCGAGACGCTGGAGGCGCTGCACGAGCGCGGCGTCCGGATGGCGGTCGCCACCGGCAAGAGCGGTCCCCGCGCCCGGTCCCTGCTGGACCTGCTCGGCGTGCTCGCGCTCTTCGACCACGTGATCGGCTCGGACGAGGTGCCGCGGCCGAAGCCGGCGCCGGACATCGTGCTGCGCGCGTTGGAACTGCTCGACATGCCGCCGGGCGTGGCCATGATGGTCGGTGACGCGATCACGGACCTGACCAGCGGCCGGGAGGCCGGCGTGACCACGGTGGCCACCACCTGGCACGGCGGTGACGTGACCGCGCTGCTGGCCGCCGGCCCCGACCTGGTCGCGCACAAGCCTGAGGAGCTGTTGACGCACTGCCCGGCGGTGCGCTGAGGCACGACCCGGCGATGGTGAGGGTTGGCGCGGTCCACCCGAGTGTCACGGTGCGTGAGGGCCACCAGGAGATGTCAGCGACGAACGATATGCCTTCAGGTCATAATTATGACCAGCGGTCATATTGCCCTTGAGTAATCTCCTTCCTCGTCGCCGACACGCCCGAGTGCCTGGCCTCGACCTACCTACGTCGCGGATCGCCCCTGAGTCCCGTACCGCCTACATCTCGGCCAGGGCGGCGCGGACCTCGGTCTCTGGCACGTCGGCGACCAGTTCCGGGCCGCTCGCGCCGTCCAGCACGAAGGTCAGGCCGGCGGTGGACTTCTTGTCGCGGCGCATGAACGCGATCAGCTCGTCGTGCGTCACCCCCGGCGGCAGGGCCGTCTCCAGGCCGTAGCCGGCCACCACCTCGTGGTGCTCGGCCACCCGGGCGGGAGTGATCCGACCGAGCCGCCCGGCCAGCCGCCCGGCGAACACCGTGCCCACGCCGACCGCCTCGCCGTGCCGCAGCCGGAAGTCGGTGGCCCGCTCCAACGCGTGACCGAGCGTGTGACCGTAGTTGAGGATGTGCCGCAGCCCGGCGTCGCGCTCGTCCGCGGCGACCACCCGGGCCTTGAGCGCCACGCACGCGGTGATCTGCTCGGTCACCGTCCGGCCGCGCAGGTCGCCGGCGCCGATGAAGTGCGCGCGGGCGATCTCGCCGTAGCCGTTGCGCCGCTCCACCTCCGGCAGCGTGCCCAGGTAGTCGGTGTCGCAGAGCACCGCGCGCGGCTGCCAGTAGACGCCGACCAGGTTCTTGCCCTCCGGCAGGTTCACCGCCGTCTTGCCGCCCACGCTGGCGTCCACCTGGGCCAGCAGCGACGTCGGCAGGTGGAGCACCGCCACGCCCCGGTGGTAGAGGCCGGCGGCCAGGCCGACCACGTCGGTGGTGGTGCCGCCGCCGCAGGAGACCACCGCGTCGGCGCGGGTCAACCCGAACTCGGCGAACGCCCGGCACAACGCCTCCACGGTGGCCAGCGTCTTGTCGTGCTCGCCGTCGCGGGCCGGCACCACCCGGTGCGCCACGCCCGGGTCGGGCGTCCACTCCGGCGGCCGGGCCGACACCACCACGACCCGGCGGGCCCCGATCCGCGCCACCTCCGCGGCCAGTCGGTGCCGCACGCCCGGGCCCACCAGCACCGGGTACGCGCGGTCGCCCAGTGCCACGTCGACCCGTTCCACGACGGTCATCCGACTCTCCCCTGTGGTGCGGCGACGGTGTGCCCGGCCAGCCGCAACGCCAGCGCGGCCAGCGAGTCGACGGCCGGGTCGATGCCCCAGCGACGGTGGCTGAGCTGGGCGTGTTCGGCGATCAGGAAACCGCGCGGCGCGGCCGGATGGTCCTCGGCCACCAGCTCGGTGACCCGGTCCAGGTAGCGCCGCCAGGCCGCCGACACCGGGTCGTCGGCGAGCGGCAGGTCGGCGGCGGCCAGCACGATCTTGTCGGCGCCGGCGTGCGCCTGCGCGGCGAGGTCCCGGCGCTGCGCCCCGGTCAGCTCGCGACTGCGGTCCTGCCAGTGCAGGAACAGGAAGGCCGCCCGGTCGCCGGCCGGCAACAGCCCGCACAGGTGCCGCAGGTGCGCCACCGCGAGCGGCAGCTCCAACCCGGCCAGCCACGGCGGCTCACCGCCGAGCAGGCCCAGCGCCACCTCGCTGCCGGCGTGGGCGAGCGGTCCGCCCCGGGCCGGGTCGCGCACCGCGTACGCCGGGGGCGCCGGCCGGGCCGACGGGCCGAGCCGGTCCCGCGCCAGGTCCAGCGCGGCGGGCCCGGCGTGCAGGCCCAGCCGCAGCCGGGTCGGGCCGGGGGAGTCGAGCCGGTCGAAGAACCAGCAGCCGCCCGGGTCGGCGGCGCGCAGCTCGGACACCAGCCCCGCCAGCACCGTGCCGACCAGCTCGGCCGCCCGCGCGTCGACGCATCCCCCACCGGGCACGGCGAGGTCGGCGAACAACCAGGAGCGTTCCATGGCACCTCGACTGTCGGCGGTGGTACGCGGCGTCCTCGGGGCGTGCCCATCATCACCGCGCCGGCCCGCCGGAGGGCCCGCACGCGGCCGGGAACCGGGGTCCGGTTAGGGGGCGACAGGGGTAGGTCACCGCCGGGCCGCTGGCCAGACTTGGGCCGTTACGGCGAAGGACGGATGTGCTGACATGCTTCGGAGTGACCTGGTCCAGCCGTTGCCCGAACTGCTCCGGGCCCACGCCGGCCGGCTGCCGGACCAGGTGGCGTTCCGCGACGCGGACCGGGCGGTGTCCTGGGCCGCGCTGGAGGCGGTCACCGCCCGGCTGGCCGGCCACCTGGTCGACGCGGGCGTCGGCCGGGGCGAGCGGGTCGCGTTCTGCCTGGGCAACCGGGTGGAGACGGTGGAGACCTGGCTGGCCGTGACCCGGGCCGCGGCGGTCGGCGTACCGCTGAACCCGCGCAGCACGGACGCCGAACTGGCCCACCTGCTCGACGACTCCGGCGCGGTGCTGGTGGTCACCGACCCGCAGCACCTCGACCAGTTCCTGCGGCTGCGCGCGGACCGGCCCGACCTGCGGATCTGGGTGACCGGCGACGGGCCGTACCCGGACCCGGCGACGGCCTGGCCGGCGCTCGTCGACGCGGCGCCGGCCGCCGACGCCCGTGACGACCTCGGCCTGGACGAGGTCGCCTGGATGCTCTACACCTCCGGCACCACCGGCCGGCCCAAGGGCGTGCTCTCCACCCAGCGCACCTGCCTCTGGTCGGTGGCCGCCTGCTACGTGCCGGTGCCCGACCTGACCGCCGCCGACCGGGTGGTCTGGCCGCTGCCCTTGTTCCACAGTCTCTCCCACATCGGCTGCGTGCTGAGCGTGACCGCGGTCGGCGCGAGCGCCCGCCTGGTCGACGGCTTCGCCGCCGCCGACGTGCTGCGCGCGGTCGCCGAGGACGAGGCGACCGTGCTGGCCGGCGTGCCCGCCATGTACCACCACCTGGTCGACGCGGCCCGCGCCGACGGGTTCCGCGCGCCCGCGCTGCGGGTGTGCCTGGTCGGCGGCGCGATCACCACCGGGGAGCTGCGCCGCGCGTTCGAGGAGGTCTTCGACGCGCCGCTGCTCGACGCGTACGGCAGCACCGAGACGTGCGGCTCGATCGCGGTGACCCGGCCGGACGAGCCCCGGGCCGAGGGTTCCTGCGGCCGGGCCGTGGACGGCGTGCAGGTGCGCCTGGTCAGCCCGGACACCGGCCGCGACGTGCCGACCGGTGACGAGGGCGAGGTGTGGGTCCGCGGCCCGGGCGTCATGCTCGGCTACCACGGGCTGCCCGAGGCCACCGCGGCGGCGCTGCGCGACGGCTGGTACCGCACCGGGGACCTGGCCCGCAGCGACGCCGACGGGAACCTCTTCGTCACCGGCCGGCACCGGGAACTGATCATCCGGGGCGGCGAGAAGGTGCACCCGGTCGAGGTGGAGGACGTGCTGCGCGCGGTGCCCGGCGTGGCCGACGTGGCGGTCACCGGCCGCCCGCACGAGGTGCTCGGCGAGGTGCCGGTCGCGTACGTGGTGCCCGCGCCGGAGGGTTTCGCGCCGGCCGCCGCGTACGCCGCCTGCCGCGAGCGGCTCGCGTACCACAAGGTGCCGCAGGAGCTGTACGAGATCGACGCGGTGCCGCGGACCGCCTCCGGGAAGGTCACCCGGCGGCTGCTGGCGGAGACGCCGGCCCGGCTGCGCGCGGTCAACGGCACGCACCACGAGGCGCTGACCCGGCTCACCTGGCGTCCGCTGGCACCTGTCGACCGCGCGCCCGGCCGGCGCTGGGCGGTCGTCGGGCCGCACGCCGGTGCGGTCGCCGACGCGCTGACCGCCGAGGGCGAGGACGTCCACACCGGCGCCCACTCCACCGACACCGACGCGGACGTGCTGGTGCTGGCCGGCGTCGACCCGGCGGCGCTGCCCGGCTGGCTCGACGACGCGCGCTACGCGACCGCCCGGGTGGTGGTGCTGACCAGCGGCGCGGTGGACGCGTCCACCGCCGACACGCCCGACGACCCCGACCTGGTCCCGGCCGCCGCCGTCGCCTGGGCGCAGGCGCGCTGTCGGCAGGCCGCCCGGCCGGACCGGATCGTGCTCGTCGACGCCGATCCCGCCTCGGCGGCGTTGCTGCCGTCCGTGGTGGACGCCGGCGCCGCCCAGGTCGCGCTGCGCGCCGGCGCCGCCCGGTACGCGGCGCCCGCGCCGGCCGCCGCGCCGGCCCCGGAACACGCCGCCACGGTGCTCGACCCGGCCGTGCCGGCGGTGCTGGCCGGCGCGGACACCGCCGAGCGGGCGGCGCTGGCCCGACACCTGACCGGCGCGTACGGTGCCCGGTCGCTGCGGCTGCTGCCGGTCGACGGCCCCACCACCGACCTCGCGACCCGGGACGGGGAACCGGTCGGGGCGGCCGTGCTGCGGGTCCGCGACGCCGACCTGACCGACCACGACCGGAGCGCCCGGCTGCTCGACCTGGCCGGCCGGCTGGACCGGGACACCCGGCACGCCGCCGCCACCGCGTACACCGTGCTGGTCCCCGCCGGCGTGCTGCTCGGCGCCGCCGGACGGGAACCGGCGGCGGGCGCGGTCGCCGCGCTGCACGCGCTCGTCGCCCGGCGGCACGCGGCCGGACTGCCGGCCCGGCTGATCGGGGTGACCGGACCGGCGTGGGCCGAGACCGCCGCGTTCGACGTCGCGCACGACGGCGACGACCTGGTGCTGGTGGCCGGCCCGGCCGAGCGGGTGGCCGCCCACCCGGCCTGGCGCGGCCCGACCCGGCCCGACGACGACGCGGACACGCTGCGCCGCCGGTTCGCGGCGCTCACCACCGCCGACGGCGACCGCCTCCTGGCCGACCTGGTCCGTGCCGCCACCGCGGAGGTCGCCGGGCTGCCCGGCGCGGGCGCGGTCCGGCCCGGCCGGGCGTTCACCGAACTCGGGTTCACCTCGGTCCGCGCGGTCGCGCTGCGCGACCGGCTGAACCGGGCCACCGGCGCCCGGCTCTCCGCCACCGCCGCGTTCGACCACCCGACACCCGCCGCGCTCACCCGGCACCTGGCCACGCTGCTGCGCGGCGCCGGCCCGACCGGCCCCGCCGCCCGCGCCGCGGACGCCGCCGCCGGGACCGGCCCGGTCGCCGCCGACGACCCGGTGGCGATCGTCGCCATGGCCTGCCGGCTGCCCGGCGGCGTCACCGGCCCCGACGAGTTGTGGGAACTGCTCGAATCCGGCGGCGAGGGGCTCACCGGGTTCCCCACCGACCGGGGCTGGGACCTGGCGCACCTGTTCGCCGACGACCCCGACCGGGCCGGCACCTCGTACGTGCGGGTGGGCGGGTTCCTGGCCGGCGCCGGGGACTTCGACGCCACCCTGTTCGCGATCAGCCCGCGCGAGGCGCTCGCCATGGACCCGCAGCAGCGACTGCTGCTGGAGACGTCCTGGGAGCTGTTCGAGCGCGCCGGGATCGACCCGACCGGGCTGCGCGGCAGCGCCACCGGCGTGTTCACCGGCGTGATGCACCACGACTACGCGGCCAACGTCGGCCAGGCGCCCCCCGGCACCGAGGGCTACCTCGGCGTCGGCACCGCCGGCAGCGTGGTCTCCGGGCGGGTCGCGTACGCGCTGGGCCTGGAAGGGCCCGCGGTGACCGTGGACACCGCCTGCTCGTCGTCGCTCGTCGCGCTGCACCTGGCCGCGCAGGCGCTGCGCGCCGGGGACTGCGCGCTCGCGGTGGCCGGCGGCGTCGCGGTGATGGGCACCCCGCAGGCGTTCGTCGAGTTCAGCCGCCAACGCGGACTCGCGCCGGACGGCCGGTGCAAGGCGTTCGCCGAGGCCGCCGACGGCACCGGCTGGTCCGAGGGCGCCGCCGTGCTGCTGCTGGAACGGCTCAGCGACGCCCGCCGCCACGGCCACCCGGTGCTGGCGCTGCTGCGCGCCAGCGCGGTCAACCAGGACGGGGCGTCCAACGGGCTCACCGCCCCGAACGGGCCGGCCCAGGAACGGGTCATCCGGCGGGCGCTGGCCACCGCCGGCCTCGGACCGGGCGACGTGGACGCCGTCGAGGCGCACGGCACCGGCACCCGGCTCGGCGACCCGATCGAGGCGCAGGCGCTGCTCGCCACGTACGGGCAGGGCCGGCCGGCGGACCGTCCGCTGCTGCTCGGCTCGCTCAAGTCGAACCTCGGGCACACCCAGGCGGCGGCCGGCGCGGCCGGGGTGATGAAGATGGTGCTCGCGCTGCACCACGGCACGCTGCCGCGCACGCTGCACGTCGACGCGCCGACCCGCGAGGTCGACTGGTCGGCCGGCGCGGTCGAGCTGCTCACCGACGCCCGGCCGTGGCCCGACGTGGACCGGCCCCGCCGCGCCGGGATCTCCTCGTTCGGCATCAGCGGCACCAACGCCCACGTCGTCGTCGAGGCGGCCCCCGCCACGCCCACCCCGCCGCCGGTCACCCGGCAGCACCCGGCCGGCGTCGTGCCGTGGCTGCTCTCCGCGGCCAGCCGCGAGGGCCTGCGGGACCAGGCGGCCCGGCTGCTGAGCCGGCTCGACCGGATCGACGCCGACCCGGCCGACGTGGCGTACGCGCTGGCCACCACGCGGGCGGCGCTGGACCACCGGGCGGCGCTGCTGGTCGGCGACCCGGCCGACGCCCGCGCCGCGCTGACGGCGCTGAGCCGTGGCGACACCGACCCGGCCGGCGTGCTCACCGGCCGGGTCTCCGACGGCCGGCTCGCCGTCCTCTTCGGCGGGCAGGGCGGGCAACGCGCCGGCATGGGCCGGGAGCTGCGCGCGGCGTACCCGGTCTACGCGGAGGCGTTCGACGCCGCCTGCGCCGAACTGGACCGGCACGTCACCGGGCAGTCGGTCGCCGACGTGGTCCTCGCCCCGGACGGCGACACGCGGGCCGCGCTGCTGCACGAGACCCGCTACACCCAGCCGGCGCTGTTCGCCGTCGAGGTGGCGCTGCACCGGCTGCTCGAATCCTGGGGCGTCCGCCCGGACCTGCTGCTCGGCCACTCGATCGGCGAGATCGCCGCCGCGCACGTGGCCGGCGTGCTCACGCTCGCCGACGCCGCCGCGCTGGTCGCCGCGCGGGGCCGGCTCATGCAGGCGTTGCCGGCCGGCGGCGCGATGGTCGCGGTGGAGGCCGACGAGACCGAGGTGCTGCCGCACCTGACCGACCGGGTCGGGCTGGCCGCCGTGAACGGGCCGACCGCCGTGGTGCTCTCCGGCGACGCCGACGCGGTCGAGGCGGTCGCCGCCACGCTGCGCGCCGCCGGCCGCCGCACCAGCCGGCTGCGCGTGTCGCACGCGTTCCACTCGCCGCGCATGACGCCGATGCTGGACGCGTTCCGGGAGGTCGCCGCCGGGCTGACCTACCGCGCGCCGCAACTGCCGGTGGTGTCCACGTTGACCGGTGCGCCGGTCGACGCGGCCCGGCTCACCTCGCCCGAGCACTGGGTGGCGCACGTCCGCGACACCGTGCGCTTCGCCGACGGCGTCCGCGCCCTGCACGCCGAAGGCGCCACCACGTTCCTGGAGATCGGCCCCGGCGGCGTGCTCGCCGCGCTGGCCGCCGAGTGCCTCGCCGACGCGGGCGACGACCTGGCGTTCGTGCCCACGCTGCGGGCCGGCACACCCGAACCGGCGGCGCTGCTCACCGCCGCCGCCCGGCTGCACGTGCGCGGCGTGCCGGTGGACCGGGCCGCGCTGGCCGGCCCCGGCCCGCACCCGCCCGTCGCGCTGCCCACCTACGCGTTCCGGCACCGGCACTACTGGCTGCCCGCCACCCCCGGCGCACCCACCGGCGACGCCGGGCACCCGCTGCTCGCCGCCGTGCTACCGGTCGCCGGCACCGGCCAGGTGCTCGCCACCGGCCGGTTCACCGCCACCCGGCCGGCCACCCCGGACGGCGCCGCGCCGCTGCTGCCCGCCACCGTGCTGCTCGACGCGCTCGGCCACCTCGGCGAACGACTCGACACCCCGGTCCTGGCCGACCTGCGGATGCCGGAACCGGCGCCGCTGCCCGCCGGCCTCGCGGTCGACCTCCAGTTCGACGTCGCCGGCCCGGACGCCGCCGGCCGACGCGCCGCCCGCTGCCACGTCCGCGCCGGCGAGCACGAGCCGTGGCGGGCGGTCGCCGACGCGGTGCTCGCCCCGGCCGACCCGCTCACCGCGCCCGGCGTACCGGCCCCGGCCTGGCCGCCGGCCGGCGCCCGCCCGGTCGAGGCGGCGCATCCGCTGCTGCGGGCCGCCTGGACCGCCGGGGACCGGCTGCACCTCGACGTACGGCTGCCCGACGACGCCGCCGACCCGGACGCCGAGCGGTACGGCGTGCACCCGGACGTGCTCGACGCCGCGCTGGACCTGCTTCCGCTGGCCGGGTTCGCCCCGCCGGCCGGGCCGGGGGAGCGGATCGTGCCCACCGACTGGACCGGCGTGCGCCGGCACGCCACCGGCGCGTACGCGCTGCGGGTCAGTCTTGCCCCGGCCGGCGCGGACGCGGTCACGCTCGACGCCGTCGACGACGCCGGCCGGCCGGTGCTCGACGTCGACCGGATCGCGCTGCGCGCCGTGACGCTGCCGTCCGCCGCCGCCCCGGCGCCGGAGACCGGCCCGGCCGGCCTGTACACGGTGGACTGGCTGCCCGCCCCGACCGGCCCGGTGCCCACCTGGACGCTCGCCGACGCCGTCCCGCCGACCGGACCGCTGCCGCCGGTGCTGGTGCTGCGCCTGCCCGACGGCGACCCGGACAGCACCGTCGCGCAGCGCGCCGACGCGATCGGCCTGGAGCTGCTCGGCGTGCTGCACCGCTGGCTCGACGACCCGCGCGCCGTCGACACCCGGCTCGCGGTGGCGGTGCGCGACGGCGACCCGGCGCACGCCCCGGCCGCCGGCCTGCTCCGGGTGGCCCGCGCCGAGCACCCCGACCGGTTCCTGCTGCTGCACCTGGACACCGTCGACGACACCACCGTCCGCGCCGCGCTGGCCGCCGCCGACGACGAATCCGAGGTCGCGGTCCGCGACGGCCGTGCGTTGCTGCCCCGGCTCCGCCCGGCCACCGAGCCCGACGCCGCCGCGCGGCCCGCGCTGGCCGGCGGCGCGGTGCTGCTCACCGGCGGCACCGGCGGCCTCGGCCGGCATGTCGCGGTCCACCTCGCGCAGGCGTACGACGTGCGGGAGCTGGTGCTGCTCAGCCGCACCGGCCGGCCCGCCCCCTGGGCCGACGAGCTGGCGGCGACCGGCGTCGACGTCCGGGTGGTCGCCGCCGACGTGGCCGACCGGGACGCGCTCGCCGCCGTGCTGGCCCCGCTCGCCGACCGGCTGGTGGCCGTGGTGCACGCCGCCGGCGCCACCGACGACGCGCTGCTCACCGACCTCGACCCGGACCGCTGGGCCGGCGCCCTGCGGGCCAAGGTGCACGGCGCCTGGCACCTGCACGAGCTGACCGCCGGCCTCGACCTGGCCGCGTTCGTGCTGTTCTCCTCCGCCTCGGCCACGTTCGGCAGCCCCGGCCAGGGCAACTACGCCGCCGGCAACGCGTTCCTCGACGCGCTCGCCGCGCACCGCCGCGCCCACGGGCTGCCCGGCACCGCGCTCGCCTGGGGCCTGTGGGCCGAGACCGACGGGATGGCCGGCCGACTCACCGCCGCCGACCTGGCCCGGCTCGCCCGCACCGGCACCCGTCCGCTGGACGCCGCCGCCGGGCTGGCGCTGTTCGACGCCGCGCTGCGCGCCGAACCGGCAACGCTGGTGCCGATCGGACTGGACCTGGCCGCCGTGCGCGCCACCGGGGAGGTGCCGGCGCTGCTGCGGGCACTGCTGCCGCCGGCCCCGCGCCGGGCCGTCGTCGCCGAGCCCGGCACCAGCACCGGAACCGGCTTCGCCGACCGCCTGGCCGGCCTCGGCGAGCCGGAACGGGCCACGCTCCTGCTCGACCTGGTCCGCGCCCGCTGCGCCACGGTCGTCGGGCACGCCGGGCCGGACCAGGTCGAACCGCGCCGGCCGTTCAAGGAACTCGGCTTCGACTCGCTGATGGCGGTGGAGCTGAGCAACCGGCTCTCCGCCGCCACCGGCGTCCGGCTCGCCCCGCACGCCGTGTTCAACCACCCCACCCCGGAACTACTCGCCGCGCACCTGCACGCCCGGCTGCTCGGCACCGCCGCCACCGAGGTCGCCGACGCCACCACCGTCGCGCTGGACGAGCCGGTCGCGGTCGTCGCGATGGCCTGCCGGTTCCCCGGCGGCATCGGCTCCCCCGAGGAGCTGTGGCGGCTGCTCGACGCCGGCGGCGAGGTGATCGGCGACCTGCCCACCGACCGGGGCTGGCCGCTTGCCGACCTGTACGACCCGGAGCCCGGCACGCCCGGCCGCACCTACACCCGCGCCGGTGGCTTCCTCACCGGGCTCGCCGACTTCGACGCCGCGTTCTTCGGCATCAGCCCCCGCGAGGCGCTCGCCATGGACCCGCAGCACCGGCTGCTGCTGGAGACCTCCTGGGAGGCGCTGGAACGGGCCGGCATCGACCCGGACACGCTGCGCGGCAGCCGTACCGGCGTGTTCGCCGGCACCCACGGCCAGGACTACGCCGACCGGATCACCCCCGGCGCCACCGCCGACGACGGCGAGACCGTCGCCGACGAGGGACACCTGCTCACCGGCACCGCCGCCAGCGTGCTCTCCGGGCGGGTCGCGTACGCGCTGGGGCTGGAAGGGCCGGCGGTCACCGTGGACACCGCCTGCTCCGCCTCGCTGGTGGCGCTGCACCTGGCCGCGCAGGCGCTGCGTCAGGGCGACTGCGACCTGGCGCTCGCCGGGGGCGTGTCGGTGCTGTCCGGCCCGGCCGGGCTGACCGGGTTCAGCCGCCAGCGCGGCCTCGCCCCGGACGGCCGGTGCAAGGCGTTCGCCGAGGACGCCGACGGGTTCGGCATGTCCGAGGGCGTCGGCGTGCTGGTGGTGGAACGGCTCTCCGACGCCCGCCGACGCGGCCACCCGGTGCTGGCCGTGGTGCGCGGCTCGGCGGTCAACTCCGACGGCGCGTCCAACGGCCTCACCGCCCCCAACGGGCCGTCCCAGGAACGCGTGATCCGGGCCGCGCTGGCCGCCGCCGGGCTCGACCCGGCCGACGTGGACGCGGTCGAGGCGCACGGCACCGGCACGCCGCTCGGCGACCCGATCGAGGCCGAGGCGATCCTCGCCACCTACGGCCGCCGGCCCGACGGCGTCCCACCGCTGCTGCTCGGCTCCGTGAAGTCCAACCTCGGCCACACCCAGGCCGCGGCCGGCGTCGCCGGGATGCTCAAGGTCGTCCTCGCCATGCGGCACGGCCGACTGCCCCGCACGCTGCACGCCGAGCACCGCACCAGCCGCGTCGACTGGGCGGCCGGCGCGGTCGACCTGCTCACCGAGGCCCGGCCGTGGCCGCGTACCGACCGGCCGGCCCGCGCCGGCGTCTCCTCGTTCGGCATCAGCGGCACCAACGCCCACGTGGTACTCGAGGCCGTGCCGGACGAGCCGGCCGTCGACGCCGAGCCGCCGGCCGGGCCGGTGGCGCTGCCGTGGCTGCTCTCCGCGCGTACCCCGGAGGCGCTGGCCGGGCAGGCCCGCCGGCTGCGCGACCACCTCGCCGACCGGCCCGACCAGCGACCGCTGGACGTGGCCTGGTCGCTGGCCACCACCCGGGCCGGCTTCGGCCACCGGGCCGTGCTGGTCGGCGGCCCGGCGGAGATCACCGCCGGCCTGGACGCGCTCGCCGCCGGCGAGCCCGCCACCGACCTGGTACGGGGCGACGTCACCGCCACCGGCAAGCTGGTGTTCGTCTTCCCCGGCCAGGGCTCCCAGTGGGCCGGCATGGCGCTGGACCTGCTCGACGAGGCGCCCGTGTTCGCCGAGCGGATGGCCGCCTGCGACGCCGCGCTGCGGCCCTGGCTGGGCCATCCGCTGCGGGACCTGCTGCGCCAGGCGCCCGGCACCCCGGACTTCGAACGGGCGGACGTGGTGCAGCCGCTGCTGTTCGCGGTGATGGTGTCGCTGGCCGAGCTGTGGCGCTCGTACGGCGTGCAGCCCGCCGCCGTGGTCGGCCACTCGCAGGGCGAGATCGCCGCCGCCTGCGTGGCCGGCGTGCTGTCGCTGACCGACGCCGCCCGGCTGGTGGCGCTGCGCGCCCGCGCGCTGCGCAAGCTGGCCGGCGCCGGGGTGATGGCCGCCGTGCCGCTCCCGGTCGAGGTGGTCCGCGAGCGGGTCGCCCGGTACGGCGACCGGCTGGCCGTGGGCGCGGTCAACGGGCCGGCGAACGTGGTGGTCTCCGGCGAACCGGACGCGGTGGACGCGTTCGCCGCCGAGCTGGACGCCGACCGGGTACGGCTGCGCCGCCTCGCGATCGACTACGCCTCCCACTCCGCGCAGGTGGAGCGGATCCGCGCCGAGCTGGCCGAGGCGGTCGCCGGCGTCACGCCCGGACCGGCGGCGGTGCCGATCTACTCCACCACCGACCTGTGCTGGCTCGGCGGCGAGGAGATGGACGCCGACTACTGGTACCGCAACCTGCGCCAGCCGGTCGAACTGGCGGACGCGGTACGCGCGCTGACCGCCGAGGGCCACCACACGTACGTCGAGTGCAGCCCGCACCCGGTGCTCACGCCGGGCATCGAGCAGACGCGCCAGGAGCACGAGCACCCGGCGGTGGTGGTCGGCTCGGTGCAGCGCGGCCGGGGCGACCGGGCCCGGTTCCTGCTCTCCGTGGCCGCGCTGCACGTGCGCGGCGTACCCGTCGACTGGCAGCCGGTGCTGGCCGGCGGACGCCGGGTCGACCTGCCCACCTACGCGTTCGCGCACCGCCGCTACTGGCCCCGCCCGGTCACCGGCGCCGCCGACGTCGGCGCGGCCGGGCTGGCCGCCGTCGGGCATCCGCTGCTCGGCGCGTCGGTGCCACTGGCCGACGGACGGGGGCACCTGTTCACCGGCCGGCTCGCGGTCGCCGAGCAGCCCTGGCTGGCCGACCACCGGGTCGCCGGCCGGGTGCTGGTGCCCGGCACCGGGCTGGTCGAGCTGTGCCTGCGTGCCGGCGACGAGGTCGGCTGCCCCGCCCTCGACGAGCTGGTCATCGAGGCGCCGCTCACGTTGCCCGAGGACGCGGCCACCCAGGTGCAGGTCGCGGTCGGTCCGCCCGCCGACGACGGCCGCCGCCCGGTCACCGTGCACTCCCGGCCCGCCGCCGGCCCGCCCGACGCGCCGTGGACCCGGCACGGCAGCGGCACGCTCTCCGCCGCCGAAGCCACCCCGGCGACGCCGGCCGGGCCGCCGCCGGACGCCCACGCCGTCGACCTGACCGGCTTCTACGACCGCCTGGTCGACGAGGGGTACGGCTACGGCCCGGCGTTCCAGGGCCTGCGCGCGGTCCGGACCGGCGACGACGAGGTGTACGCCGAGGTGGAGCTGCCGGCCGGCCCGCGCGCCGACGCCGACCGGTACGCGCTGCACCCGGCGCTGCTCGACGCCGCGCTGCACGCCGCGCACTTCGGTGGTCTCGCCGACGCCGGCGGCGAGAAGATCCTGCTGCCGTTCGCCTGGAACGGGCTCACCGTGCACGCCACCGGCGCCACCACGCTGCGGGTCCGGCTGCGGCGGGTCGGCCCGCACGCGTTCGCGCTGTCCGCCACCGACCCGGCCGGCGCGTCGGTGGTCGAGGCGGCGTCGCTGGCCATGCGCCCGATCTCCCGCGCCGAGCTGGGCGCCCGCGACGACGCGGTCACCGACGCGCTGTTCCACCTCACCTGGCAGCCGCTGCCGACGCCCACCGCGCCGACCCCGGCCCGGATCGCCGTGCTCGCCGCCCCGACCACCGACCCCGCCGACCCGGCCGCGCACGTGTCGACTGTCGACCCGGCCGGCCCGGCCTCCGGGACCGACCTGCCCGACCCGGCCGACCTGTCGCGCCACGCCGACCTGTCCGCGCTGGCCGCGGCGATCGACGCCGGTGCCACGTCGCCGGACGCGGTGCTCGCGCCGCTCACCGCCGGGACCGGCGCGCACCGGACGATGACCCGCACCGACCCCGCCGCCCCGGACCGGGCGCGACGGCTCGCCGGGGACGCGCTCGCGCTGGTGCAGCGCTGGCTGGCCGAGCCGCGCTGGGCCGAGACCCGGCTGGTGCTGCTCACCCGCGGCGCGGTCGGCGTGCACGGGCCCGGTGAGGTCGACGACCCGGCCGCCGCCGCCGCGTGGGGCCTGGTCCGCTCCGCCCAGTCCGAGAATCCGGACCGGTTCGTGCTGCTCGACGCCGACACCGAGCCCGACGCGGCCACCCTGACCGCCGTGCTCGCCGCCGACGAGCCGCAGGTGGCGCTGCGCGACGGCGGCGCGTACGCGCCCCGGCTGGCCCGACGCGCCGACGCGCCGACGCTCGCCCCGCCCGCCGACGCGACCGCCTGGCGGCTGGACGTGCCCCGCCGGGGCAGCCTCGACCACCTGGCGCTGGTGCCCACCGACGCGGCCGACGCGCCGCTCGGCCCGTACGACGTGCGGGTCCGGGTCCGCGCCGCCGGCCTGAACTTCCGCGACGTGCTCAACGCGCTCGGCCTCTACCCGGGCGATCCCGGCCCGCCCGGCGGGGAGGCCGCCGGCGTCGTCGCCGAGGTCGGCGCCGCGGTCACCGACCTGCGCCCCGGCGACCGGGTGCTCGGCGTGTTCACCGGCTGCTTCGGCCCGGTCGCGGTCACCGACCGGCGACTGCTCGCGCCGATGCCGGACGGCTGGACGTTCGCGCAGGCCGCGACCGTGCCGGTGGTGTTCCTCACCGCCTGGCGCGGGCTGGTCGGGCTGGGCCGGCTGCGGGCCGGGGAGTCCGTGCTGGTGCACGCCGGCGCCGGCGGCGTCGGCATGGCGGCGGTGCAGATCGCCCGCCACCTCGGCGCGGACGTCTTCGCCACCGCCAGCGAAGGCAAGTGGCCCGCGCTGCGGGAGCTGGGCGTGCCCGCCGACCACCTGGCGTCGTCCCGGACGCTCGACTTCGAGGCACGCTTCCTCGACGCCACCGGCGGCCGGGGCGTGGACGTGGTGCTCGACTCGCTGGCCCGCGAGTTCGTCGACGCGTCGCTGCGGCTACTGCCGCGCGGCGGCCGGTTCCTGGAGATGGGCAAGACCGACCTGCGCGACCCGGCCCGGGTCGCCGCCGACCACCCCGGCGTCGACTACCAGGCGTACGACCTGACGCAGGTCGAGCCGGACGAGATCCAGCGGATGCTCACCGAGCTGCTGGCGCTGTTCGCCACCGGCGCGTTGCGCCCGCTGCCGGTGCGCGCCTGGGACGTCCGGCAGGCCCCGGACGCGTTCCGCTACGTCAGCCAGGCCCGGCACGTCGGCAAGGTGGTGCTCACCATGCCCGAGACGTGGGACCCGGACGGCACGGTGCTGCTCACCGGCGGCACCGGCCTGCTGGGCGGGCTGGTGGCCCGCCGGCTGGTCACCGGGCACGGCGTCCGGCACCTGCTGCTGGCCAGCCGGGGCGGCCCGGACGCGCCCGGCGCGGCCGAGCTGACCGCCGAGCTGACCGCGCTCGGCGCCACCGTCACCGTGGCCGCCGCCGACGTCGCCGACCGGGACGCGGTGGCGGGGCTGCTCACCGCCGTGCCGGCGGCGCATCCGCTCACCGCCGTGGTGCACCTGGCCGGCGTGCTCGACGACGGCGTGGTCACCGCGCTCACCCCGGAACGCCTCGACACCGTGTTCCGCCCCAAGGTGGACGCCGCCCGCCACCTCGACGAGCTGACCCGCCCCCTCGACCTCGCCGGGTTCGTGCTGTTCTCCTCCGGGGCCGGCGTGTTCGGCGTGCCCGGCCAGGGCAACTACGCCGCCGCCAACGCCTGGCTGGACGCGCTCGCCCGGCGGCGACGCGGTGTCGGACTGCCCGCCCGCGCGTACGCCTGGGGGCTGTGGGCGCAGGCCAGCACGCTGACCGCCGGCGTGGACCGGGCCGGCACCACCCGCGACGGGCAGCTCGCGATCCCGTCCGACCTGGGCATGGCGCTGTTCGACGCCGGCCTGGCCGCGCCGGAGGAACACCTGGTGCCGACCCGCGTCGACCGGGCCGCGCTGGCCGGCCGGCCGCACGTGCCGGCGCTGATGCGCGGCCTGGTCCGCGTCGACCGGCCGAAGGCCCGCGCCGCCACCACCGGCGGCGGCGACCTGGCCGGGCGGCTGCGCGCGCTCACCGGCGCGGAACAGTCCGCGCTCCTGCTCGACCTGGTCCGGGCCACCGCCGCGGCGGTGCTCGGCCACGGCAGCCCGGACGCCATCCGGGAGGGCCAGGCGTTCCACGAGCTGGGCTTCGACTCGCTGACCGCGGTCGAGCTGCGCAACCGGCTCACCGAGGCGACCGGGGAACGACTGCCGGCCACCGCCGTCTTCGACTACCCGGACCCGGCGGCGCTGGCCGGCTACCTGCGCTCCCGGCTGGTGCCCGACGGCGCGCAGGCCGCCCCGGCGGTGCTCGCCGAGCTGGAACGCCTGGAACGGGCGCTCGCCGAGACCACCGTCGAGGCGGACCTGCACACCCAGGTGGCGGCGCGGCTGGAGGTGCTGGTCGCCAAGTGGCGGACCATGCGCGGCGCCTCCGCCACCGACGACGACCTGGACCTCGACCGGGCCAGCGACGACGAGATCTTCAGCCTGATCGACACGGAACTCGGGCTGTGACGGCCCAGGCGGACGAACGAGGGACGGCGATGACCGACGTACTGATCGTGGGCTACGGCCCGGTGGGCCAGGTGGCCGCGATCCTGCTGGCGCAGCGCGGCTTCACGGTGCGGGTGCTGGAGAAGTGGACCACCCCGTACAGCATGCCGCGCGCGGTCTCCTACGACGGCGAGGCCAGCCGGATCCTCGCCGCCTGCGGCGTGGCCGACCGGCTCGGCGACGTGACCGAACTGTCCGGCGAGTACACCTGGAAGAACGGCTTCGGGCGGACGCTGCTGCACGTGCGCGCCGCGCCGGACGGCCCGTCCGGGTGGCCCGACTCCACGTCGTTCTACCAGCCCGGGGTGGAGGAACGACTCGCCGAACGCGGGGCGGAACTGCCCGGCGTGCAGGTGCAGCGGGGCGTCGAGGTGACCGGCCTGACCGACCATAGCGACCGGGTCGAGGTGACCGCCGTGGACGGCGACGGCGGCCCGCACACCTACACCGCGTCCTGGGTGCTCGGCTGCGACGGCGCGAACAGCTTCGTCCGGGGGTGGCTCGGCGCCGGCGTCACCGACCTGGACTTCACCCACGACTGGCTGGTCTGCGACGTGGTGCTGCACACGCCGCGCGAGTTCACCCCGAACAACCTCCAGATCTGCGACCCGGCCCGCCCGCGTACCGCCGTCTCCGCCGGGCCGAACCACCGGCGGTGGGAGTTCATGCGGGTGCCGGGGGAGACCCTGGAGGAGTTCCGCACCGAGGCCAGCGCGTGGCGGCTGCTCGGCCTGTTCGACATCACCCCGGACAACGCCCGGCTGGACCGGTACGGCGTCTACACCACCCAGGCCTGCTCCGCCGACGTGTGGCGGCGCGGCCGGGTGTTCCTGGCCGGCGACGCCGCGCACGTCATGCCGCCGTTCCTCGGGCAGGGCATGAGTTCCGGCTTCCGCGACGTGGTCAACCTGGCGTGGAAGCTCGACCTGGTGCGCCGCGGCCGGGCCGGGGAGGCGCTGCTCGACACGTACCAGGTGGAACGACGCGCGCACGTGCAGCACGCGATCCGGATGTCGATGGACTCCGGGGCGGTGATCTGCGAGACCGACCCCAAGAAGGCCGCCGGCCGGGACTCGGTGATGCTGGCCGCGCTGCGCCGGCGTACCCAGCAGCGGCATGTCCGCTCGCTGCGCGAGGCGATCGTCGACGGGGTGCTGCACCGCGCCGACGACGGCACGCCCACCCCGCGCGCCGGTGAACCCGCGCCGCAGGGCCGGGTGACCGTCGACGGGCGCACCGGCGGCTTCGACGACGTGGTGGGCGTCGGCTTCACGCTGCTCACCCGGGAACCCGCCACGCTCGACGACGACGCGGTCGCGTTCCTCGACGACCTCGGCGCGTACCGGCTGGTCGTGCGGCCGGCCGACGACGGCGCGGCGGCCGGCGACCTGGCCGACCTCGACGGCGTCTACTCGACCTGGCTGGGCGGCGCGGACGCCGCGCTGATCCGGCCGGACTTCTATCTCTTCGGCGTGGCCGCCGGCCCCGACGCCGCCGCCACCCTGGTGGCCGACCTGCGCCGGCAGGTCGCCGCGCCCGCCCTGCATCCCTGACCAACCCCCGCACAGCCCTGAGGAGCTGACATGCTGGAGAACCTCCGCACCCTCGGCCGGGTCATCCGGACCCTGGCCACCAAGGACCCGGTGACCCGGGTCCGCCGGTTCTACGAGATCCAGTCGCCGGACGTCGAGTTCGCGGCCCGCACCTCCCGCTACATGAACGTCGGCTACTGGGAGGAGGGCGTCACCAGCATCGACGTGGCCGGCCAGGCGCTTGCCGACAAGCTCGCCGACGCCGCCGGGTTCAAGCCCGACGACACCGTCGTCGACGTCGGCTTCGGCTACGGCGACCAGGACTTCGCCTGGCTGCGGGACCGCCGGGTGGCGAAGGTGCACGGCATCAACGTGACCCCCCGGCACGTCGAGCACGCCCAGGAGCGGGCCCGCCGCGAGGGCCTCGCCGACCGGGCCGACTTCCAGCTCGGCACCGCCACCGCGCTGCCGTTCCCGGACGCCAGCGTGGACCGCGTGGTGGCGCTGGAGTCGGCGTTCCACTTCCACCCGCGCAGCGCGTTCTTCGCCGAGGCGTTCCGGGTGCTGCGGCCGGGCGGCACCATCGCCACCGCCGACATCATCCCGCTGAGCAACGACACCGCGCGCATGTCGATCAGCTCGGGCCCGCTCAGCTTCGTCAAGTTCAGCCTGCCGGACGAGAACTGGCACGACCGCAGGACCTACGGCGAGCAGCTCGCCGCCGCCGGCTTCGGCGCCGTCGAGGTGCACTCCATCGCGGACCGCACCTGGGAGGGCTGGCGCCGGTTCCAGTCCGTCCGCCCGTCCGACCCGGCGTTCCGGGCCGCCGCCGACGGCAGCGCGGTCAAGGGGATGGCCAACCACTGGCGCGACACCGAGCTGATCAAGAAGGAGCTGGGTCTGCTCGACTACGTCATCGCGGTGGCGCAGAAGCCGTGAACCGCCACGGTCCCCGCCGCCCGGACCGGGCGGCGGGGACCGGCGTGCCGAATCAGCGGACCGCCGCGCCGGTCAACGCCGCCGAGAGGGTACGCAGGATCGCCGGCTGGTGGGACGCCAGGAAGAAGTGCCCGCCCGGGAAGACGTGCAGGTCGAACGCGCCGGTGGTGTGCTCCGACCACGCCCTCGCCTCGTCCACCGTGGTCTTCGGGTCGGCGTCCCCGGTGAACACCGTGACCGGGCAGCTCAGCTTCGGCCCCGGCGCGTACGTGTACGTCTCCGCCGCCCGGTAGTCGCTGCGGATCGCCGGCAACGCGGCACGCAGCATGTCCGGGTCGCCGAGCACCGCCGAGTTGGGGCCGCTGAGCTTCTTCACGTCGGCCAGCAGCCCCTCGTCGTCGAGCAGGTGCACCGTCTCGTGCCGGTGACACGACGGCGCCCGACGGCCGGACGGGAACAGGTGCGCCACCGCTCCACCCTCGGCCTCGACCAGCCGCGCCACCTCGAAGCCCAGCGTCGCACCCATGCTGTGCCCGAAGAACGCCAACGGCCGGTCCCGCCAGGGCCGCAGCACGTCGGCCACCTGCCGGGCCAGCTCACCGATGCTCGGCACGCACGGCTCGTGCCGGCGGTCCTGGCGGCCCGGGTACTGGACGCTGAGCACCTCCACGGCCGGTGACAGCGCCCGGGACACCGGGAAGAAGAAGCTCGCGGAGCCCCCGGCGTGCGGCAGGCACACCAGCCGCGGGGCGCCGTCCGGGGCCGGATGGAACCGGCGAACCCAGAGGCCGTTGTCGTGGTCGGTCATCGTCACGCGGTCCTTCCGGCGGTGGCGCCCGCGACCCGGGCGCCAGGGCGGTCCACCGGACGCTAACCGGGCCGCCGCCGGTCCGGCCACCCCCCCTAGCCCACCGGGCGTACGGGTTAGGGGTTGTCGCAGCTCAGCGCGACGCCATAGCTTCCCCGCAAAGGGGACCCGTGGCTCCCGGATGACGCGTGCGCGCCGGACGACGGCAGGTCCCCGCCGACCGAGGGTCAGGTTGATGGACACCGAAGAGAAGCTCCGGGAGTACCTGAAGAGGGTCACCACCGACCTGCGGCGGACCCGGCAACGGCTCCGCGACGTGGAGGACTCCGCCCGCCAGCCGATCGCCGTGGTCGGCATGGCGTGCCGTTTCCCCGGCGGGATCACCTCGCCGGACGCGCTGTGGGACCTGGTGGCGGCCGGCGGGGACGCGATCGGCCCGTTCCCCGACGACCGGGGCTGGGACCTCGCCACGCTCTACGACCCGCAGCGGGAACGCCCCGGCACGTCCTGCGTCCGCGACGGCGGCTTTCTGACCGACGCCGCCGGCTTCGACCCGGCGTTCTTCGGCGTCTCGCCCCGCGAGGCGCTCGCCATGGACCCGCAGCAGCGGCTGCTGCTGGAGGTGTCCTGGGAGGCGTTCGAAACCGCCGGCGTCGACCCGACCGGGCTGCGCGGCGCACGCGTCGGCGTGTTCGCCGGCCTGACCCACGCCGACTACGCGGCCGGCGCCGCCGACGTGCCCGACGGGGTCGCCGACTACCTGGGGCTGGGCAGCGCCGGCAGCGTCAGCTCCGGCCGGGTGTCGTACGCGTTCGGGTTCGAGGGACCGGCCGTCACCGTCGACACCGCCTGCTCGTCGTCGCTCGTCGCGCTGCACCTGGCCGTGCAGTCGCTGCGCGCCGGCGAATCCGACCTGGCCCTGGCCGGCGGCGTGACAGTGCTGCCGACCCCGTCGATCTTCGTGGACTTCACCCGGCAGAACAACCTGTCCCGGGGCGCCCGCTGCCGGGCGTTCGCCGACGCCGCCGACGGCACCGCGCTCGGCGAGGGCATCGGCGTGCTCCTGGTCGAGCGTCTCGCCGACGCCCAGCGGCTCGGCCACCGGGTCCTCGCCGTGGTGCGCGGGTCGGCGGTGAACCAGGACGGGGCGTCGAACGGGCTGACCGCGCCGAACGGGCCGTCGCAGCAGCGGGTGATCCGGGCCGCGCTCGCCGACGCCCGGTTGTCCGCCGCCGAGGTGGACGTGGTGGAGGCGCACGGCACCGGCACCACGTTGGGTGACCCGATCGAGGCGCAGGCGTTGCTGGCCACGTACGGGCAGGAGCGGGAGACGCCGCTGCTGCTCGGGTCCATCAAGTCGAACATCGGCCACACCCAGACCGCCGCCGGCGTGGCCGGCGTGATCAAGATGGTGCAGGCGATGCGGCACGGCACGGTACCGGCCACGCTGCACGTGGACGCGCCGTCGACCAAGGTGGACTGGACGGCCGGCGCGGTCGAGCTGGCCACGTCCGCGCGCCCCTGGCCGTCCGCCGACCGCCCCCGCCGCGCCGCGGTGTCGTCGTTCAGCATCTCCGGCACCAACGCCCACGTGATCCTGGAAGCGCCCACCCCGGCCGAGGACGAGCCGCCGGCCCTCCTCGACGCGGCGGCGTTGCCGGTGCTGCCGTGGCTGGTGTCGGGGCGGTCGTCGGACGCGCTGGCGGGTCAGGCGGCGCGGCTGCTCGACCACCTGCGCGCGAACGCCGACCTGCCGCCGGCCGACGTCAGCTTCTCGTCGGCGACCACGAGGGCCGCGTTGGCGCACCGGGCGGTGGTGGTCGGCGCGGACCGCGACACGCTGCTGGCCGGCCTGGCCGCGCTGGCCGAGCGCGGTGCGGCTCCCGGTCTGGTGACCGGCGAGGCGTCGTCGGGCCGTCGGGCGGTGGTGTTCACCGGTCAGGGTGCGCAGCGGGCCGGTATGGGTCGGGAGTTGTACGGGGCGTTCCCGGTGTTCGCGGACGCGTTCGATCGGGTGTGCGCGTCGTTCGCGGGCCGGCTGGAGCGGCCGTTGCGGGAGGTGGTGTTCGACGGCGGTGACCTGGTGCACCAGACCGTCTACACGCAGGCGGGCCTGTTCGCGGTGGAGGTGGCGTTGTGGGAGTTGCTGTCGTCGTGGGGCGTGACCGCCGACTACCTGGCGGGGCATTCGATCGGTGAGGTGACCGCCGCCCACGTGGCGGGGGTGTTGTCGCTTGCGGACGCGTGTGCTCTGGTGGCGGCGCGTGGGTCGTTGATGCAGGCGTTGCCGGTCGGTGGCGGGATGTTGGCGGTGGGTGCGTCGGAGGCGCAGGTCCGGGCGTTGGCGGCCGGTGTGGATGTGGCGGCGGTGAACGGTCCGTCGTCGGTGGTGCTGTCCGGCGTGGTCGAGGAGCTGGACCGGGTCGCGGGGGAGTGCACCGCCGCGGGTTGGCGGGTGAAGCGGTTGACTGTCAGTCACGCGTTCCACTCGCGGTTGATGGAGCCGATGCTGGAGGGGTTCCGGGCCGCGATCGCCGGCTTGGACTGGCAGGCCCCGCGTCTGCCGATCGTGTCGAATCTGACCGGCCGGCTTGCCGACCCGGTGGAGATCGCCGGTCCGGACTACTGGGTGCGGCACGTCCGGGAGGCGGTGCGGTTCGCCCACGGGGTGGCCACGCTTCACGAACTGGGTGTGTCCACGTTCCTGGAGGTCGGTCCGGACGCGACGTTGACGGCGATGGCCGCGGACACCCCGGTCGACCGGCCGGTGCACCACATTCCCGCGTTGCGGCGCGACCAGGACGAGGTCACCGCGCTGACCACGGCGGTGGCTCGGTTGCACGTGGTCGGGACGTCGGTGGACTGGGTGGCCTGGTTCACCCGCGACGGGCGCCGTCCGGCCACCGTCGACCTGCCCACCTACGCGTTCCAACACCAGCGGTACTGGATCGACGCCCGCACCGCCGGCCACGACGCCGCCGGCCTGGGCGCCCGCGCCGCCGGTCACCCGCTGCTCGACACCGCGCTCGCCACCGCCGCCGGTGACGTCCGCGTCCACGGCGGCCGGCTGTCCGCGCGTACCCAGCCGTGGCTCGCCGACCACGTCGTGCGCGGCCGGATCGTCGTCCCCGGCACCGCGCTGGTCGAGTTGGCGCTGCACGTCGGCGCGCAGGCCGGCTGCGACACCGTCGAGGAGCTGACGCTCGCCGCGCCGCTCGTCCTGCCCGACGACGGCGCCCGCACGCTCCAACTCCAGCTCGCCGCGCCCGACGAGCACGGCCGACGCCGGATCACCGTCCACTCCCGGCCCGCCGACGACCCGCACGCCGACTGGACCGCCCACGCCGACGGTGTCCTCGCCCCCGGCGCGGGCGAGCCCGCCGAGCCGCTGACCGCCTGGCCACCGCCCGGCGGCGTCGCCGTGCCGGTCGAACCGATCTACACCCGGCTCCGCGAACTCGGCGTCGCCCACGGGCCCACGTTCCGCGGGCTGCGCGCCGCCTGGCGTACGCCCGACGGGGTCTTCGCGGAGGTGGAACTGCCCGACGGCACCGCCACCACCGGATACGCGCTGCACCCGGCGCTGCTCGACGCCGCGCTGCACGTCGTCGGCCTCGCCGACGACCCGGCCGCCGACGACGCCGGCGCCCGGCTGCCCTGGGCCTGGAGCGGCGTCACGCTCACCGCCGAGGGCGCCACCCACCTGCGGGTACGGCTCACCCGCAGCGGCCCGGCCAGCACGCTCACCCTCGCCGACGCGGCCGGCGCACCGGTGGCCCGCATCGACGCCCTGGTGTCCCGACCGCTCGCCGCCGACCAACTCGACCCCGGCACCGCCGACCTGCCCCTCTACGACCTGCGCTGGAACCCGGTGCCGCTGCCGGCCCGACCGGCCACCGGAATCGCGCCGCTCGACCCGGGGACCGGCCTCGCCGGGACCGCCGACGACACCCGGCTGGTGCTCGTCCCCGCCCGCGACACCGCGCCGGACGACCCGCTCGCCGACACCCGCGCCCGGCTCGCCGGCACGCTCACGCTGATCCAGGACTGGCTGGCCGACGACCGGCACGCCGACCGGCGGCTCGTCGTGCTCACCCGGGGCGCGGTACCCGCCGCCGGTGACGTCACCGACCTGGCCGGCGCTGCCGTCTGGGGGCTGGTCCGCGCGGCGCAACTCGAACACCCCGGCCGGTTCGTCCTCGCCGACCTGGCCGGTGACGACGACGCCGACCTGCTCGCCCGCGCGCTCGCCGCCGACGAACCCCAGCTCGCGCTCCGCGACGGCCGGCTGCTCGTCCCGCGCCTCGCCCCGGCCGAACCCGACCCGACCGGGGCCGTGGACCTCGTCCCCGACGGCACCGTGCTGATCACCGGCGCGACCGGCGCGCTCGGCGGCGTCGTCGCCCGGCACCTCGTCACCCACCACAAGATCCGGCACCTGCTGCTGGTCAGCCGACACGGCGCCGACGCCCCCGGCGCGGCCGACCTGCTCGCCGACCTCACCCGCCTCGGCGCGCGGGCCAGCCTCACCGCCGCCGACGTGGCCGACCGCGACCAGCTCGCCGCGCTGCTCGCCGCCGTGCCCGCCGAACATCCGCTCGCCGGCGTGGTGCACGCCGCCGGCGCGCTCGACGACGCCGTGGTCACCGCGCTCACCCCGGACCGCACCGAGACGGCGCTGCGCCCCAAGGCCGACGCCGCCTGGCACCTGCACGACCTCACCCGCCACCTCGACCTGCCCATGTTCGTGTTGTTCTCCTCGATCGCCGGACCGCTCGGCGCACCCGGGCAGGGCAACTACGCGGCGGCCAACGCGTTCCTCGACGGCCTCGCCCACCACCGCCGCGCCACCGGGCTCGCCGCCACGTCACTGGCCTGGGGACCCTGGGCGGAAACCGGCGGCATGACCCGCGACCTGGGCGCCGCCGGCCGGGACCGCCTCACCCGCCAGGGCATCGTCCCGCTCACCACCGACCGGGCGCTGGCGCTGTTCGACGCCAGCCGGCGCGGCCGGCAGCCGCTGCTGCTCCCCGTCCACCTCGACCTGGCGGCGCTGCGGACCCGCACCGGCCGCGACGAGCTGCCGGCACCGCTGCACGGCCTCGCCGGTGGACCCGCGCGCCGCGCCGCCGCGACGACCACCGGCGGCCTCGCCGACCGGCTCGCCGGGGCGTCCGCCGAGGACCGGGCCCGCCTGGTCGCCGAGCTGGTCGCCGGCCAGGTCGCCGACGTGCTCGGGTACGCGTCACCGGCCGCCGTCGGACCCGACCGCTCCTTCACCGAACTCGGCTTCGACTCGCTCACCGCCGTCGACCTGCGCAACCGGCTCACCGCCCGGACCGGGCTCACCCTGCCGGCGACGATGGTCTTCGACCATCCCACCCCGGCGGCGCTGACCGGGCACCTGCTGGGCCGACTCGGACCGGCCGCGACCGCGCCCACCGTCCTCGACGAGCTGGACCGCCTCGAAGCCGCGTTCGCCGCCACTGGAGCCGACGCGCTCGCCGAACTGACCGCCGACGACGAGACCCGTACCGCCGTCGCGGCCCGGCTCCGCGCCCTGCTCGCCCGCTGGGACGGCGACGGCGGCGAGGTGGCCGCCAGCCTCGACGACGCCAGTGACGACGAACTGTTCGACTTCATCGACAGCCGCTTCGGCCGGTCCTGACCCGCGACAGGTGAATACCCGATGGCGAACGAAGCCAAGCTCCGTGAGTACCTCAAGCGCGTCACCGCCGACCTGCACGAGACCAGCGAACGGCTGAGGGCGGCCGACGCCAAGGACCACGAACCGATCGCCATCATCGGGATGAGCTGCCGCTACCCGGGCGGCGTCCGCACCCCCGAGCAGTTGTGGGAGCTGGTCGCCGCCGGCGGCGACGGCATCACCGGCTTCCCCACCGACCGGGGCTGGGACACCGAGCGGGCGTACGACCCGACCGGGGAACGGCGGGGCAGCACGTACGCCCGGGAAGGCGGCTTCCTGCACGACGCCGGGAACTTCGACCCGGAGCTGTTCACCATCTCCCCGTACGAGGCGCTGGCCATGGACCCGCAGCAGCGGCTCATGCTGGAGGCGTCCTGGACGGCGATCGAGGACGCCCGGATCGACCCGCTGTCGCTGCGCGGCAACCGGGTCGGCGTGTTCGCCGGCATGATGTACCACAACTACGCGGCCGGGCTCGACGAGGTGCCCGACACGGTCGACGGGTTCATCGGCGGCGGCACCGCCAGCAGCGTGCTCTCCGGCCGGGTCGCCTACACGCTCGGCCTGGAGGGCCCGGCGCTCACCGTCGACACCGCCTGCTCGTCGTCGCTCGTCGCGCTGCACCTGGCCGTGCAGTCGCTGCGCTCCGGCGAATCCGCGCTGGCCCTCGCGGGCGGCGTCACCGTGATGACCACGCTGGAGACGTTCGTCGACTTCAGCCGGCAACGCGGCCTCGCCCCGGACGGCCGGTGCAAGTCGTTCGCCGACAGCGCCGACGGCACCGGCTGGTCCGAGGGCGTCGGCGTGCTGCTGCTGGAACGCCTCTCCGACGCCCGCCGCCACGGCCACCGCGTCCTCGCCGTGGTACGCGGATCGGCGGTGAACCAGGACGGCGCGTCGAACGGTTTGACCGCGCCGAACGGGCCGGCCCAGCAGCGGGTGATCCGGGCGGCCCTCGCCTCGGCGCGCCTGTCACCGGTCGAGGTGGACGTGGTGGAGGCACACGGCACCGGCACCAAACTGGGTGACCCGATCGAGGCGCAGGCGCTGCTGGCCACGTACGGGCAGGAGCGGGCCGAGCCGTTGCTGCTCGGGTCGGTGAAGTCGAACCTGGGCCACACCCAGGCCGCCGCCGGGGTCGCCGGGATCATCAAGATGGTCCTCGCCATGCGGCACGGACTCGTGCCGCAGACCATCCACGTCGACGCCCCCTCCTCCCACGTCGACTGGTCGGCCGGCGCGGTGGAGCTCGTCACGTCGGCGCGTCAGTGGCCGGCGGTGGACCGGCCGCGTCGGGCGGCGGTGTCGTCGTTCGGCATCTCCGGCACCAACGCCCACGTCATCATCGAGGCCCCGGAACCCGAGCCGTCGCCGGAGACGCCGCCGGCCGGGTTGCCACCGACCACCCCGTGGGTGCTGTCAGCGCGGTCGACGGCGGCCCTCGCCGGCCAGGCCGCACGGCTGGCCGACCACCTGCGGGCGCACGCCGAGCTGCCCCCGGCCGAGGTGGGCTGGTCGCTCGCGACGACCCGCGCCGCCCTGGAACACCGCGCGGTGGTGCTCGGCCCGGACCGCGCGTCGTTGCTCACCGGCCTGTCCGCGCTCGCCAACGGTGCGGCGGCGGCCGGCGTGGTGACCGGCGAGGCGTCGCCGGGCCGGCGGGCCGTGCTGTTCACCGGTCAGGGCGCGCAGCGCGCCGGCATGGGCCGGGAGTTGTACGAGGCGTTTCCGGTCTTCGCGGACGCGTTCGATCGGGTGTGCGCCGGTTTCGAGGGTCGCTTGGGCCGGCCGTTGCGGGACGTGGTGTTCGACGGCGGTGACCTGCTCGATCAGACGGTTCACACGCAGGCGGGCCTGTTCGCGGTGGAGGTGGCGTTGTGGGAGCTGCTCTCCTCGTGGGGCGTGACGGCCGACTTCCTCGGCGGGCATTCGATCGGTGAGGTGACCGCCGCGCATGTGGCGGGTGTGCTGTCGTTGGCGGACGCGTGTGCTCTGGTGGCCGCGCGGGGTGCGTTGATGCAGGCGTTGCCGGCCGGCGGCGGGATGTTGGCGGTGGGCGCGTCGGAACCGCAGGTCCGGGCGTTGGCGTCCGGCGTCGACGTGGCGGCGGTGAACGGGCCGTCGTCGGTGGTGCTCTCCGGCGCGGTCGAGGATCTGGATCGGATCGCGGGGGAGTGCGCCGCCAGGGGTTGGCGGGTGAAGCGGCTCACGGTCAGTCACGCGTTCCATTCGCGGTTGATGGAGCCGATGCTGGACGGGTTCCGGGCCGCGATCAGTGGTGTGGACTGGCAGGCCCCGCGTCTGCCGATCGTGTCGAACCTGACCGGCCGGCTCGCCGACCCCGCCGAGATCGCGGCACCGGACTACTGGGTGCGGCACGTGCGGGAGGCGGTGCGGTTCGCCGACGGGGTGGCCACGTTGCACGAGTTGGGTGTGTCCACGTTCCTGGAGGTGGGCCCGGACGCGACGTTGACGGCGATGGCCGCGGACACCCCGGTCGACCGGCCGATGCACCACATCCCCGCGTTGCGGCGCGACCAGGACGAGGTCACCGCGCTGACCACGGCGGTGGCTCGGTTGCACGTGACCGGCACGTCGGTGGACTGGGCGGCCTGGTTCACCCGCGACGGGCGACGTCCGGCCACCGTCGACCTGCCCACCTACGCGTTCCAACACCAGCGCTACTGGCTCGACGCCCGCACCCGCCACCACGGCGGCGACCCCGGCGACGACACGGCGTTCTGGCAGGTGATCGAGAACGAGGACGTGGACGGCCTCGCCGCCGCGCTCGCCGTCGACCCCGACACGCCGCTCGCCGACGTGCTGCCCGCGCTCTCCGCGTGGCGACGCCGCCGGGAGAGCGAAGCCACGCTCGACTCCTGGCACTACCGGGTCACCTGGCAGCCACTGCCGGACCCCACCGGGCCCGACGCCGGTGACCTGCTTCTCGTCGTACCGGCCGAGGTGGACGAGGCGGGCCGGCGGTGGGTCGACACGCTGACCGGGCCGGGCGTCCGGCTCCTGACCGTGCCGGCCGGTCACGGTCGCGCCGACCTGGCCCGGGAACTCACCGCCTCGCCGCCGGCCGGGACCGTGCTGTCGCTGCTCGGCCTGGCCACCGGCACCCACCCGGACAGCGTCTCCGTGCCCGCCGGGCTCGCCGGCACGGTCACGCTCGCCCAGGCGCTCGGCGACGCCGGCAGCACCGCCCGGCTCTGGGTCGCCACCCGCGACGCCGTCGCCGTCGACCCCACCGACCCGGCCGTCGACCCCGACCAGGCGCTGCTCTGGGGACTCGGCGGCGCACTGCGCGCCGAACACCCGTACCGCTGGGGTGGCCTCGTCGACCTGCCGCCGACGCCCGACCCGCGCGCCGTACCCCGGTTGCGCCGGCTGCTCGGCGGCGAGCCGGCCGAGGACCAGGTGGCGGTACGCGCGGCCGGCGCGTACACCCGACGGCTGGTCCGGGACACCCGACCCGCCGCCGCGCCGCGGAGCTGGACCCCGCGCGGCACCGCGCTCGTCACCGGCGGCACCGGCGCGCTCGGCGCGCACGTCGCCCGGGCCCTCGCCGCCGCCGGCGTCGCGCACCTGCTGCTGATCAGCCGGCGCGGTCCCGACGCGCCCGGCGCGGCCGAGCTGCGCGACGAACTGACCGCCCAGGGCGCCCGCGTCACGATCGCGGCCTGCGACGCCGCCGACCGGGACGCGCTGCGCGACCTCCTCGCCGCCGTCCCCGCCGACGCGCCGCTGCGCACCGTCGTGCACACCGCCGCCGCCCTCGACGACACCGTCACCGACGCGCTCACCGTCGACCGGATGGCCACCGCGCTGCGCGCCAAGGTCGACGCGGCCCGCCACCTCGACGAGCTGACCCGCGACCACGACGTCACCGCGTTCGTGCTCTTCTCCTCCCTCGCCGGCACCATGGCCGGCCCCGGCCAGGGCAACTACGCGCCCGGAAACGCCTGGCTCGACGCGCTCGCCCACCGCCGCCGCGCCGAAGGGCTGCCCGCCACCGCCGTCGCCTGGGGGCTCTGGGCCGACGGCGGCGTCAGCGCCGGCGAGTTCGAACGCCGGATGGCCCGTGGCGGCGTCCGCGCGATGGACCCCGACCGCGCGATCCGCGCGTTCCACCGGGCGCTCGACCGCGACGAGACCCACCTCGTCGTCGCCGACGTCGACTGGGACCGGATCGCCGCCGCCCCCGGCCAGCGACCCGACTCGCTGCTCCGCGACCTGCTCACCACCACCCCCGCCGCCGCCGAGGAGGACCGTTCCGCCGCGCTGCGGCGTCGGCTCGCCGGCCGCACCCCGGCCGAACAGCAGGACGCCCTCGGCGAGCTGGTCCGCAGCGAGATCGCCGCCGTCCTCGGACACGGCGGCGCCGACCAGGTGCCGCACCGGCGCGCGTTCCGGGACCTCGGCTTCACCTCCCTCACCGCCGTCGAGCTGCGCAACCGGCTCGACGCCGCGACCGGACTCACGCTGCCCGCCACGCTGGCGTTCGACCATCCCAACCCCGAGGCCCTCGCCGCCCACCTGCGCGCCGAGCTGGCCGGCGGGCCCGCCGGGACCACCACCACGGCGGTACGCCCGGTCGACGACGACCCGATCGTCATCGTCGGCATGGGCTGCCGCTTCCCCGCCGGGGCCGCCTCCCCGGCGGAGTTCTGGCGGATGCTCGCCGACGGCGTCGACGCCATGACCGACCTGCCGCGCGACCGGCACTGGGACCTGGCCGCGCTGCCGCCGGACGTCACCCGGGGCGCGTTCCTGGACGACGCCAGCGCGTTCGACGCACAGTTCTTCGGCATCTCGCCCCGCGAGGCCGTCGCCATGGACCCGCAGCAGCGGCTGCTGCTGGAAACGTCCTGGGCGGCGATCGAGGACGCCCGGATCGACCCGTCCTCGTTGCGCGGCAGCCGGGTCGGCGTCTTCGCCGGCACCAACGGACAGGACTTCGACCACCTCATCCGGTACGGCGGCGAACACCTCGCCGGTTACGGCGCGACCGGCGCCTCCGCCAGCGTGCTCTCCGGCCGCGTGTCGTACGCGCTCGGCCTCGAAGGGCCGGCGCTGACCGTGGACACCGCCTGCTCGTCGTCGCTGGTCGCGCTGCACCTCGCCGCCCAGTCGCTGCGCGCCGGCGAATGCGACCTGGCGCTCGCCGGTGGGGTGACCGTGATGGCCACCCCCGGCGCGTTCGTCGAGTTCTCCCGGCAGGGCGGGCTCGCCGCCGACGGGCGGTGCCGGTCGTTCGCCGAGGGCGCCGACGGCACCGGCTGGGGTGAGGGCGTCGGTGTGCTGCTGGTGCAACGACTCTCCGACGCCCAGCGGGACGGCCGACGGGTCCTCGCCGTGCTGCGGGGTTCGGCGGTGAACCAGGACGGCGCGTCCAACGGGTTGACCGCCCCCAACGGGCCCGCCCAACAGCGGGTCATCCGGGCCGCGCTCGCCGACGCCCGACTGTCCGCCGCCGAGGTGGACGTGGTGGAGGCGCACGGCACCGGCACGACGCTGGGTGACCCGATCGAGGCGCAGGCGCTGCTGGCCACGTACGGGCAGGAGCGGGCCGAGCCGTTGCTGCTGGGGTCGGTGAAGTCGAACCTGGGACACACCCAGGCCGCTGCCGGCGTCGCCGGGATCATCAAGGCGGTCCTGGCCATGCGGCACGGCGTGGTGCCGGCCACGCTGCACGTGGACGCACCCTCGTCCAAGGTGGACTGGTCGGCCGGGGCGGTGGACCTCGTCACGTCGGCGCGTCCCTGGCCGGTGGTGGACCGGCCGCGCCGCGCGGCGGTGTCCTCGTTCGGCATCTCCGGCACCAACGCCCACGTGATCCTGGAAGCGCCCACGCCGGTCGACGACGCACCCACGCCGGACGCGGTCGCCCCGCTGCCGGTCACGCCGTGGCTGCTGTCGGCCCGTTCGGCCCCGGCGCTCGCCGGGCAGGCGGCCCGGCTGCTCGACCACCTGCGCGAGCACGCCGAGGTGACACCGACCGAGGTCGGCTGGTCGCTGGTCGCCACGCGCGCCGTGTTGGAGCATCGGGCGGCCGTCGTCGCTCCGGACCGGGAGTCGCTGCTCACCGGCCTGTCCGCGGTGGCCGACGGGCATGCCGCCCCGGGTGTGGTGACCGGGGAGGAGCTGTCGGGCCGTCGGGCGGTGTTGTTCACCGGTCAGGGTGCGCAGCGCGCCGGTATGGGTCGGGAGTTGTATGCGGCGTTTCCGGTGTTCGCGGACGCGTTCGATCGGGTGTGCGCCGGGTTCGAGGGTCGCTTGGACCGGCCGGTGCGGGAGGTGGTGTTCGACGGCGGTGAGCTGGTGCACCAGACCGTCTACGCGCAGGCGGGTCTGTTCGCGGTCGAGGTGGCGTTGTGGGAGCTGCTGTCGTCGTGGGGTGTGACGGTTGACCTCCTCGCCGGGCATTCGATCGGTGAGGTGACCGCCGCCCATGTGGCGGGGGTGTTGTCGCTTGCGGACGCGTGTGTGTTGGTGGCGGCGCGTGGGTCGTTGATGCAGGCGTTGCCGACCGGTGGCGGAATGCTGGCGGTGGGCGCGTCGGAGGCCCAGGTCCGGGCGTTGGTGGCCGGTGTGGATGTGGCGGCGGTGAATGGTCCGTCGTCGGTGGTGCTGTCCGGGCCGGTGGAGGATCTGGATCGGGTCGCGGGGGAGTGCGCCGCCGAGGGTTGGCGGGTGAAGCGGTTGACGGTCAGTCACGCGTTCCATTCGCGGTTGATGGAGCCGATGCTGGACGGGTTCCGGGCCGCGATCAGTGGTTTGGACTGGCAGGCCCCGCGTCTGCCGGTCGTGTCGAATCTGACCGGTCGGCTCGCCGATCCGGTGGAGATCGCCGGTCCGGACTACTGGGTGCGGCACGTCCGGGACGCGGTGCGGTTCGCCGACGGCATCTCCATGCTCCACGAGTTGGGTGTGGGCACGTTCCTGGAGGTCGGCCCGGACGCCACGCTGACGGCGATGGCCGCGGACACCCCGGTCGACCGGCCGGTGCACCACATTCCCGCGTTGCGGCGCGACCAGGACGAGGTCACCGCGCTCACCACGGCGGTGGCCCGACTGCACGTGGCCGGGACGTCGGTGGACTGGGCGGCCTGGTTCACCCGCGACGGGCGCCGTCCGGCCACCGTCGACCTGCCCACCTACGCGTTCCAGCGCACCCGGTACTGGCCGGAGACCGCGCCCATCACGCGGACCGGCGGTGGCGACCTCGACGACCGGTTCTGGGCGGCGGTGGAACGGGAGGACCTCACCGGCCTGGGCGACGAGCTACGGCTCAGCGCCGACCAGCCGCTGCGGGACCTGCTGCCGGCGTTGGCCCGTTGGCGGCGGGCAGGACGGGACCGCGCCACCGTCGACTCCTGGCGCTACCGGGTGGAGTGGCGGCCACTGGCCTCCGTACCCCCGACCGGCCTGACCGGGACGTGGCTGGTGTTGACCACGGCCGACCAGGTCGATCACCCGCTGGTCGCCGGCCTGGCCACGCACGGCGCCCACGTCGTGCCGGTGGTGCTCGACGCGCCCACCGATCGGCGGGAGACGGCCGACCGGCTCCGCGCCGCCGCCACCGGCGGCGACGTCGCCGGGGTGCTGACGCTGCTCGACCCGCAGCCCGGGGCGGCACTGGCCACGGTGCAGGCGTTCGCCGACAGCGACGTCACCGGCCGGCTGTGGTGGCTGACCCGGGGCGCGGTCGCGGTGAGCGCCACGGACACCGAAACCGATCCGATCGCGGCGGGGGCCTGGGGGCTCGGCCGCGTGGCGGGGTTGGAGGTGCCGGGCCGTTGGGGTGGTCTGGTGGATCTGCCGGTTGTGCTGGATGACCGGGCGGTGCGGCGGGTGTGTGGCGTGTTGGCCGGTGGTGGTGAGGATCAGGTGGCGGTGCGGTCGTCGGGGGTGTTCGCCCGGCGGTTGGTGCGGGCCACGGATGATCCGGTGCGGCGGGAGTTCCGGTTCTCCGGGACGGTGTTGGTGACCGGTGGTACGGGTGCGTTGGGTGCGCGGGTCGCGCAGTGGGCGGCCGGTACCGGTGCCGAGCATGTGGTGTTGACGAGCCGGCGTGGGCCGGACGCGCCGGGTGCGGCGGAGTTGGTCGAGCGTCTGGGTGCCGGTGGGGTACGGGTGACGGTGGCGGCGTGTGACGTGGCCGACCGGGCCGCGCTGGCCGGGCTGCTCGACGGCCTGGCCGCCGAGCCGGTTCGCGCCGTCGTGCACGCCGCCGGCGCACCGCAGTTCACCCCGCTTGTCGACGTCACCGCCGACGAGCTGCGCGACGTGCTGCGCGCCAAGGTCGACGGCGCGGCGAACCTGGACGCGTTGCTGCCGGACGTGGACGCGTTCGTGGTGTTCTCCTCCATCGCCGGGGTGTGGGGCTCCGCCGGGCAGGCCGGCTACGCCGCCGCGAACGCGTATCTCGACGGGCTCGTCGCCCGGCGACGTGCTCGTGGCGCGGCCGGCACCGCCGTGGCGTGGGGACCGTGGGCCGGTGGCGGCATGGCGGAAGGCGGCGAGGCGCGGGAGCACCTGGCCCGACGCGGCCTGCCCGCGCTCGACCCGGACCTGGCGGTGACCGCCCTTCAGGCCGCGCTCGACCGGGACGACAGCGCGGTGGTCGTCGCCGACGTCGACTGGGAGCGGTTCGCCGCCGCGTTCACCGCGCTGCGCCCCAGCCCGCTGCTCGACGAACTCCCCGAGGCCCGGCCCGCCCAGGCCACCCCCGGCGAGGGCCCGTCCCCGCTCGCCCGCCGGCTCGCCACGCTCACCCCCGCCGAACGCGCCGGCCACCTGCTCGACCTGGTCCGGACCCAGGCCGCGGCGGTGCTCGGCCATCCGGCCGCCGACGCGGTGGCCGCGGACCGGGCGTTCCAGCAGCAGGGCTTCGACTCGCTCACCGCCGTCGAGCTGCGGAACCGGCTCACCGCCGAGACCGGCCTGACGCTGCCGAGCACGCTCGTCTTCGACCAGCCGACCCCGGCCGCCCTGGCCGCGTACCTGGCCGCCACGCTGACCGGGGAGCCGGCGGACACCGAGACGCCCGGCGCCACCGTCGCGGTCGACGGTGACCCGATCGTCGTCGTCGGCATGGCGTGCCGCCTCCCCGGCGGCGTGACCGGCCCGGACGAACTGTGGGAGCTGCTCGCCGCCGGACGGGACGGCATCGCCGACTTCCCGCTCGACCGGGGCTGGGACCGGTTCCTCGCCGGCCGCCTCTCCGACACCTCGTTCCCCCGGCAGGGCGGGTTCGTCTACGACGCGGCGGCGTTCGACGCCGACTTCTTCGGCATCTCCCCCCGCGAGGCCCTCGCGATGGACCCCCAGCAGCGGCTGCTGCTGGAGACGTCGTGGGAGGCGGTCGAGTCGGCCGGCATCGACCCGGCCCGGCTGCGCGGGGAACGCGTCGGCGTCTTCGCCGGCGCCAGCTTCCAGGGGTACGCCTCGACCGCGATGGGCCGCGACCAGGACGTCGGCGGGCACCTGCTCACCGGCACCGCCACCAGCGTGCTGTCCGGCCGGGTGGCGTACGCGCTCGGCCTCGAAGGCCCGGCGGTGACCGTGGACTCGGCCTGCTCGTCGTCGCTTGTCGCGCTGCACCTGGCCGCCCAGTCGCTGCGCAGCGGGGAGTGCACGCTGGCGCTGGCCGGCGGCGTGACCGTGATGGCCTCGCCGGCCACCTTCGTCGAGTTCTCCCGGCAGGGCGGGCTCGCCCCGGACGGGCGGTGCCGGTCGTTCGCCGAGGGCGCCGACGGCACCGGCTGGGGTGAGGGCGTCGGCGTGCTGCTGGTGCAACGACTCTCCGACGCCCAGCGCGACGGCCGACGGATCCTCGCCGTGCTGCGCGGCTCGGCGGTCAACTCCGACGGCGCCTCGAACGGGCTCACCGCGCCGAACGGGCCCGCCCAGCAGCGCGTCATCCGGGCCGCGCTCGCCTCGGCGCGCCTCACCACCGCCGACGTGGACATGGTGGAGGCGCACGGCACCGGCACCACGCTCGGCGACCCGATCGAGGCGCAGGCGTTGCTCGCCACGTACGGGCAGGACCGCACCGAACCACTGCTGTTGGGCTCGATCAAGTCCAACATCGGGCACATCCAGGCGGCGGCCGGCGCGGCAAGCGTCATCAAGGCGGTCCTCGCCCTGCGGCACGGCGTGGTGCCGGCCACGCTGCACGTCGACCGACCGTCGTCGAAGGTGGACTGGTCGGCCGGTGCGGTGGACCTCGTCACGTCGGCGCGTCAGTGGCCGGCGGTGGCCCGGCCGCGCCGCGCGGCGGTGTCGTCGTTCGGCATCTCCGGCACCAACGCGCACGTGATCCTTGAGGAGCCACCGTCGGTCGAGGCCGAGCAGGCTCGTGCCACCGTCGCGGTGCCGGTCGTGCCGTGGCTGGTGTCGGGCCGCTCGGCGGAGGCCCTGACGGGCCAGGCGGTCCGATTGCGCGACCACCTGCGGCGGCACCCCGAGGTGTCGCCGGTCGAGGTCGGCTTCTCGTTGGCGACCGCACGGGCCGGGTTGACGCACCGGGCGGCGGTGGTCGGTGCGGACCGGGACGCGCTGCTGGCCGGCCTGTCGGCCGTCGCGGAGGATGCGTCCGCGCCCGGCGTGGCGACCGGCGAGGCGTCGTCCGGGCGTCGGGCGGTGTTGTTCACCGGTCAGGGTGCGCAGCGGGCCGGTATGGGTCGGGAGTTGTACGGGGCGTTTCCGGTGTTCGCGGATGCGTTCGATCGGGTGTGTGGCGGGTTCGAGGGTCGGCTGGATCGGCCGGTGCGGGAGATTGTGTTCGACGGCGGTGAGCTGTTGCACCAGACGGTCTACACGCAGGCCGGGTTGTTCGCGGTGGAGGTGGCGTTGTGGGAGCTGCTGTCGTCGTGGGGGGTGGCCGCCGACTACGTGGCGGGGCATTCGATCGGTGAGGTGACGGCCGCTCATGTGGCGGGTGTGTTGTCGTTGGCGGATGCGTGTGTGTTGGTGGCGGCGCGTGGGTCGTTGATGCAGGGATTGCCGGCCGGTGGCGGGATGTTGGCGGTGGGCGCGTCGGAGTCCCAGATCCGGAAGCTGCTGGCGTCCGGCGGCGGCGGTGCGGAGTCGGGAGTCGGCCTGGGGGCGGTTCCTGGTTTCGGTGTGGATGTGGCGGCGGTGAACGGGCCGTCGTCGGTGGTCCTCTCCGGCGCGGTCGAGGATCTGGACCGGGTCGCGGGGGAGTGCGCCGCCAGGGGTTGGCGGGTGAAGCGGCTCACGGTCAGTCACGCGTTCCACTCGCGGTTGATGGAGCCGATGCTGGACGGGTTCCGGGCCGCGATCAGTGGTGTGGACTGGCAGGCCCCGCGTCTGCCGATCGTGTCGAACCTGACCGGCCGGCTCGCCGACCCCGCCGAGATCGCGGGTCCGGACTACTGGGTGCGGCACGTCCGGGAGGCGGTGCGGTTCGCCGACGGGGTGGCCACGCTCCACGAACTGGGCGTGTCCACGTTCCTGGAGGTGGGTCCGGACGCGACGTTGACGGCGATGGCCGCCGACACCCCGGTCGACCGGCCGGTCCATCACATCCCCGCACTGCGGCGGGACCAGGACGAGGTCACCGCGCTGACCACGGCGGTGGCTCGGCTGCACGTGGCCGGCACACCTGTGGACTGGGCGGCCTGGTTCACCCGCGACGGGCGGCGTCCGGCCATCGTCGACCTGCCCACCTACGCGTTCCAGCGCACCCGGTACTGGCTCTCCGAGGAAGACACCCCGCAACCGTCGCCGGGCGGAAGCGGCGAGACGGACGCCGAGTTCTGGGCCGCCGTCGAACAGGCCGACCTCACCGCCCTCGACCCGGAGTTCCGCACCGAGCGGCCGGTCGCCGAACTGCTGCCGGCACTCGCCCGGTGGCGGACCGCCGGCCGGCGACGCGCCACCGCCGACTCGTGGCGCTACCGGGTCGACTGGTCGGGCGTACCCGAGCCGACCGCGACGCTGACCGGGACGTGGCTGCTGCTGATGCCGTACGCCGGCATCGACGACGCGCTGGTCGCGGCCCTGACCGACGGGATGACCTCGGCCGGCGCGAGCGTACGGCCGGTCCGGCTGGACGGGCCGGACGACGACCGGGAACTGCTCGCCAAGGCGCTGCGCGACGCCGACCCGGCCGCCGGGATGGTGTCGCTGCTCGCGCTCGGCGGCGCCGGTGCCGGCGCGGCACTGGCCACCGTGCAGGCCGCCACGGAGGCCGGCTTCTCCGGTCCGGTGTGGTGGGTGACGCGGGGTGCGGTGGCGGTGGGTGCCACGGACGGGCCGGTTGATCCGGTCGCGGCGGGGACCTGGGGGCTCGGCCGGGTGGCGGGGTTGGAGGAGCCGGGCCGTTGGGGTGGTCTGGTGGATCTGCCGGCTGTGCTGGATGACCGGGCGGTGCGTCGGGTGTGTGGCGTGTTGGCCGGTGGTGGTGAGGATCAGGTGGCGGTGCGGTCGTCGGGAGTCTTTGCCCGGCGGTTGGTGCGGGCTTCTGGTGATGCGGTGCGGCGGGAGTTCCGGTTCTCCGGGACGGTGTTGGTGACCGGTGGTACGGGTGCGTTGGGTGCGCGGGTCGCGCAGTGGGCGGCCGGCAGCGGTGCGGAGCATGTGGTGTTGACGAGCCGGCGTGGGCCGGACGCGCCGGGTGCGGCGGAGTTGGTCGAGCGTCTGGGTGCCGGTGGGGTGCGGGTGACGGTGGTGGCGTGTGACGTGGCCGACCGGGCCGGGCTGGCCGGACTGCTCGACGGGCTGGCCGCCGAACCGGTCCGCGCCGTCGTGCACGCCGCCGGCGCCGCCCAGGCCACCCCGCTCGCCGCGATGACCGGCGCGGAACTCGCCGACGTGCTGCGCGCCAAGGTCGACGGCGCGGCGAACCTGGACGCGCTGCTGCCGGACGTGGACGCGTTCGTGGTGTTCTCCTCCATCGCCGGCGTGTGGGGCTCCGCCGGGCAGGCCGGCTACGCCGCCGCGAACGCGTACCTCGACGGGCTCGTCGCCCGGCGACGTGCCCGCGGCGCGGCCGGCACCGCCGTGGCCTGGGGACCGTGGGCCGGCGCCGGCATGGCCCAGGGCGAACAGCGGGACCAGCTCGCCCGACGCGGCCTGCCCGCGCTCGACCCGGACCTCGCGGTGACCGCCCTCCAGGGCGCGCTCGACCGGGACGACACCGCCGTGGTCGTCGCCGACGTCGACTGGGAGCGGTTCGCCGCCTCGTTCACCGCCCGCCGGCCCAGCCCGCTGCTCACCGGCATTCCGGAGGCCACCGCCGACCGCGCCGGCACCCCGGCGACCGACGCGGACGCCCCGGCGGCGCTGCGCGACCGCCTCGCCGCCGCCGGCCCGACCGAACGGGACCGGATCCTGCTCGACCTGGTACGCGCCGAAGCCGCCACCGTGCTCGGACACCGCACCCCGGCCACGGTCCGGGCCGGACGCGGTTTCCTGGACCTCGGCTTCGACTCGCTCACCGCGGTCGAGCTGCGCAACCGGCTCACCGCCGCAACCGGCCTGGCGCTGCCCACCACGCTGGTCTTCGACCACCCCACCCCGGCCGCGCTCGCCGAGCACCTGGGCCGGGAACTGCGGCCCGGGGCGGACGGCGTCACCGCCGAGATCGACCGCCTGGCACGGCTGCTCGACGCGGTGCCGGACGAGCGGCGTGACGCGCAGGTCACCCAGCGGCTGGAGGAGCTGCTGTCCCGCTGGCGGGGTGACGCCGCGCCGCCGGCCGCCGCCCCGGTCGCCGACGACCTGGCCGACGCCGGTGAGGACGACATCTTCGCCATCATCCAGCGAGAGTTCGGCAAGTCGTGACCGGTGCCGGAGCTAGGGGTGCGGACAGGGCTAGGGGTGGCCGGCTGCTCGCCATCAGCGACCTGCACGTCGGGTACGCCGAGAACCGTGAGCTGGTCGAGCGGCTGCGCCCCGACGGCGACGACGACTGGCTGATCGTCGCCGGGGACGTCGGCGAGTACCTGCACGACGTCGAATGGGCGCTCGGCCTGCTCGCCCGGCGCTTCGCCCGGGTGGTGTGGGCGCCCGGCAACCACGAGCTGTGGACGCCCCGCGACGACCCGGTGCAGTTGCGCGGCGAGGCCCGCTACCGGCACCTGGTGGCGCTGTGCCGGCGGCTCGGCGTGCTCACGCCCGAGGATCCCTACCCGGTGTGGGACGCCGACGGCGACCCGGTGCTGGTGGTGCCGCTGTTCGTCGGGTACGACCACTCGTGGCGGCCACCGGGCACCTACAACCGGGCCCAGGCGCTGGCGTTGGCGTACGAGACCGGGGTGGTGTGCACGGACGAGATCCTGCTGCACCCGGACCCGTACCCGAGCCGGGACGCGTGGTGCCGGGCCCGGGTCATCCGCACCGAACGGCGGCTGGACGCCGAGCGCAACGGCCTGCCCACCGTGCTGGTCAACCACTACCCGCTGGTCCGCGAGCCGACCCGGATCCTGCGCCACCCCGAGTTCGCCCAGTGGTGCGGCACCGACCTCACCGCCGACTGGCACCTGCACTACGACGCCCGCGTCGCCGTCTACGGGCACCTGCACATTCCGCGCAGCACCCGCTACGACGGCGTCCGCTTCGAGGAGGTGTCCGTCGGCTATCCCCGCGAGTGGCGTCGCCGCGCCACCCCGGCGGGCCGGCCCCGGGCCATCCTCCCGGCGCTCGCCGGGCAGCTCCGCTGACGGTCCGTCGGCCCGGCTCGGACACCTGCCGGGGACGGTGAATGAGGGGTCCGTAGGGGTTGGGTCGCAGGTCAGCGCTCAGTAGCGTCCACTCACGGTGACGGGCCGGGTGCCGGCGTACCCCCGTGTGCCGCACCGGCGGCTACCTCGGTGTTCGACGGAATCGATCGGCAGCAACTGCGGGCGGGTGGATCATGGCGGACGAAGAGAAGCTTCTCGAACACCTCAAGTGGGTGACCACCGAGCTCCGTCAGGCGCACCGGCGCCTGCGGGAGCTGGAGGAGCCCGAGCCGATCGCCGTGGTGGCCATGGCCTGCCGGTTCCCCGGCGGCGTGAGCTCCCCGGAGCAGCTCTGGGACCTGGTCGCCGCCGGCACCGACGCGACCGGGCCGTTCCCCACCGACCGCGGCTGGGACCTGGCGGGCCTGTACGACCCGGACCCGGACCACCAGGGCACCTCGTACAGCGACCGGGGCGGTTTCCTCACCGAGGCCGGGCACTTCGACCCCACCCCGTTCGGCATCAGCCCGCGCGAGGCGCTCGCCATGGACCCGCAGCAGCGACTGCTGCTGGAGACCACCTGGGAGGTGTTCGAACGGGCCGGCATCGACGCCGGCACGCTGCGCGGCAGCCGCACCGGCGTGTTCGTGGGCACCGCCGGGCAGGACTACGCGTCCGTGCTGCGCCGGCTGCCCGCCGGCGTCGAGGGGTACGTGCTGACCGGCACCGCCGCCAGCGTCATCTCCGGCCGCCTCGCCTACACGTTCGGCCTGGAAGGGCCGGCCGTCACCATCGACACCGCCTGCTCGTCGTCGCTCGTCGCGCTGCACCTGGCCGCGCAGGCGCTGCGCGACGGCGAGTGCACCCTGGCCGTTGCCGGTGGGGCCAGCGTGATGGCCACCCCGGGCGGCTTCGTCGAGTTCTCCCGCCAGCGCGGCCTGGCCGCCGACGGCCGGTGCAAGGCGTTCTCCGCCGCCGCCGACGGCACCGGCTGGGCCGAGGGCGCCGGCCTGGTGCTCGTCGAACGGCTCAGCGACGCCCGCCGGCTCGGTCACCCGGTGCTGGCCGTGATCCGCGGCAGCGCGGTCAACTCCGACGGCGCCAGCAGCGGGCTCACCGCCCCCAACGGCCCCGCCCAGCAACGCGTCATCCGGGAGGCCCTGGACAACGCCGGGCTCACCCCGGCCGACGTCGACGTGGTCGAGGCGCACGGCACCGGCACCACGCTCGGCGACCCGATCGAGGCGCAGGCGCTGCTCGCCACGTACGGCCGGGACCGGCCCGCCGACCGGCCGCTGCGGCTCGGCTCGCTGAAGTCGAACCTCGGCCACACCCAGGCCGCCGCCGGCGTCGCCGGCGTGATGAAGATGGTGCTGGCGCTGCGCCACGGCCTGCTCCCCGCCACGCTGCACGCCGACGAGCCCACCCCGCACGTCGACTGGTCGGCCGGCGCGGTCGCGCTGCTCACCGAGCCCCGACCCTGGCCGGCCGACCCGGACCGGGTCCGCCGGGCCGCCGTCTCCTCGTTCGGCATGAGCGGCACCAACGCCCACCTGGTCATCGAGGAGGCCCCGGCGGTCGAGCCGGCACCCGAGCCGACCGCCACCGTGGACCGGCCGGTCGTGCCGGTGCTGCTCTCCGCCGCCGACCCGGCCGCGCTCGCCGCGCAGGCCGGCCGCTGGGCGTCCCGGCTGGACGCCGACCCCGCGCCCCGGCCGGTGGACGTCGCGTACGCGTCGGTCACCACCCGGACCACGCTGGACCGGCGGGCCGTGCTCGCCGCCGCCGACCCGGACGGCCTGCGGGCCGCGCTGCGGGCACTGGCCGCCGGTGAACCGGCCGGCGCGTTGGTCACCGGCGAGGCGACCGACCGCGGCCCCACCGCGGTGCTCTTCTCCGGGCAGGGCGCGCAACGCGCCGGCATGGGCCGCGAGCTGTACGCGCAGTTCCCGGTGTTCGCCGCCGCGCTGGACGCGGTGTGCGCGCACCTGGACCGGGCGTTGCCCCGGCCGCTGAAAGAGGTGCTGTTCGCCGCCGAGGGCACGCCCGAGGCGACGCTGCTGGACGAGACCGCGTTCACCCAGGCCGGTCTGTTCGCGGTCGAGGTGGCGCTGTTCCGCCTCGTCGAGTCGTTCGGCGTCACCCCGGACCTGCTGGCCGGCCACTCGATCGGCGAGGTCACCGCCGCATACCTGGCCGGGGTGCTGTCGCTGAGGGACGCCTGCCTGCTGGTGGCGGCCCGGGGCGCGCTGATGCAGGCGCTGCCCGCCGGCGGCGGCATGCTCGCCGTCGCCGCCACCGAGGAACAGGTCCGCGCCGACCTGGCCGGACACGCCGACCGGGTCGGGATCGCCGCGGTCAACGGCCCGTCGTCGGTGGTGGTCTCCGGCGCGGTCGACGCGCTTGACGAGCTGGCCGCGCGCTGGACCGGGCAGGGCGTCCGGGTGCGGCGGCTCGCCGTGTCGCACGCGTTCCACAGCCCGCTGATGACGCCGATGCTGGACCGCTTCCGCGCGGTGCTGGCGCGGCTGGACTTCGCCGCCCCGACCGTGCCGGTGGTGTCCAACCTGACCGGTGCGCTCGCCGAGGGCGACGACCTGTGCACCCCCGACTACTGGGTGCGGCACGTCCGCGAGGCGGTCCGCTACGCCGACGGCGTGGCCGCGCTGCGCGCCGCCGGCGCGGACACCTTCCTGGAGATCGGCCCGCGCAGCGTGCTCACCGCGCTGACCGCCGAGGCGCTGCCCGACGCGGACGGCGTGCTCGCCGTCGCCGCCCAGCGACGCGACCGGCCGGAGACCGAGGCGCTGCTCGCGGCGCTCGCCGAACTGCACGTGCACGGCGTGCCCGTCGACTGGACGCCCTGGTTCGCCGACACCGGCGCCCGCCCGGCCGACCTGCCCACGTACGCGTTCCAACGGGAGCGGTTCTGGCCGGACGCGCCGGCCTGGCAGGCCGGGGACGTGTCCGGGGCCGGGCTCGGCGTGGCCGGGCACCCGCTGCTCGGCGCCGCCGTCCGGCTCGCCGGCGACGACGAGGTGGTGCTCACCGGGCGGCTGTCCGTGTCCACCCACCCGTGGCTGGCCGACCACGTGGTCGCCGGCGCGGTGGTCGTGCCCGGCACCGCGCTGCTGGAGCTGGTGGTGCGTGCCGGCGACGAGGCCGACGCCGGCCGGATCCGCGAGCTGACCGTGGCCACCCCGCTCACCCTGCCGGCCGCCGGCGCGGTCCGGGTGCAGGTGCGGGTCGGCGCCGCCGACGACACCGGCGGTCGACCGGTGACCGTGCACGCCCAGCCCGACGACGACCCGGACGCCGAGTGGGTGCGGCACGCCGAGGGACTGCTGGAACCGGCCGCCGCCGGGGAACCCACGGTCGGCGCGTGGCCGCCCGCCGGGGCGTCCGAGGTGGACGTCACCGACTGGTACGACGCGTTCGCCGCGCACGGCCTGGCGTACGGGCCGGTGTTCCGGGGCGTCCGTCGGGTCTTCTCCGGCCCGGACGAGGCGTACGCCGAGGTGACGCTCCCCGACGGGGCCGACCCGACCGGCTTCGGCGTGCACCCGGCGCTGCTCGACGCGGCGCTGCACCCGATCGGCCTGCTCGACGCCGGCTCCGGCGACGGTCCCCGGGTCCCGTTCGCGTTCGAGGGCGTGCAGGTGCATGCCGCCGGCGCCCGGGTGCTGCGGGTGCGGCTGACCCGCGCCGGCTCGTCGGTGCGGCTGGTCGCGGTGGACGCCACCGGCGCGCCGGTGGTCTCGGTGGACGCGCTCACCCTGCGGGAGCTGGGCGGGTCCGCGCCGGCCACCGCCGCCGACCGGTCCCTGTACGCGCTGACCTGGCCGGTCGAGCCGGTCACCGCGCCGGCCACCGTGCCGGTGTGGGCGGCGCTGCGGACGACCGACGGGGACACGGCCGGCCCTGCCGGGTCCGGCTCGTCCGCGTCCGACAACGGTGACGTGGCGGAGTATCCGGACGTGGCGGCGCTCGTCGCCGCCGTGACGGCCGGTGGCCCGGCCCCGGAGGCGGTGCTGCTGAGACTGCCCGCCGGCCCGGCCGACAGTCGGCCCACCGATGATTGGTCCGCCGCCGGCCCGACCGGCGACACGGGCACGACGGCAGCCGCGGCCGGTGCCGGCACCGGCCTGCCGGACCGGGTCCGGTCCGTGACCACCGCCGTGCTGGCGACGCTCCAGGACTGGCTGGCCGCGGACACGCTCGCCGACTCGCGCCTGGTGGTGCTCACCCGGGGCGCGGTCGCGGCCACCGACGACGACCGGATCACCGACCTGGCCGGCGCGGCGGTGTGGGGGCTGCTGCGCTCGGCGCAGTCGGAGCACCCGGGCCGCATCGTGCTTGTCGACCTGGACCGGGAGCCGGACGCCGAGGCGCTGTCGGCGCTGGCCGGAGTGGTCGCCGACCCGACGGCGACCGGCGGTCAGGTGGCGCTGCGCGGTGACGCGGTGCGCGTACCCCGGTTGGCGCGCCCGGCCGACGACGAGCTGAACCCGCCGGACGGCCGATGGCATCTCGCGGCGGTCGCGCCCGGCACGCTGGACGGCGTCGCGCCAGTGCCGGCGTCGGTCGCCGAGCCGGGCCCCGGCCAGGTCCGCATCGCGGTGCGGGCCACCGGCGTGAACTTCCGCGACGTGCTCATCGCGCTCGGCATGTACCCGGATCCGGCCGCCCGGATGGGCAGCGAGGGCGCCGGCGTGGTCCTGGCCGTCGGCCCGGACGTCACCGACCTGACCCCCGGCGACCGGGTGCTGGGCATGTTCGAGCCCGGCTTCGGGCCGGAGGCGCTCGCCGCCCGCGAGCGGGTGGCCCGCATCCCGGCCGGCTGGACATTCACCGAGGCGGCGTCCGTGCCGCTGGTGTTCCTGACCGCCTGGTACGCGCTGCGGGACCTGGCCGACCTGCGGTCCGGCGAGTCGGTGCTGATCCACTCCGGTGCCGGCGGCGTGGGCATGGCGGCGATCCAGATCGCCCACCACCTCGGCGCGACGGTGTACGCGACGGCCAGCCCCGGTAAGTGGGAGACCTTGCGTGGGCTGGGTGTCGCGGACGAGCGGATCGCGTCGTCGCGGACCACCGAGTTCGAGCAGTCGTTCGCGGCGGCGTCAGGTGGTGCCGGGGTGGACGTGGTGCTGGACGCGCTGGCCGGTGAGTTCGTGGACGCGTCGTTGCGGTTGTTGCCGCGCGGCGGCCGGTTCGTGGAGATGGGCAAGACGGACCTGCGGGATCCGGCGGTGGTGGCGCGGGAACATCCGGGCGTCGGCTACCGGTCGTTCGACCTCAACGACGCGGGCGGGGCGCGGATCGGGGAGATGCTTGCCGAGCTGCTGGCGCTGTTCGAGCGCGGTGTGCTGTCGCCGCTGCCGGTGCGGGCCTGGGACGTGCGGCAGGCGCGGACCGCGTTGCGGCACCTGAGTCAGGCCCGGCACGTCGGCAAGGTGGTGCTCACCGTGCCGGCGCCGGTCGACCCGGACCGGGTCACGCTGGTGACCGGCGCGTCCGGCGCCCTCGCGGGGATCGTCGCCCGGCACCTCGTCGCTTCCGGCCAGTCACGCAATCTGCTGCTGGCCGCCCGTCGCGCGCCGGCCGACGACCCGGCCTACGCGGCGCTCGTCGACGAGTTGACCGAGGCCGGTGCGACCGTCCGGGCCGTCGCGGTGGACCTCGGCGACCCGGCGCAGGTGACCGCGCTGCTGACCGGTGTGGACCTGACCGCCGTCCACCACTGCGCGGGTCTGGTCGCCGACGCGACGATCGCGTCGCTGGACGCCGACGCCGTCGACCGGGTGCTGCGGCCCAAGGTGGACGCCGCCTGGGCGCTGCACCGGGCCACCGCCGGCCACGACCTGGCGGAGTTCGTGCTGTTCTCCTCGTTCGCGGCGACACTCGGCTCACCCGGGCAGGGCAACTACTCCGCCGCGAACGCGTTCCTCGACGCGCTCGCCGCCCACCGCCACGCGACCGGACTGCCCGCCACCAGCATCGGCTGGGGCATGTGGGCCACCAGCAGCGCCATGACCGCCCACCTCGACCGGGACGACGCGCGTCGGCTGCGCCGCCTCGGCATGACCCCGCTCACCGCCACCGAGGGCGCCGCCCTGCTCGACGCCGCCACCCGCCGCGCCCGGCCCGTCGTCGCGGCGGCCCGGCTGCGGCTCACCGGCGACGCCGACCGCTACCCGGCGATCCTGCGCGGGCTGGCCCGCACCGGCACCCGCCGCGCCGCCGCGCAGGCCACCGGCGGCGGCGAGAGCGGCTGGGCCGAGCGGCTCGCCGGCCTGGCCCCGGACGAGGCGACCGCGTTGCTCGTCGAGTTGGTCCGGGCGCAGGCCGCGGCGGTGCTCGGGCACGCGTCCGCGCAGGCGGTGCCCGGCACGCGGGCGTTCAAGGACCTCGGGTTCGACTCGCTGACCTCGGTGGAGCTGCGCAACCGGCTCGCGTCGGCCACCGGGCTGCGGCTGCCCGCCACGCTGGTCTTCGACCACCCCACCCCGGAACGCGTCGCCGGCCTGCTGCGTGGGCAGCTCGCCGCCGCCGCGCCCGCCGCGCCGGCCACCCGTGCCGCCGGGCCCGCCCGCGCCGACGAACCGCTCGCCATCATCGGCATGGCCTGCCGCTACCCGGGCGGCATCGCCACCCCCGAGCAGCTCTGGGACCTGGTCGCCGCCGGCGGGGACGCGATCGGCGGGTTCCCCGCCGACCGGGGCTGGGACCTCGACGCGCTCTACGACCCGGACGCCGACCGGGCCGGCACGTCCACCACCCGGCACGGCGGGTTCCTCGCCGACGCCGGCGACTTCGACCCGGCGTTCTTCGGCATCAGCCCGCGTGAGGCCCTGGCCATGGACCCGCAGCAGCGGCTGCTGCTCGAGACCGCGTGGGAGGCGTTCGAGTCCGCCGGCCTCGACCCGGCCACCCGCGCCGGCACCGCCACCGGCGTCTTCGTCGGCGCCGCCTCCTCCGGGTACGCCGCCGACGGCGCCGAAGGGCTCGAAGGCCACCTGCTCACCGGCACCGCCGGCAGCGTCGCCTCCGGCCGGCTCGCCTACACGTTCGGCCTGGAAGGGCCGGCCGTCACCGTCGACACCGCCTGCTCGTCGTCGCTTGTCGCCCTGCACCTGGCCGCGCAGGCGCTGCGCTCCGGCGAGTGCGACCTGGCGCTCGCCGGCGGTGTGGCGCTGATGGCCACGCCCGGCATGTTCTCCGAGTTCTCCCGGCAGGGCGGCCTGGCCCCGGACGGCCGGTGCAAGGCGTTCGCCGCCGGCGCGGACGGCACCGGCTGGGGCGAGGGCGTCGGCATCCTGCTGGTGCAGCGCCTCGCCGACGCGCGCCGCGACGGACGCCACGTCCTCGCCGTGGTACGCGGCACCGCCGTCAACTCCGACGGCGCGTCCAACGGCCTGACCGCGCCGAACGGCCCGTCGCAGCAACGCGTCATCCGCGCCGCGCTGGCCAACGCCCGGCTGTCCCCGGCCGACGTGGACGTGGTCGAGGCGCACGGCACCGGCACCACGCTCGGCGACCCGATCGAGGCGCAGGCGCTGCTCGCCACGTACGGGCAGGAGCGGGAGACGCCGCTGCTGCTCGGGTCGATCAAGTCGAACATCGGCCACACCCAGGCCGCCGCCGGCGTCGCCGGCATCATCAAGATGGTCCTCGCCATGCGGCACGGCGTGGTGCCGCCGACGCTGCACGTGGACGCGCCCTCGTCGCACATCGACTGGACCGCCGGCGCGGTCACCCTGGTCACGGACGCCGCGCCCTGGCCGGCCGTCGACCGGCCCCGCCGCGCCGCCGTCTCCTCGTTCGGCATCTCCGGCACCAACGCGCACGCCGTCATCGAGGCGGCCCCCGCCGCGCCGCCGGCCGGCCCCGCGCCCGCCGCCGGCCCCGGCCTGGTCGCCGCCGACGCCGTGCCGCTGCTGCTGTCCGCCCGCAGCGCCCGCGCGCTGCCCGCTCAGGCCGCCCGGCTGCGCGACCACCTCGACGCCCACCCCGACCTGGACCTCGCCGACGTCGGCTGGTCCCTGGCCACCGGCCGCGCCCACCACCCGTACCGGCAGGTCACCGTCGCCGCCGGCCGGGACGACGCGCTCGCCGCGCTCGCCGCCGCCGCGCCGCCGACCGCCCCCGCCGACGGTCCGCCGAAGGTCGTCTTCGTCTTCCCCGGGCAGGGCTCCCAGTGGCCCGGCATGGCACTCGACCTGCTCGACAGCTCCCCGGCCTTCCGGGACCGGATGCGCGAGTGCGCCGCCGAGCTGGCCGGGCTCGTCGACTGGACGCCCGAGGACGTGCTGCGCGGCGCACCCGACGCCCCGCCGCTGGACCGGGTCGACGTGGTCCAGCCGCTGCTGTTCGCCGTGATGGTGTCCCTCGCGGAGGTGTGGCGCTCCTGCGGCGTACGCCCCGACGCGGTGATCGGCCACTCGCAAGGCGAGATCGCCGCCGCCTGCGTGGCCGGCGCGCTCACCCTGCCCGACGCGATGCGGCTCGTGGTGGCCCGCAGCCGGGCGCTGCTCGCCCTCTCCGGCCGCGGCGGCATGGTCTCCGTGCCGCTGTCCGCCGCCGACACCGCCGACCTCGTCGCGCCCTGGGGCGACCGGCTCGGCGTCGCCGCGCTCAACGGCGCTACCGTCACCGTCGTCTCCGGCGACGCCGACGCCGTCGACGAGCTGCTCGCCGTCGCCGCCGACCGTGACCTGCGGGCCCGGCGGATCGCCGTCGACTACGCCTCGCACTGCGCGCACGTCGACGCGGTCCGCGACGACCTGGCCGCCGCGCTCGGCACGCTCACGCCGCGCCCGAGCCGGGTGGTGTTCCACTCCACCGTCACCGGTGAGCCGATCGACACCACCGAACTGGACGCCGACTACTGGTTCCGCAACCTGCGCGAACCGGTCCGCCTCGCGCCGGTCGTGGACGCGCTGATCGACACCGGACACCGGGCGTTCGTCGAGATCAGCCCGCACCCGGTGCTCAAGGTCGTGGTGCAGGACGCGCTCGACCGGACGCCCGCCGGGACGCCCGGCGTCGTCGTCGGCTCGCTGCGCCGCGACGAGCACGGCCCCCGCCAGCTCCTCACCGCGCTCGGCGGCCTGCACACCGCCGGCGTACCGGTCGACTGGGCGGCCGTCTTCGCCGGCTCCGGAGCCACCCGGGTCGACCTGCCCCCGTACGCGTTCCAGCGGGAACGGTTCTGGCCCGAACCGGGCGCGACGCACGGCGGCGACGTCACCGGCGCCGGCCTCGGCGCCGCCGGGCACCCGCTGCTCGGCGCCGCGGTCCGGCTGGCCGACGCGGACGAGGTGGTGCTGACCGGACGGCTCTCGCTCGCGGCGCAGCCGTGGCTGGCCGACCACGCGGTCGCCGGCACCGTGCTGCTGCCCGGCACCGCGCTCGTCGAGCTGGCGGTCCGGGCCGGCGACGAGGTCGGCGCCGCCCGGGTCCGTGAACTGACGCTCGTCGCCCCGCTTGCCCTGCCGGACACCGGCGGCGTCCGGGTGCAGGTACGCGTCGGCGCGCCCGACGACGCCGGCACCCGCCCGGTGACCGTGCACGCCCAACCCGACGGGACCACCGACGACGGGTGGACCCGGCACGCCGAGGGTGTGCTGGAGCCGGCCACCGGCGACGAGTCGACGCTCGACGCCTGGCCCCCCGCCGGTGCCGCCGAGGTGGACCTCACCGGCTGGTACGACACGCTCGCCGGGCACGGCCTGGCGTACGGGCCGGCGTTCCGGGGCCTGCGCCGGGCCTGGACCGTCGACGGCACGGTCTGCGCCGAGGTCGCCCTGCCGGACGGGCCGGCCGACCGCGCCGGCCGGTTCGAGGTGCACCCGGCGCTGCTCGACGCCGCGCTGCACGCGATCGGCCTGCTGCCCGGCGGGGACGCGACGCCCGGACCGCGGGTGCCGTTCACGTTCGGTGGCGTGCAGGTGCACGCGGCCGGCGCGGCGGTGCTGCGGGTGCGGCTGTCCCGTGCCGGCGACGCGGTGCGGCTGGTCGCCGCCGACGAGACCGGCGCGCCGGTGGTGTCGGTGGACGAGCTGCTCCTCAAGGAGCTGGGCGCGTCCGTCGTACCGGCCGCCGCCGACCGGTCCGTCCTCGAGGTGACCTGGACGGCGCGGGACGTCACGCCGGCGGACCGGCCGACGGCCTGGGCGACGCTGGCCGGCGTCGACGGCGCGGAGTACCCCGACATGGACGCGCTGGTGGCCGCCGTCGCGACCGGCACGCCGGCCCCCGAGGCGGTGCTGCTGCCGGTCGGGGGCGGTCAAGAGACCGTCGACGGCGCGGCCGGCGACGGCCGGAATGGCACGACCGGCGGGGACCTGCCGGACCGGGTGCGGTCGGTGACGCTCGCGGTGCTGGCGGCGGTGCGGAGCTGGCTGGCCGCCGACGACCTGGCCGACTCGCGACTGGTGGTGACCACCAGGGGCGCGGTGGCGGCCCGGGACGGCGACCGGATCGCCGACCTGGCCGGCGCGGCGGCGTGGGGGCTGCTGCGGTCCGCGCAGTCCGAGCACCCGGACCGGATCGTGCTGGCCGACCTGGACCGGACGCCCGACGCCGGCGTGCTGGCGCTGCTCGCCGCCGCGCCGGCCGGCGGGCAGGTCGCGCTGCGCGACGGCGACGTGCTCGTCCCGCGCGTGGTCCGCCCGGCCGGTGACCGGCTCGTCCCGTCGACCGAACGCTGGCACGTGGCGGCCGTCGAGCCCGGCACCATCGACGGCGTCGCCCTGCGGCCGACCGACACGCCGCCGCTCGCGGCCGGTGAGGTGCGGGTGGCGGTGCGGGCGGCCGGGGTGAACTTCCGGGACGTGTTGATCGCGTTGGGGATGTATCCGGATGCGTCGGCGGTGATGGGCAGTGAGGGTGCCGGCGTGGTGGTGGAGGTCGGTCCGGGGGTGTCCGGGTTGGCCGTGGGGGATCGGGTGTTCGGGTTGTTCGAGCCCGGGTTCGGTCCGGTGGTGGTGGCGCGGCGGGATCGGATCGCCAGGGTGCCGGCGGGATGGTCGTTCGTTGAGGCGGCGTCGGTGCCGGTGGTGTTCCTGACGGCGTGGTACGCGTTGCGGGATCTGGCGAACCTGCGTTCGGGTGAGTCGGTGTTGATCCACTCTGGTGCTGGTGGGGTGGGGATGGCGGCGATTCAGATCGCCCGGCATCTCGGTGCGACGGTGTACGCGACGGCGAGTCCTGGTAAGTGGGGCACGTTGCGGGGTCTCGGGGTGGCGGCGGAGCGGATCGCGTCGTCGCGGACCACGGAGTTCGAGGCCGCGTTCCTGGCCGCCAGTGGTGGTGCCGGGGTGGACGTGGTGTTGGACGCCCTCGCCGGTGAGTTCGTGGACGCGTCGTTGCGGTTGCTGCCGCGCGGCGGCCGGTTCGTCGAGATGGGCAAGACCGACCTCCGCGACCCGGACCAGGTCGCCGCCCAGCACCCCGGCGTCACGTACCGGGCGTTCGAACTCAACGGGGCCGGCGGCGAACGCCTCGGCCAGATGCTCACCGAACTGCTCGACCTGTTCGAGACGGGCGCGCTGACGCCGCTGCCCACCCGGACCTGGGACGTCCGGCAGGCCCGCACCGCGCTGCGGCACCTCAGCCAGGCCCGGCACGTCGGCAAGGTCGTGCTCACCGTGCCCGCGCCCGCCGAACCGGACCGCGTCACGCTCGTCACCGGCGCGTCCGGCACCCTCGCCGGCCTGGTCGCCCGCCACCTCGTCGCCACCGGCCAGACCCGCAACCTGCTCCTCGCAGCCCGCCGGTCCCCGGCCGACGACCCGGCGTACGCGGCGCTCGTCGACGCGCTGACCGACGCCGGGGCCACGGTCCGCGCCGTCCCCGTCGACCTGACCGAACCCGGCCGGGCCGCCGAGCTGGTGGCCGGCGTGGACCTGACCGCCGTGTACCACTGCGCCGGCGCCATCGCCGACGCCACCGTCACCTCCCTGGACGCCGACGCCATCGACCGGGTGCTGCGGCCCAAGGTGGACGCCGCCTGGGCGCTGCACGAGGCCACCGCCGGCCGGGACCTGACCGCGTTCGTGCTGTTCTCGTCGATCGCCGCCACGCTCGGCTCGCCCGGGCAGGGCAACTACGCCGCCGCGAACGCCTTCCTCGACGCGCTCGCCGCCCACCGCCGGGCGACCGGACTGCCGGCGGCCAGCCTCGCCTGGGGACTCTGGGCCACCACCAGCACCATGACCGCCCACCTCGACGACGGCGAGCACCGCCGCGCCATCCGCGCCGGCAGCGCGCCGCTCACCGACGCCCAGGGGCTCGCGCTGCTCGACGCCGCCCAGCGGCACGGCGGCGCGCACACCGTGCTCATGAACGTGCCGACCAGCCCCGACCCGGCCCGCGTGCCGGAGCTGCTGCGCGAGCTGATCCGGCCGGCCCGGCGGCGGGCCGCCGCGCGTCCCGGAGGGGAGCTGTCGCTGGCCGACCGGCTCGCGGCGCTCCACCCCACCGCCCGGCACAACCAGCTCCTCGACCTGGTCGCCGGCAGCGTCGCCGCGGTGCTCGGCCACCGCTCCGCCGACGGCGTCGACCCGCAACGCCCGTTCAAGGAACTCGGCTTCGACTCGCTGACCTCGGTGGAGCTGCGCAACCGGCTCGCCGCCGCCACCGGGCTGCGACTGCCCGCCACCGTGGCGTTCGACCACCCCACCCCGGTCGTGCTCGCCGCGCACCTCGACCGGGAGATCGGCGGCCGGGCCGCACCGGCCGCCACGCCGGCCGGCACCGCGACCACCGCCGTCGACGAGCCGATCGCCGTCGTCGGCATGGCCTGCCGGTTCCCCGGCGACGTCCGCAGCCCCGAGGACCTGTGGAACCTGGTCACCGCCGGCGCGGACGTGATCGCGCCGTTCCCCACCGACCGGGGCTGGGACCTGGCCGGGCTGCTGAACGACGGCGACGACCGGCCCGCGCCCCGACACGGCGGCTTCCTCTACGACGCCGCCGACTTCGACGCCGCGTTCTTCGGCATCAACCCGCGCGAGGCGCTCGCCATGGACCCGCAGCAGCGGCTGCTGCTGGAGACGTCGTGGGAGGCGCTGGAACGTGCCGGCCTCGACCCGGCCACCGTGCGCGGCAGCAGCACCGGCGTCTACGTCGGCCTGATCTACCACGACTACGCCGGCACCGCCGTCGGCGCCGACGACGAACTCGACGGGTACGTGGGCAACGGCAGCGCCGGCAGCGTCGCCTCCGGCCGCATCTCCTACCTGCTCGGCCTGGAAGGCCCGGCGGTCACCGTCGACACCGCCTGCTCGTCGTCGCTCGTCGCGCTGCACCTGGCCGCCCAGGCGCTGCGCCAGCAGGAGTGCGGCCTGGCCCTGGCCGGCGGCGTCACGGTCATGTCCAGCCCCGGCATGCTCGCCGAGTTCTCCCGCCAGCGCGGCCTGTCCCCGGACGGGCGGTGCAAGGCGTTCGGCGCCGACGCCGACGGCACCGGCTTCGCCGAGGGCGTCGGCATGCTGCTGCTGGAACGCCTCTCCGACGCCCGCCGCAACAATCGCCGGATCCTCGCCGTGCTGCGCGGCAGCGCGGTCAACCAGGACGGCGCCAGCAGCGGCCTCACCGCCCCCAACGGCCCCTCGCAGCAGCGGGTCATCCGGGCCGCGCTCGCCAACGCCCGGCTGTCCCCGGCCGACGTGGACGTGGTCGAGGCGCACGGCACCGGCACTGCGCTCGGTGACCCGATCGAGGCGCAGGCGCTGCTCGCCACGTACGGGCAGGACCGGTCCACGCCGCTGCTGCTCGGCTCCGTCAAGTCGAACATCGGCCACACCCAGGCCGCCGCCGGCGTCGCCGGCATCATCAAGATGGTCCTCGCCATGCGGCACGGCGTGGTGCCGCCGACGCTGCACGCCGACGAGCCGTCCCCGCACGTCGACTGGACCGCCGGCGCGGTCACGCTCGCCACCGAGGCGACGCCCTGGCCGGCCGTCGAGCGGCCCCGCCGCGCCGCCGTCTCCTCGTTCGGCATCTCCGGCACCAACGTGCACGCCATCCTGGAACAGGCCCCCGAACCGACAGCCGCCCCCACCACGCCACCGACCGTCACCGGCGACCTCGGCACCCCGTGCGTGCTCTCCGCCCGAACCCCGGACGCGCTGCGCGCCCAGGCCGACCGGCTGGCCGCCTGGATCGAGGCGAACCTGGCGGTGCCGCTGACCGACCTCGCACACGCGCTCGCCACCGGACGGTCCGCGTTCGAACACCGGGCCGTGCTGCTGCCCCGCGACCGGTCCGGCCTGCTCGCCGGCCTGGCCGCCGTCGCCGCCGACGAACCGTCGTCCACAGTGGTACGCGGCACCGCCGGCACCGGCCGGCTCGCCGTCCTCTTCTCCGGTCAGGGCGCCCAACGCCCCGGCATGGGCCGCGAGGCGTACCGGGCGTTCCCGGTCTTCGCCGCCGCGCTGGACGAGGTGTGCCGGCACCTCGACCCGTTGCTGCCGCAGCCGCTGCGCCCGGTGCTCTTCGCGCCCGAAGGGGCTCCGGAAGCGGCGCTGCTGGACCGCACCGAGTTCACCCAGCCGGCGCTGTTCGCCGTCGAGGTGGCGCTGTTCCGCCTGGTCGAGTCGTTCGGCATCACCCCCGACGTGGTCGGCGGGCACTCCGTCGGCGAGATCACCGCCGCGTACGTGGCCGGGGTGCTCTCCCTGCCCGACGCCGCCACGCTGGTCGCCGCGCGCGGCCGGCTCATGCAGGCGCTGCCCGACGGCGGTGGCATGCTCGCCGTCGCCGCGCCCGAGGACGAGGTGACCGCCGCGCTCGCCGGGTACGCCGACCGGGTCGGTGTCGCCGCCGTCAACGGCCCGTCGGCCGTGGTCGTCTCCGGCGCCCTCGACGCCCTCGACGAACTGGAACGCGCCTGGCGGGAGCGCGGGCTGCGGACCCGCCGGCTGCGCGTCAGCCACGCGTTCCACAGCCCGCTGATGACGCCGATGCTGGACGAGTTCCGGGCCGTCGTCGACGGGCTCACCCTCGACCCGCCGCGCCTGCCGGTGCTGTCGAACCTGACCGGCGGCGTCGCCGAGCCGGACGCGCTGCGCGATCCCGACTACTGGGTGCGGCACGTCCGCGACGCGGTCCGCTTCGCCGACGGCATCGCCGACCTGCGGCAGCGCCACGTCGGCACGTACCTGGAGGTCGGGCCGGACGGGGTGCTCGCCGGCATGATCCGCGACTGCCTCGGCGACGACGCGACGCCGGTGGTGGTGCCGACGCTGCGCGCCGGGCGTACCGAAGGGCCCGCGCTGCTCACCGCGCTCGCCGAGGCGTACGCCGGTGGCGTGCCGGTGGACTGGACGCCGCTGACCGGCGGCGGGGCACCGCTCGACCTGCCCACGTACCCGTTCCAGCGGCGGCGCTTCTGGCCCGACGCCACCGGCTGGCGGGCCGGTGACCTGACCGGCGCCGGGCTGGCCGCGCCCGGCCACCCGCTGCTCGGCGCCGCGGTGCGGCTGGCCGGCGCGGACGAGACGGTGCTGACCGGCCGGCTCGCGGTGTCCGCGCAGCCCTGGCTGGCCGAGCACGTCGTGGCCGGCGCGGTGCTGCTGCCCGGCACTGCGCTGGTGGAGCTGGTGGTGCGCGCCGGCGACGAGGTCGGCGCGCCCCGGGTACGCGACCTCACCGTCACCGCGCCGCTGGTGCTGCCCGCCACCGGCGGTGTCCGGGTGCAGGTGCGCGTCGGCGCCGCCGACGACACCGGCGGCCGGGACGCCGCCGTGTACGCCCAGCCGGACGACGACCCGGACGCGGAGTGGACCCGGCACGCCGAGGCGGTGCTGGAGCCGGCCGCCGCCGCCGAACCCGGCCTCGCCGCCTGGCCGCCGTCGGGCGTCACCGAGACGGACCTGACCGGCTGGTACGAGACGCTCGTCGGCCACGGCCTGACCTACGGGCCGACGTTCCAGGGCCTGCGCCGGGCCTGGACCGGCCGCGACGAGGTGTACGCCGAGGTGGCGCTCCCGGACACCACGGTGGCCGGGTTCGCGGTGCACCCGGCGCTGCTGGACGCCGCGCTGCACCCGATCGGCCTGCTGCCGGGCGGGACCGGGACGACCGGGCCGCGCGTGCCGTTCGCGTTCGAGGGCGTCCAGGTGCACGCCGCCGGCGCCCGGCTGCTGCGGGTCCGGCTGACCCGCGCCGGTGCCGGGGTACGCCTGGTGGCGGTCGACGAGACCGGCGCGCCGGTGGTGTCGGTCGACTCGCTGGTGCTGCGCGAACTGGCCGGCGCCCCGGCCCCCGGCGCGGGCTCCCGCTCGCTGTACGCGGTGACCTGGCCCGTCGAGGAGATCCGGCCGGCCGAGGCGGACCTGACCTGGGCCGCGCTCGCCCCGGCCCGGCCGGCCGACGCCGGCACGTCCCCGGACCGGCCGGCCGACGCCAGCACGTCCCCGGACCGGCCGGCCCGGGGCCGGAAGGCGGCCGGGCGCGGCGCGGCGCGGAACAACGGCCGGATCGCTGCCGGCTCCCCGGACACCGGCTGGTTCGACGCGATCGAGGCGCCGGCGGAGTTCCCGGACGTCGCGGCGCTCGCGGCGGCCGTGGCGGCCGGCACGCCCGCCCCGGAGGCGATCCTGCTGCCGGTCGGCCTCGCGCCTGGCGCGGTCGGGGCCGGGATCGGCGCGGCGGACGCCAGGGACGCGGTGACCGGCGGCACGGCGCTCGCGTCGGCCGGAGGGCCCGGCGTCGACGGTGACCTGCCGGGCCGGGCGCGGTCGCTGACGGCGGCGGTGCTGGCGGCCGTGCAGGCGTGGCTGGCCGCCGACGTGCTCGCGGACTCGCGGCTGGTGGCGGTGACCCGGAACGCGGTGACCACCGGCGACGACCGGGCCGTCGACCCGGCCGCCGCGGCGGTGTGGGGACTGCTGCGCTCGGCGCAGTCCGAACACCCGGACCGGATCGTGCTCGTGGACGCCGACGCCGCCCTCGACCGCCACGCGCTCGGCGTGCTGGCCGCCGTGGTGGCGGACCCCGCCGCCGTGGGCGGTCAGCTCGCGTTGCGCGGCGACCGGGTGCGCGTACCCCGGTTGACGCGGCCGGTGGGTGCGGAGTTGGCGCCGCCGGCGGCGGGTGGCTGGCACGTCGCCGCCGCCCGGCCCGGCACGCTCGACGGCGTCGAGATCGTGCCGGCCACGCCGGCCCCGCTCGCGGCCGGTGAGGTGCGGGTGGCGGTGCGGGCGGCCGGGGTGAACTTCCGGGACGTGTTGATCGCGTTGGGGATGTATCCGGACTCGTCGGCGGTGATGGGTAGCGAGGGCGCGGGCGTGGTCCTGGAGGTTGGTCCGGGGGTGTCCGGGTTGGCCGTGGGTGATCGGGTGTTCGGGTTGTTCGAGCCCGGGTTCGGTCCGGTGGTGGTGGCGCGGCGGGATCGGATCGCGCGGGTGCCGGTGGGGTGGTCGTTCGTCGAGGCGGCGTCGGTGCCGGTGGTGTTCCTGACGGCCTGGTACGCGTTGCGGGATCTGGCGAACCTGCGTTCGGGTGAGTCGGTGTTGATCCACTCCGGTGCTGGTGGGGTGGGGATGGCGGCGATTCAGATCGCCCGGCATCTCGGTGCGACGGTGTACGCGACGGCGAGTCCCGGTAAGTGGGGTACGTTGCGGGGCCTGGGGGTGGCGGACGAGCGGATCGCGTCGTCTCGGACCACGGAGTTCGAGGCCGCGTTCCTGACCGCCAGTGGTGGTGCCGGTGTGGACGTGGTGTTGGACGCCCTCGCCGGTGAGTTCGTGGACGCGTCGTTGCGGTTGCTGCCGCGCGGCGGCCGGTTCGTCGAGATGGGCAAGACCGACCTCCGCGACCCGGCGGTGGTGGCGCGGGAACATCCGGGCGTCACGTACCGGTCGTTCGACCTGAACGAGGCCGGCGGCGAGCGCATCGGCCAGATGCTGGGCGAGCTGCTCGCGCTCTTCACCAGCGGCGCGTTGCGGCCCCTGCCGGTCCGGACCTGGGACGTGCGGCAGGCGCGGACCGCGCTGCGGCACCTGAGTCAGGCCCGGCACGTCGGCAAGGTGGTGCTCACCGTGCCGGCGCCGGTCGACCCGGACCGGGTCACGCTGGTTACCGGCGCGTCCGGCGCCCTCGCGGGGATCGTCGCCCGGCACCTCGTCGCCAGTGGCCGGTCCCGGAACCTGCTCCTCGCGGCCCGCCGCGCGCCGGCCGACGACCCGACCTACGCTGCCCTTGTCGACGAGCTGGAGACGGCCGGCGCGACCGTCCGGGTCGCCACCGTCGACGTGGCGGACGACACCCAGGTCACCGCGCTGCTGGCCGGTGTGGACCTGACCGCCGTCCACCACTGCGCCGGCGTCATCGCCGACGCCACGATCGCGTCGCTGGACGCCGACGCCGTCGACCGGGTGCTGCGGCCCAAGGTGGACGCCGCCTGGGCGCTGCACCGGGCCACCGCCGGTCACGACCTGGCGGAGTTCGTGCTGTTCTCGTCCATCGCGGCGACGCTCGGCTCACCCGGGCAGGGCAACTACTCCGCCGCGAACGCGTTCCTCGACGCGCTCGCCACCCACCGCCACGCGACCGGACTGCCCGCCACCAGCATCGGCTGGGGCGCGTGGGCCACCGGCGGCATGGCCGGGCGGCTCGACGCCGGCGACCGGCAGCGACTCGGCCGGATCGGCATGACCGGGCTCAGCGCCGCCGAGGGGGCGAGCCTGCTCGACGCCGCCGCCGCGCAACCGCTGCCCGCCGTGGTCGCCGCCCGGCTGCGCATCACCGGCGACCGGACGCAGCTCCCGCCGCTGCTGCGGCTGCTGGCCCCCACCGGCGTACGCCGGCAGGCCCGCACCGTGGACACGCACACCACCGGCTGGGCCGAGCGGCTCGCCGGCCTGGCCCCGGACGAGGCGACTGCGTCACTCGTCGAGTTGGTCCGGGCGCAGGCCGCGGCGGTGCTCGGGCACGCGTCCGCGCAGGCGGTGCCCGGTGCGCGGGCGTTCAAGGACCTCGGGTTCGACTCGCTGACCTCGGTGGAGCTGCGCAACCGGCTCGCGTCGGCCACCGGGCTGCGGCTGCCCGCCACGCTGGTCTTCGACCACCCCACCCCGGAACGCCTCGCCGAACACCTGCACGAACGACTCGGCCACCGGCCGGCCGCCGTCGCCGCCGCGACCCGGGCCACCGCCGCCGAGGACGACGACCCCATCGCCATCATCGGCATGGCGTGCCGGCTCCCCGGCGGCGTCACCAACCCGGACCAACTGTGGGACCTGGTCTCCACCGGCGGCGACGGGATCGCCGAGTTCCCCGCCGACCGGGGCTGGGACCTCGACGCGCTCTACGACCCGGACGCCGACCGCGCCGGCACGTCCACCACCCGGTACGGCGGGTTCCTCGCCGACGCGGCCGACTTCGACCCGGCGTTCTTCGGCATCAGCCCCCGCGAGGCCCTCGCCATGGACCCGCAGCAGCGGCTGCTGCTGGAAACCTCGTGGGAGGCGTTCGAATCCGCCGGCCTCGACCCGCACGACCGCACCACGACCACCGGCGTCTTCGCCGGACTGATCCACCACGACTACGCCGGCCGGCTCGACGCCTCCGCGGAACTGGAGGGCTACCTCGTCAACGGCACCGCCGGCAGCGTCGCCTCCGGCCGCGTCGCGTACGTCTTCGGGCTGGAAGGGCCGGCCGTCACGGTGGACACCGCGTGTTCGTCGTCGCTTGTCGCGCTGCACCTGGCCGCCCAGGCGCTGCGGGCCGGGGAATGCGACCTGGCCCTCGCGGGCGGCGTGACCGTGATGGCCACGCCCAGCGCGTTCGTCGGCTTCTCCCGCCAGCGTGGACTGGCCCCCGACGGGCGGTGCAAGTCGTTCGCCGCCGGCGCCGACGGCACGAGTTGGGGCGAGGGCGTCGGCATGCTGCTCGTCGAGCGGCTCAGCGACGCCCGCCGTCGCGGCCACCGGGTCCTCGCGGTGGTGCGGGGCACGGCCGTGAACCAGGACGGCGCGTCGAACGGCCTGACCGCGCCGAACGGTCCGTCGCAGCAGCGGGTGATCCGGCAGGCCCTCGCCAACGCGCGGCTGGGCACCGCCGACGTGGACGCGGTCGAGGCGCACGGCACCGGCACCACGCTCGGCGATCCGATCGAGGCGCAGGCGGTGTTGGCGACGTACGGGCAGGAGCGGTCGACGCCGCTGCTGCTCGGGTCGGTGAAGTCGAACATCGGCCACACCCAGGCCGCCGCCGGCGTCGCCGGGATCATCAAGATGGTCCTCGCCATGCGGCACGGGATCATGCCGCCGACGCTGCACGTGGACGAGCCGTCGCCGCACATCGACTGGACGGCCGGGGCGGTGACGCTGGCGACGGCGCCGACGCCGTGGCCGGCGGTGGACCGGCCGCGTCGGGCGGCGGTGTCGTCGTTCGGGATCTCCGGCACCAACGCCCACGTCATCCTGGAACAACCACCTGCCGGCGAACCGGCCGGTCCGACGGCCGACGGTGACGTGACCGGAGCCGGCGACGCCCGGCCCGAAGGCGCGGACCGGACCGGCGAGGCGCTTCCTGGCCGGACCGGCGACGTGACCGCGGGCGGGTCGGTGCCGGTGCTGCTGTCGGCGCGTACCGACGCGGCGCTCGCCGCGCAGGCCGACCGTTGGGCGCGCTGGCTCGCCGCCGACGAGACGCTCCGCCCGGTCGACGTCGGATGGTCGGCGCTCACCACCCGGCCGACGCTGGAGCAGCGGGCCGTACTCGGCGTCACCGACCGGGACGAGCTGCTGGCCGCGCTGCGCGCGCTGGCCGGTGGCACGTCCTCCGGCGCGGTGACCACCGGCCCGGCCGGCCCGCGTGGGCGACTGGCGGTGCTGTTCTCCGGGCAGGGCGCGCAGCGTGCCGGCATGGGTCGGGAGTTGTCCGAGGCGTTCGGAGTGTTCGCGTCCGCGTTGGATGAGGTCTGTACGCGGCTCGACCCGTTGCTGCCGCAGCCGCTGAAGCCGGTGTTGTTCGGCGACGCCGATCTGTTGGACCAGACGCGGTTCACGCAGGCGGGCCTGTTCGCGGTCGAGGTGGCGTTGTTCCGCCTGGTCGAGTCGTTCGGGGTGACGCCGGACTTCGTGGGTGGGCACTCGATCGGCGAGGTCACCGCCGCCCACGTCGCGGGCGTGCTGTCCCTGGCCGACGCGTGCGCGCTGGTCGCCGCGCGGGGTCGCCTGATGCAGGCGTTGCCGGCGGGTGGTGGGATGTTGGCGGTCGCGGCGCCGGAGGCGGAGGTGGCCGCGTCGGTCGCGGACCGCGCGGAGTTGGGGGTCGCGGCGGTGAACGGGCCGTCGTCGACCGTGGTGTCCGGTCCGGTCGACGCGCTGGACGAGATCGAGCGCGTTTGGCGGGACCGAGGAACCCGGGTCCGCCGGTTGGCGGTGTCGCACGCGTTCCACAGTCCGTTGATGGAGCCGATGCTTGCCGAGTTCCGCTCGGTGCTGGACGGGTTGACGTTTGCCGCGCCGCTGCTGCCGGTCGTGTCCAACGTGACCGGCGCGCTCGCGGGAGATGAGATCGCCACTGCCGACTACTGGGTGCGGCACGTGCGGGAGGCGGTGCGTTACGCCGACGGGGTCGCCGCGTTGCGTGATGCCGGGGTGGACACGTTCCTGGAGGTCGGTCCGCAGAGTGTGCTCACCGCGCTGACCGCCGAGATCCTGCCGGACGAGGAGACCGTGGTCGCGGTGGCGGTGCAGCGCCGGGACCGGGACGAGACCGGGGCGTTGCTGGCCGGCCTGGCGGAGCTGCACGTGCACGGCGTGCGCGTCGACTGGGCGCCGTGGTTCGCCGGCGCCGGCGCGACCCGCGTCGACCTGCCCACCTACGCGTTCCAGCACGAGCGGTTCTGGCCGGACACGCCGACCCGGACCGACGCCTCCGACGCCGAGTTCTGGGCCGCCGTGGAGAGCGGCGACCTCACCGCGCTCGCCGGTCACCTCGCCGACGACGCCCTCGACACGCTCGCCCCGGCGCTGCCCGCGCTCACCACGTGGCGGCGGGCCCGCACCCGGCGTACCCCGGCCGACCGGTGGGCGTACCAGGTCATCTGGAAGCGGCTCGACCTCGACGAGCGGCCCGCCAGCGGCGGCGCCTGGCTGGTCGTCGCCCCGGCCGGCGAACCCGCCACCGCCGACCTCGCCGCCGCGCTGGCCGGCGCGGAGCTGCGCCCGGTCACCGTCGACCCGACCAGCACCACCCGGGCCGACCTCGCCGCCGCGCTCGGCAAGGCGCTCGCGGACGGGCCGGTCGACGGCGTGGTCTCGCTGCTCGGCCTGCACGACGCGCCGCACCCGGACCATCCGGCGCTGCCCGCCGGCACCGCCGCCACGCTGCTGCTGATCCAGGCGCTGCACGACACCGGCGACACGCCGCCGCTGTGGTGCCTCACCCGGGACGCGGTCGCCACCGACGGCGGCGACCCGGTGCACGGCGTCGCCCAGGGCGGCCTGTGGGGCCTGGCCCGGGTCGCCGGGCTGGAGCTGCCCCGGCTGCGCGTCAACCTGCTCGACCTGCCCGCCGGCGACACCGACCCGGCCCGGCTCGCCGCCGCGCTCACCAGCGACGGCGACGAGGACCAGTTCGCGCTGCGTGGCGGCGGCCTCTACGCGCGCCGCCTGGTCCGCGCCACCCCGGCCGCGCCGGCCGCCGCCGACCGGTGGCAGCCCACCGGCACGGTGCTGGTCACCGGCGGCACCGGCGCGCTCGGCGCGCACGTCGCCCGCTGGGCGGCCGGCGCCGGCGCGGACCACCTGGTGCTCACTAGCCGACGCGGCGACGCCGCCCCCGGCGCGGCCGAGCTGCGCGACGAGCTGACCGCAACCGGCGTACGCGTCACGATCGCCGCCTGCGACGTGGCCGACCGGGACGCGGTCGCCGCGCTGCTGACCCGCCTCGACGCCGACCCGGCGCCGCTGACCGCCGTGGTGCACGCCGCCGGGCTCAACGACGTGGCGCCGCTGCTCGACACCGACCCGGACCGGCTGGCCGGGGTGCTGACCGGCAAGACCGCCGGCGCGGTGCACCTCGACGAGATGCTCGGCGACCGGCCGCTCGACGCGTTCGTGCTGTTCGCGTCCATCGCCGGGGTGTGGGGCAGCGGCGGGCAGGCCGGTTACGCGGCCGGCAACGCCCACCTCGACGCGCTGGCCGCCCGGCGGCACGCCCGCGGCCTCGCCGCCACCTCGGTGGCCTGGGGACCGTGGGCCGACGGCGGCATGGCCACCGACGACGCGCAGCGGGAACTGGCCCGACGCGGACTGCGGACGATGGCCCCGGCCGACGCGGTGCACGCCATGCGCGTCGCGGTCGGGCGCGGCGACGCCACCCTCACCGTGGTCGACGTGGACTGGGCGACGTTCGCCCCCGCGTACGCGTCGAGCCGACCCCGGCCGTTCCTGGCCGACCTGCCCGAGGCCCGGCAGGCGATCCGCGCCGCCGCGGAGGTCCCCGCCGACGGTGGCGCTCCGCTGCGCGACCAGCTCCGCGACCTGTCCGTCGAGGACCGGGACCGGCGTCTCGTCGAACTGGTCCGCGCCGAGGCGGCGGCCGTGCTCGGCCACGGCGGCCCGGAGCGGGTCAAGCCCCGGCGGGCGTTCAAGGACCTCGGCTTCGACTCGCTGACCGCGGTCGAGCTGCGTAACCGGCTCAACCGGGCCACCGGCCTGTCACTGCCCACCACGCTGGTCTTCGACCACCCCGACCCGGCCGCGCTCGCCGACCACCTGCGCGCCACGCTGCTGCCCGACGCGTCGACCACGCCGACGGCGGACCCGGCCGAGACCGCGGTACGCGAGGCGCTGGCCACCGTCCCGCTCGCCCGCATCCGCGAGGCCGGGCTGCTGGAGCTGCTGCTCGGCCTCGCCGACGGCGAGGGCCCCGCGCCCGAGCCGGCCGGCGCGGAGGTCGACCTCGACGACCTCGACACCGACACCCTGATCCGGCTGGCCCTCGACGGCTCCGAGTCCTGACGCCCACGTACGGAGTAGATGATGTCCACGTCCGCAGACAAGGTCGTCGAGGCGCTTCGGGCCTCCCTCAAGGAGACCGGCCGGCTCAAGCAGCTCAACCAGCAGCTCACCGCCGCTGCCCGGGAGCCGATCGCGATCGTCGCGATGTCCTGCCGCTACCCGGGCGGGGTGTCCACCCCGGAGCAGTTGTGGGAGCTGGTGGACGCCGGCGGCGACGCGATCGCCGGCTTCCCCACCGACCGGGGCTGGGACCTGGCCAACCTCTACGACCCGTCCGCCGACCGGGTCGGCCGCTCCACCACCCAGCAGGGCGGCTTCCTCTACGACGCGGCCGGCTTCGACGCCGAGTTCTTCGGCATCAGCCCGCGTGAGGCGCTCGCCATGGACCCCCAGCAGCGGCTGCTGCTGGAAACCTCGTGGGAGGCGTTCGAGACCGCCGGCATCGCCCCCTCGTCGGTACGCGGGCAGAAGGTCGGCGTGTTCGTCGGCACCGCCGCCAACGGCTACGGCGTCGCCGCCGACGGCGGCGCGACCGACGCCGACGAGGGCTACCTGCTCACCGGCACCGTCACCAGCGTCGTCTCCGGGCGGATCGCGTACGCGCTGGGCCTGGAAGGGCCCGCCGTCACCGTGGACACCGCCTGCTCGTCGTCGCTTGTCGCGCTGCACCTGGCCGCGCAGGCGCTGCGGGCCGGCGAGTTCGACCTGGCGCTCGCCGGCGGCGTGACGGTGATGGCCAGCCCCAGCGCGTTCGTCGGCTTCTCCCGCCAGCGGGGTCTCGCCTCCGACGGGCGGTGCAAGTCGTTCGCCGCCGCCGCCGACGGCACCGGCTGGGCCGAGGGCGTCGGCCTGCTGCTCGTCGAACGGCTCGCCGACGCCCGCCGCAACGGCCACCCGGTGCTGGCGGTGCTGCGCGGCAGCGCCGTCAACCAGGACGGCGCGTCCAACGGGCTCACCGCCCCCAACGGCCCCTCCCAGCAGCGGGTCATCCGGCAGGCGCTCAGCAACGCCCGGCTGGACACCGGCGACGTGGACGCGGTCGAGGCGCACGGCACCGGCACCACGCTCGGCGACCCGATCGAGGCGCAGGCGCTGCTGGCCACGTACGGGCAGGACCGCGACGGCCGGGACCCGCTCTGGCTGGGCTCGATCAAGTCGAACCTGGGCCACAGCCAGTCCGCCGCCGGCGTCGCCGGCGTGATCAAGATGGTGCAGGCCATCCGGCACGGCCGGCTGCCCGCCACGCTGCACGTCGACACGCCGTCGCCGCACATCGACTGGTCCGCCGGCGCGGTGGAACTGCTCACCGAGGCCCGGAGCTGGCCGGCGGTGGACCGGCCGCGCCGCGCCGCGATCTCCTCGTTCGGCATCAGCGGCACCAACGCCCACGTCATCCTGGAACAGGTCGACCCGACGCCCGCCCCGGCGCCCGACACCGACCGGCCGCCCCTGGTCGCCGGCGCCGCCACCGTGTGGCCGCTCTCCGCCCGGTCCGCCGACGCGCTGCGCGAGCAGGCCGCCCGACTGGCCCGCCACGTCCGCGCGCACGCCGACCTCGACCCGGAGCGGCTGGCCTGGTCGCTGGTCACCACCCGGTCGGTGTTCGAGCACCGGGCCGCCGTGGTGGCCGCCGACCCCGAGCAGCTCCTCGCCGGCCTGGACGCGGTCGCCGCCGGCACCCCCGCCGCCACGGTCGTCACCGGCCAGGCCGGCGAGCCGGGGGAGGGACCGGTCTGGGTGTTCCCCGGCCAGGGCGCGCAGCACGCCGCCATGGCCGCCGAGCTGATCGGCGCCGCGCCGGTCTTCGACGAGGCGCTCGCCGAGTGCCAGGCCGAACTGGACCGCTGGCTCGACGTCGACGTGGTCGCCGTGCTCACCGGCGGCGACGACTCGTGGCTGACCCGCTCCGAGATCGCCCAGCCGGCGCTGTTCGCGGTCGGCGTGGCGCTGGCCCGGCTGTGGCGGCACGCCGGGATGAGCCCGCGCGCCGTGATCGGCCACTCCCAGGGCGAGATCGTCGCCGCCCACGTGGCCGGCGCGCTCACCCTCGCCGACGCGGCCCGGGTGCTGGCGCTGCGCCTGCGGGCGCTGGCCGACGTCGCCGGCACCGGCACCATGGCCGCCGTCGACCTGCCCGCCGCCGAACTCGCCGCCCGCCTGCCCGAGGGCGTCACCGTCTCGGTGGTCAACGGCCCCGCCACCACCGCCGTCGCCGGACCGCCGCAGGCCATCGCCGACCTGATCGCCACGCTTGTCGCCGACGGCGTACGGGCCCGGCCGGTGGCCGTCGACTACGCCTCGCACTCGCCGGCCGTGGCGCCGGTCGCCGACCGGCTCCGCACCGAACTGGCCGGCCTGACGCCGCGCCCCGGCGACGTGCCGATCATCTCCACGGTCACCGGCGACCGGCTCGACGGCACCCGCTTCGACGCCGACCACTGGGCCGACAACCTGCGCCTGCCGGTGCTGTTCGACACCGCCGTGCGGACCGCGATCGACGCCGGGCACACCGACTTCGTCGAGGTGTCCCCGCATCCGGTGCTCACCATGTCGGTCGCGGCCATCCTGGACGACACCGGCACCACCGGCCGCGCGCTGTCCACGCTGCGTCGCGGCGACGACGCCCGGCTGCGGCTGCTGACCAGCATCGCCCACGCCCACGCGCACGGCCTGCCGGTGGACCTGGCCCGGGTCCTCGCTCCCGCGCCGGTGCTCACCGGCCTGCCCACGTACGCGTTCCAGCGGCGGCGCTACTGGCCGGAGCGGATGGCGGCGACCGCCGCCGGTCCGGTCGGCCCGGACGTCGTCGACGTGGAGTTCTGGTCGGCTGTGGAACGCGCCGACGTCGCCGCGCTCACCGCCGGCGACGCCGACCCGGAGGTGCTCGCCCCGGCGCTGCCGCTGCTGTCGTCCTGGCGTCGCGCCCGGCTCCAGCGGGCCGTGCTGGACGGCTGGTCGTACCGGGTGGTGTGGCAGCCGGCCACCGCCGTCGCCACCCCGGCCGCCGCCGACCTGCTGGTGGTGTCGCCGGCCGGCGACGAGCGGGCGGACACCTGGCTGGCCGCGCTCGCCGCCGCGCTGCCCGACGGGTCGACGCTGCGTACGCTGCCCGTCGACCCGGTCCACGCCACCCGCGCCGAGCTGGCCGCGTCGCTCACCGACGAACCGACCGCGATCGTGTCGCTGCTCGGGCTCGCCGACGCCGACCACCCGGGCCACCCCGGCATCTCCACCGGCCTGGTCGCCACCACCCGGCTGGTGCAGGCCACCCAGGACGCCGACCGCACCGCCCCACTGTGGTGCGTCACCCAGGGCGGCGTGGGCACCGGCCCGGCCGAGCCGGTCACCAGCGCCGCCCAGGCCGCGCTCTGGGGCCTGGCCCGGGTGATCGGCCTGGAACACCCCCGGCAGTGGGGCGGCGTGCTCGACCTGCCCGCCGCGCCCGACGCCGCGACCTGGGCCGAGGTGGCCCGCGTCCTCACCGGCGGCGGTGACGAGGACCAGTACGCGGTCCGCCCGTACGGCACGTTCGTCCGCCGGCTGGCCCGCACCACCGCCCGCACCGCCGGGCAGCTCGCCGACTGGCAGCCGCGCGGCACCGTGCTGATCACCGGCGGCACCGGCGCGATCGGCGCCCAGGCCGCCCGCTGGCTGGCCGCCAACGGCGCCGAGCACCTGGTGCTCACCAGCCGCCGGGGGCTCGACGCCGCCGGGGCCCGCGAGCTGGCCGACGAGCTGACCGCCGACGGGGTACGGGTCAGCGTGGTCGCCTGCGACCTGGCCGACCGGGAGCAGGTCGCCGCGCTGGTCACCGGCCTGGACGACGTCGCGCCGCTGACCGCCGTGCTGCACGCCGCCGGCATCACCCGGCTCACCGCGCTCGTCGACACCGACCTGGACGTGTTCGACCACGTGATGGCCGGCAAGGTCGCCGGCGCCGCGTACCTCGACGAGCTGCTCGGCGACCGGCCGCTCGACGCGTTCGTGCTGTTCGCGTCCATCTCCGGCGTGTGGGGCAGCGGCGGCCAGGGCGCGTACGCGGCGGCGAACGCCTACCTGGACGCGCTCGCCGAGCAGCGCCGCGCCCGGGGACTGACCGCCACCTCGATCTCCTGGGGCGCCTGGGCCGAGGGCGGCATGGCCACCACCGAGGAGGCGCAGCGGCTGCTCAGCCGGCGCGGCCTCAACCCGATGCAGCCGGCCGCCGCACTGCTGGCCCTGCGCCGGGCCGTCGAGCACGGCGAGACCACGCTGGTCGTGGCCGACGTCGACTGGGCCCAGTTCGCGCCCGCGTACGCGTCCGCCCGGCCCCGGCCGCTGCTCGCCGACATCCCGGAGGCCCGGGACGCGCTGACCGAGCGGCCCGCCACCGCCGACGTCGACGACCGGGCCGGCGGACTGCGCCGGCAACTGCTCGACCTGCCCCGCGCCGACCGGGAACGCCGCCTCACCGACCTGGTCCGTGACCACGCCGCCGCGGTGCTCGGCCACGCCGGCAGCGACGCGGTACGCCCCCGGCGCGCGTTCCGCGACCTCGGCTTCGACTCGCTGACCGCGGTGGAGCTGCGTAACCAGCTCACCGCCGCCACCGGCCTGTCGCTGCCCACCACCGTCATCTTCGACTACCCCAGCCCGGCCGTGCTGGCCGGTCAGCTCGCCACGCTGCTGCGGCTGCCCGAAGCCGGCGACGCCCCCGCCGACGCCCCCGCCGGCCCGGCGACCGCCGACGAGTCGATCGCGATCGTCGGCATGAGCTGCCGCTACCCGGGCGGCGTCGCCGACCCGGACGGGCTGTGGGAGCTGGTCGCCGAGGGTCGCGACGGCATCACCGAGTTCCGCACCGACCGGGACTGGGACCTCGACCGGCTCTACGCCGACGACCCGGACGCCCCGGGCCGCTCGTTCACCCGCCACGGCGGGTTCATCGACCGGGCCACCGAGTTCGACCCGGACTTCTTCGGCATCAGCCCGCGCGAGGCGCTCGCCATGGACCCGCAGCAGCGGCTGCTGCTGGAAGCCACCTGGGCGGCGTTCGAGCAGGCGGCGCTCAACCCGGACACGCTGCACGGCACCGCCACCGGCGTGTTCGTGGGCGCGTCCCCGTCCGGCTACGGCGCCGGCGACGAGACCCGCGACCTGGACGGCTACCGGCTCACCGGTGGCGCGCACAGCGTCATCTCCGGCCGGGTCGCCTACACGTTCGGGCTGGAGGGCCCGGCGGTCACCGTGGACACCGCCTGCTCGTCGTCGCTCGTCGCGCTGCACCTGGCCGTGCAGTCGCTGCGCCAGGGCGAATGCGACCTGGCCCTGGCCGGCGGCGTGAACGTGCTGGTGACCCCCGGCGCGTTCGTCGAGTTCACCCGCCAGGGCGGGCTGGCCGCCGACGGCCGCTGCCGGTCGTTCGCCGCCGCCGCCGACGGCACCGGCTGGTCCGAGGGCGTGGGCGTGCTGGTGGTGGAGCGGCTCTCCGACGCCCGCCGCAACGGCCACCGGGTGCTCGCCGTCGTCCGGGGCTCCGCCGTCAACCAGGACGGCGCGTCGAACGGCCTCACCGCCCCGAACGGGCCGTCCCAGCAGCGCGTCATCCGGGCCGCGCTCACCGCCGCCGGGCTGACCACCGCCGACGTGGACGCCGTCGAGGCGCACGGCACCGCCACCACGCTCGGCGACCCGATCGAGGCGCAGGCGCTGCTGGCCACGTACGGGCAGGAGCGGGCCGGCGAGCCGCTGTGGCTGGGCTCGATCAAGTCGAACATCGGGCACAGCCAGGCCGCGGCCGGCGTCGCCGGGGTGATCAAGATGGTGCAGGCGCTACGGCACGGCGTGCTGCCCCGCACGCTGCACGTGGACGCGCCGACCCCGCACGTCGACTGGTCGGCCGGCGCGGTCGAGCTGCTCACCGAGGCCCGGCCGTGGCCGGCGGTGGACCGGCCCCGCCGGGCCGCGGTCTCCTCGTTCGGCGTCAGCGGCACCAACGCCCACGTCATCATCGAGCAACCGCCGGCCGTCGAGCCCGAGGTGACCGAACGGCCCGCGCCGCCGCCGCTGGTGCCGGTGCTGGTGTCGGCGCGCGGCGACGGCGGGCTGGCCCGGCAGGCCGCCCGCTGGGCCGACGCGTTCGCCGCGCCGGACCGCCCCGACCTGGCCGACGTGGGCCGCACGTCGCTGACCGCGCGGACCGCGCTGGAGCACCGGGCGGTGCTGCTCGCCGCCGACCACGACGAGCTGACCGCCGGGCTGCGCGCGCTCGCCGCCGGCACGGCGGCCGACAACCTGGTCACCGGCCGCGCCACCGACCGGGGCCCGGTCGCGGTGCTGTTCTCCGGGCAGGGCGCGCAGCGTGCCGGCATGGGTCGGGAGTTGTCCGAGGCGTTTCCGGTGTTCGCGTCCGCGTTGGACGAGGTGTGCGCGCAGCTTGATCCGCTGCTGCCGCAGCCGCTGAAGCCGGTGCTGTTCGGCGACGGTGATCTGCTGGACCAGACCCAGTTCACCCAGGCCGGGCTGTTCGCGGTCGAGGTGGCCCTGTTCCGGCTCGTCGAGTCGTTCGGGGTCACCCCGGACTTCGTGGGTGGGCACTCGATCGGTGAGGTGACCGCCGCGTATGTGGCGGGTGTGTTGTCGCTGCCGGACGCGTGCGCGCTGGTGGCGGCGCGGGGTCGGCTGATGCAGGCGCTGCCGGCCGGCGGCGGGATGCTGGCGGTCGCCGCGCCGGAGGTCGAGGTGGCCGCGTCGATCGGGGCGCACCCCGCGCTGGGGATCGCCGCGGTGAACGGGCCGTCGGCAACGGTGGTGTCCGGTGACCTCGTCGCGCTGGACGAGCTGGAACACGCCTGGCGGGAACGGGGTGTGCGGGTCCGCCGGTTGACGGTGTCGCACGCGTTCCACAGCCCGCTGATGGAGCCGATGCTTGCCGAGTTCCGCACGGTCCTCGACGGGTTGACGTTCGCCGCGCCGCTGCTTCCGGTCGTGTCGAACCTGACCGGTGCGCTGGCCGACCCGACCGAGATCACCACCGCCGACTACTGGGTGCGGCACGTGCGGGAGGCGGTCCGGTTCGCCGACGGCGTGAGCGCGCTGCGCGCCGCCGGGGTGGACACCTTCCTGGAGATCGGCCCGCGCAGCGTCCTCACCGCGCTGATCCGCGACACCGCCGACGACCCGACCGGGCTGGCCGTCGCCACCCAGCGCGCCGACCGGCCCGAGCCCCGCGCGCTGCTCACCGCGCTGGCGGAACTCTTCGCCGGCGGCGCGCACGTCGACTGGACCCCGCTGTTCGCCGGTGGCCCGGCCACCGCCGCCGACCTGCCCACCTACGCGTTCGGCGGCGACCGCTACTGGCTGCGCCCGGCCGGGCCCGCCGCCGACGTCACCGGCGCCGGCCTCGGTGCCGCCGGCCACCCGCTGCTCACCGCCGCCGTCCGGCTGGCCGGCGAGGACGCCGCCGTGCTCACCGGCCGGCTGTCCCTGTCGACCCAGCCGTGGCTCGCCGACCACGAGGTCGCCGGCGCGGTCCTCGTCCCCGGCACCGCGCTCGTCGAACTCGTGCTGCGCGCCGGCGAGGAGTTCGGCCCCTGCCGGGTCCGGGAGCTGACCGTCGCCGCGCCGCTGGTGCTGCCCGCCCGGGGCGGGGTGCGGGTGCAGGTCCGGGTCGGCCCCCGCGACCACGCCGGCTGGCGCACCGTCGCGGTGCACTCGCAGCCCGACGACGACCCCGACGGCGACTGGATCCGGCACGCCGAGGGCCTGCTCACCGCCGCCGCCCCCACCGACGGGGCCGGGCTCGGCGCGTGGCCCCCGCCGCACGCGGTCGAGACCGACCTCACCGGCTGGTACGACGCGCTCGCCGGCCACGGCATGACCTACGGGCCGGCGTTCCAGGGCCTGCGGCGGGCCTGGACGACCGGCGACGACACCGTCTACGCCGAGGTGACGCTGCCGTCCGCCGGTCCCGACCAGGTCGGCGGGTTCGGCGTGCACCCCGCGCTGCTCGACGCCGCGCTGCACCCCACCGCGCTGCTGCCCGGCGACGGCACCACCGGCCCGAAGGCGCCGTTCGCGTTCACCGGCGTCCAGGTGCACGCCGTCGGCGCCCAGACGCTGCGGGTCCGGCTCACCCGGGCCGGCACGGCGGTGCGGCTGCTCGCCGTCGACCCCACCGACCGGCCCGTCGTCACCGTCGACGCGCTGGTGCTGCGCGAGCTGACCGGCGTCACGCCGCCGGCCGCCACCCGCGCCGCCCGGTCGCTGTTCCGGGTCGCCTGGGCGGCCGAGGCGCTCACCCCGGCCACCCCGCCCGCCACGGCGGTGCTCGGCGCGCCGCTGCCCGCCCTGCCCGACGCCGCCGCCCACCCGGACGTGGCCGCGCTGGTCGCCGCCGGTGGCGTACCCCCGCTGGTGGTGCTGCCGGTGCCGCCGGCCGGGCCGACGCCGGACGCGGTCCGCGCCGCCACCACCGGCGTGCTCGCCGCGCTGCGCGCCTGGCTGACCGCCGACGCGACCGCCGACGCGCGGCTCGTCGTGACCACCCGCGACGCGATGCCGGCCACGCCCGACGACAGCGCCGCCGACCTGGCCGGCGCCGCCGTCTGGGGCCTGGTCCGCTCCGCCCAGTCCGAGCACCCCGGCCGGATCGTCCTGGCCGACCTGGACCGCGACCTCGACGCCGGCGTGCTGGCGCTGCTCGCGGCCGCCGCCGGTGACCCGGCCGCGGCGCAGCTCGCGGTCCGCGGCGACACCACCCACACCCCCCGACTGGTACGCGCCGACGCCCCACCCGCGACCGCCCCGGCCACCTACGACGGCACCGTCCTGGTCACCGGCGGCACCGGCGCGCTCGGCGCGGTGCTCGCCCGGCACCTGGTCACCGACCGGGGCGTCGACTCGCTGGCCCTGGTCAGCCGGCGCGGACCCGACGCCGACGGCGCGGCCGACCTGGTCGACGAGCTGACCGCGCTCGGCGCGCACGTCCGCGTGCTGGCCTGCGACGTCACCGACCGCGACGCGGTCGACCGGCTGGTCGCCGACCTCACCGGCGCCGGCCGGCTCGCCGGGGTGGTGCACACCGCCGGCGTGCTCGACGACGCCGTGATCACCGGCACCGACGCCGACCGGCTGGCCCGGGTGCTCGCCCCCAAGGTGGACGCCGCCTGGCACCTGCACGAGGCCACCGCCGGCCTCGACCTCGACCTGTTCGTCACCTACTCGTCGATCGCCGGCGTGCTCGGTTCCCCCGGCCAGGGCGCGTACGCCGCCGCGAACGCCTACCTCGACGCGCTCGCGGTCCACCGCCGTGCCCAGGGCCGGCCCGGGCACGCGCTGGCCTGGGGCATGTGGGACACCGACGGGATGGCCGCCGGCCTCGACGGCGCCGACCGTTCCCGGGTGGCCCGCGCCGGGCTCGGCGTGATCACCGAGGCGGTCGGCGTCGCGCTCTTCGACACCGCCGTCGCCTCCGACACCGCCGCGCTCGTGCCGGCCGTGCTGGACCTGCCGGCGCTGCGCGCCGCCGCCGGCGTACCCCCGATGTTGCGTGCCCTGGCCGGCGCGCCCGCCCGGCGGCAGGCCGGCGCGGCGGCCGACGGCTGGGCCGACCGGCTCGCCCGACTCACCGACGACGAGGCCCGCGCCGAGGTGGGCCTGCTGGTCCGGGGTCTGGTCGCGCAGGTGCTCGGCCACGGTGGCGCGGACGCGGTGCCGGCCGACCGGGCGTTCCAGGAACTGGGCTTCGACTCGCTGACCGCGGTGGACCTGCGCAACCGGGTCAACGCCGCCACCGGGCTGCGGCTGGCGTCCACGCTGGTTTTCGACTACCCGACCCCGGCCGCGCTCGCCGCGCACGTGCACGAGCAGCTCACCGGCGCCACCGCCGTGACCCGCGCCGACGCGGCGGCGGTCACCGGCGTGGACGAGCCGATCGCGATCGTCGGCATGGCCTGCCGCTATCCGGGCGGCATCGACAGCCCCGAGGCGCTGTGGGAGCTGCTGGCCGCCGACGGCGACGGCATCGGCGCGTTCCCCACCGACCGGGGCTGGGACCTGGACACGCTGTTCCACGACGATCCCGACCACCCGGGCACCTCGTACGCCCGGGAGGGCGGCTTCCTCGCCGGCGCGGCCGACTTCGACCCGGGCTTCTTCGGCATCAGCCCGCGTGAGGCGCTCGCCATGGACCCGCAGCAGCGGCTGCTGCTGGAGGCGTCCTGGGAGACGTTCGAGTCCGCCGGGGTCGACCCGGCCCGGCTGCGTGGCTCCCGCACCGGCGTGTTCGCCGGCCTGATGTACCACGACTACGCCGCCGGGTTGGGGGAGCTGCCGGAGGGCGTGGAGGGCTACCTCGGCACCGGCAACTCCGGCAGCGTCGTCTCCGGGCGGGTCGCCTACACGTTCGGGCTGGAGGGCCCGGCGGTCACCGTGGACACCGCCTGCTCGTCGTCGCTGGTCGCGCTGCACCTGGCGGTGCAGGCGCTGCGCTCGGGCGAGTGCGACCTGGCCCTGGCCGGCGGTGTGACGGTGATGGCCAACCCGGGCACGTTCATCGAGTTCTCCCGGCAGCGCGGTCTCGCCGCCGACGGCCGCTGCAAGTCGTTCGCCGCGTCGGCGGACGGCACCGGCTGGTCCGAGGGCGTCGGCGTGCTGCTGGTGCAGCGCCTGGCCGACGCCCGCCGCGACGGGCGGCGCATCCTCGCCGTGGTGGCCGGCACCGCCGTCAACCAGGACGGCGCGTCCAACGGCCTGACCGCGCCGAACGGCCCGTCGCAGCAACGCGTCATCCGGCAGGCCCTCGCGAACGCGCGGCTGACCACCGCCGACGTGGACGCGGTCGAGGCGCACGGCACCGGCACCACGCTCGGTGACCCGATCGAGGCGCAGGCGCTGCTCGCCACGTACGGGCAGGACCGGGCCGGCGAACCGCTCTGGCTGGGCTCGGTCAAGTCGAACCTGGGCCACACCCAGGCCGCGGCCGGCGCGGCCGGCATCATCAAGATGATCATGGCGATGCGGCACGGCGTGCTGCCCCGCACGCTGCACGTGGACGCGCCCTCCCCGCACATCGACTGGGACGCCGGCAACGTCTCCCTGCTCACCGAGGCCCGATCCTGGCCGCGGTCGCACCGGCCCCGCCGCGCCGCGGTCTCCTCGTTCGGGGTGAGCGGCACCAACGCGCACGTCATCATCGAGGCGCCGCCCGCCGAGCCGGCCCCCGTCGCCGCCGAGCCGCCCCGCGGACCCGCGCCGGTGCTGCTCTCCGCCCGCGACCCGGAGGCCCTCGCCGCGCAGGCCGAGCGCTGGGCCCGCCGGCTGGCCGCCGACACCGCCGTCCGGCCGGTCGACGTCGGCTGGTCGTCGGTCACCGGCCGGGCCGCCCTGGACCACCGCGCCGTCGTCGTCGCCACCGACCGCGACGACCTGCTCGCCGGGCTGCACGCGCTCGCCGCCGGCACGCCGGCCGGCACCGTGCACACCGGTACGGCGACCACCCGGGGCCGGCTCGCGATCCTCTTCTCCGGGCAGGGCGCGCAGCGCGCCGGCATGGGCCGCGAGCTGTCCGACGCGTTCGGTGTGTTCGCCGCCGCGCTGGACGAGGTGTGCGCGCAGCTCGACCCGCTGCTGCCGCAGCCGCTGAAGCCGGTGCTGTTCGACGCCGGGGATCTGCTGGACCAGACCCAGTTCACGCAGGCCGGGCTGTTCGCGGTCGAGGTGGCGTTGTTCCGGCTCGTCGAGTCGTTCGGCGTCACCCCGGACTTCGTCGGTGGCCACTCGATCGGCGAGGTCACCGCCGCGTACGTGGCGGGTGTGTTGTCGCTGCCGGACGCGTGCGCGCTTGTCGCCGCGCGGGGCCGGCTCATGCAGGCGCTGCCGGCCGGCGGCGGGATGCTGGCCGTCGCCGCGCCGGAGCGGGACGTCCTGGCGTCCCTCGACGGCACCCCCGAGCTGGGCGTCGCCGCCGTCAACGGGCCGTCGTCGGTGGTGGTGTCCGGGCCGCTCGACGCGCTGGACGAGGTCGAGCGCGGCTGGCGGGAACGGGGCGTCCGCACCCGCCGGCTGACCGTGTCGCACGCGTTCCACAGCCCGCTGATGGAACCGATGCTCGCCGAGTTCCGGGCCGTGCTCGACCGGTTGAGCTTCTCCGCGCCGCTGCTGCCGGTGGTGTCCAACCTGACCGGCGCGCTCGCCGACCCGGCCGACCTGACCCGCGCCGACTACTGGGTGCGGCACGTCCGCGACGCGGTCCGCTACGCCGACGGGATCACCGCGCTGCGCGACGCCGGCGCGGACACGTTCCTGGAGATCGGCCCGCAGAGCGTGCTCACGGCGCTGACCGGCGACATCCTGCCCGACGCGCTCGCGGTCGCCGGCCAACGACGGGACCGCGACGAGACCGCCGCCCTGCTGGCCGCGCTGGCCGACCTGCACGTGCACGGCGTCCCGGTCTCCTTCCCGCAGTGGTTCGCCGGCACCGGCGCGACCCGCGTCGACCTGCCCACGTACGCGTTCCGGCACCAGCGCTACTGGCTGCCCAGCGGCCGCCCCCGCGGCGGCGACGTCAGCGGCGCCGGGCTCGGCGACGCCGCCCACCCGCTGCTCGGCGCCGCCGTCACCGTGGCCGGCGCGGACCTGGTGGTGCTGACCGGCCGGCTGTCGCCGGCCACCCACCCGTGGCTCGCCGACCACGTGGTGGCCGGCGCCGTCCTGGTGCCCGGCACCGCGCTCACCGAACTGGCCGTCCGAGCCGGCGACGAGGCCGGCACCCCCCGGGTACGCGACCTCACGCTCACCGCGCCGCTGGTGCTGCCGGCGACCGGCGGCGTGCGGGTGCAGGTCAGCGTCGGCGCTCCCGACACCACCGGCGGCCGTCCCGTGGCCATCCACTCCCAGCCCGACGGCGACGTCGAGTGGACCGCGCACGCCGACGGCGTGCTGGAACCCGCGTCCACCGTCGAACCCACCGTCGATGCCTGGCCGCCCGCCGGGCTGACCGAGGTGGACCTCACCGACTGGTACCCGGCGCTGGCCGGACACGGCCTCACCTACGGGCCGGTGTTCCAGGGCCTGCGCCGGCTCTGGACCGGCGACGGCGAGGCGTACGCCGAGGTCTCGCTCGGCGACGACGCGGCCGGTGAGGCGTCCCGGTTCGGCGTCCACCCGGCGCTGCTGGACGCCGCGCTGCACCCGGTCGGGCTGCTGCTCGCCGGCGACGGCCCGCGCGTGCCGTTCACCGTCGAGGGCCTCCAGGTGCACGCCACCGGAGCCCGCGCCCTGCGGGTGCGGCTCACCCGCACCGGCACCACCGTCCGCCTGGTCGCCGTGGACACCGCCGGCGCGCCCGTGGTGTCGATCGACACGCTGGCGCTGCGGGAGCTGACCGGCACGGTCGTCCCGAACGTCGCGGCCCGGTCCCTGTACGCGCTCCACTGGCAGCCCGAGGACGTCACCCCGGCCGACTCGCCGTCCGGCTGGGCCGTACTCAGCACCGGTGCCGACCCGGCCGGGTCCGACATCGGGTTGCCGGCGTACCCGGGCGTCGCCGCGGCGGTCGAGGCGGACTCGCCGCCCTCGGCCCTGGTCCTGCCGCTGCCCGCCGCCGACCTGCCGACTCCGGACGCGGTGCGTGCGGTCACCACCGACGTGCTCGGCACCGTGCGGTCCTGGCTGGCCGCCGACGCGCTCGCCGGCACCCCGCTCGTGGTCCTCACCCGGGGCGCGGTCTCCGTCGGCGACGACGACCCGGTGACCGATCTGGCCGGTGCCGCCGTGTGGGGTCTGCTGCGCTCCGCGCAGTCCGAACACCCCGGCCGGATCGTGCTGGCCGACCTCGACGCCGATCCGGACGACCGGACGCTCGCCGTGCTCGCGTACGCGGTCACCGACCCGACCGGCGGTCAACTCGCGGTACGGGACGGCCGGGTGTTCGTGCCCCGCCTGGTCCGCGCCGCCTCGACGCCTGGCGATCCGGCCCCGGCCGACCCGGCGTCGGACGGTGCCGAGCGGGTGGTGCGGGACGGCACGGTGCTGGTGACCGGTGGCACCGGCGCGTTGGGCGCCCTGGTGGCGGAGCGCCTGGTGACCGGGCACGGGGTGCGGTCGCTGGTGTTGGTGTCGCGGCAGGGTCCGGCTGCGCCGGGCGCGGACGCGCTTGTCGAGCGGTTGTCGGGCCTGGGTGCGTCGGTGTCGGTGGTGGCGTGTGACGTGACCGATCGGGATCAGGTGTTCCGGTTGGTGTCGGGTGTGCCGGGCCGGTTGGCCGGGGTGGTGCACACCGCCGGCGTGCTGGACGACGGGGTGGTGTCGTCGATCAGCCCGGAGCGGCTGGCGGCGGTGCTGGCGCCGAAGGCCACGGCGGCGTGGTGGCTGCACGAGGCGACCCGCGACCGTGAGCTGGACCTGTTCGTGTTGTTCTCGTCCGTTGCCGGGGTGCTCGGCTCGCCGGGGCAGGCGGCCTACGCGGCGGGCAACGCGTTCCTGGACGCGCTGGCGGCGCGACGCCGGCAGGACGGACTGCCCGGAATCAGCCTGGCGTGGGGAATGTGGGACACCGCCGGGATGGCGGCGTCGTTGTCGGAGGGGGAACGGCAGCGGTCGGCGCGGGCCGGGTTGACGCCGATGAGCGTGGAGACCGGTCTGGACCTGTTCGACGCCGCGCTCGCCGAAGGCCGTCCGGTGCTCGTGCCGGCCGTCGTCGACGTACCGGCGCTGCGGTCCGCGCTCGGCGCCGGCCCGGTGCCGGCGGTGCTGCGTACCCTGGTCGGTCCGACCGCCACCCGACGGCAGGCCGGCGCGGGCGGCGACTGGGCCGACCGGCTCGCCGGCCTCGACCCGCAGGACGCCCGCGCCGAGGTGGACCTGCTGGTCCGGGGCCTGGTCGCGCAGGTTCTCGGCCACGCCGGGGCCGGCGCGGTGCCGGCCGACCGGGCGTTCCGGGAACTCGGGTTCGACTCGCTGACCGCGGTGGACCTGCGCAACCGGGTCAACGCGGCCACCGGGCTGCGGCTGCCGTCCACGCTGGTCTTCGACCACCCCAGCCCGGCGGCGCTCGCCGAGCACCTCTACGAGCAGGTCTCCGGCCGGATCAGCGCCCGCCGCGCGGCGGTGCGGGCGGTCGACACCGACGAGCCGATCGCCATCGTCGGCATGGCCTGCCGCTATCCCGGCGGCGTCGACAACCCGGAGCAGCTCTGGCAGCTCCTGTCCTCGGGGCGGGACGGCATCGTCGAGTTCCCCGCCGACCGGGGCTGGGACCTCGACACGCTCTACGACCCGGACCCCGACCACGCCGGCACCTCGTACGCCCGGCACGGCGGCTTCCTCGCCGGCGCCGCCGACTTCGACCCCGACTTCTTCGGCATCTCGCCCCGCGAGGCGGTCGCCATGGACCCGCAGCAGCGGCTGCTGCTGGAGGCGTCCTGGGAGAGCTTCGAGTCCGCCGGGGTGGACCCGGCCGGGTTGCGCGGCTCGCGTACCGGCGTGTTCGCCGGGGTCATGTACCACGACTACGCCTCCCGGCTGGCCGACCTGCCGCCGGACGCCGAGGGCTACGTCGGCACCGGCACCTCCGGCAGCGTGCTGTCCGGCCGGGTCGCGTACACGTTCGGGCTGGAGGGCCCGGCCGTCACCGTGGACACCGCGTGCTCGTCGTCGCTCGTCGCGCTGCACCTGGCCGGACAGGCGCTGCGCTCGGGCGAGTGCGACCTGGCGCTCGCCGGTGGCGTGACGGTGATGGCGACGCCGGGCACGTTCATCGAGTTCTCCCGCCAGCGTGGTCTGTCCCCGGACGGTCGCTGCAAGTCGTTCGCCGCGTCCGCCGACGGCACCGGCTGGTCCGAGGGCGTCGGTGTGCTGCTGGTGCAGCGGCTCGCCGACGCGCGCCGTGCGGGTCGGCGGATTCTGGCGGTGGTGCGGGGTACGGCGGTGAACCAGGACGGCGCGTCGAACGGGTTGACCGCGCCGAATGGTCCGTCGCAGCAGCGGGTGATCCGGCAGGCTCTGGCGAACGCGCGGTTGACCACGTCGGATGTGGACGCGGTGGAGGCGCACGGCACCGGCACCACGCTCGGTGACCCGATCGAGGCGCAGGCGTTGCTGGCCACGTACGGGCAGGACCGGGAGACGCCGTTGCTGCTCGGCTCGGTGAAGTCGAACCTGGGTCACACCCAGGCGGCGGCCGGGGTCGCCGGGATCATCAAGATGGTCCTCGCGATGCGGCACGGGGTGGTGCCGCCGACGCTGCACGTGGACGAGCCGTCGCCGCACGTCGACTGGTCGGCCGGGGCGGTGAGCCTGGCGACGGAGGCGACGCCGTGGCCGGTGGTGGACCGGCCGCGTCGGGCGGCGGTGTCGTCGTTCGGGATCTCCGGCACCAACGCGCACGTCATCCTGGAGCAGCCCATCGACGTCGTCGAGCCGGCGGGCGTCGGGGAGTCGACCGGTGGGCCGGTGCCGGTGCTGCTGTCGGCGCGTACCGACGCGGCGCTCGCCGCGCAGGCCGGCCGTTGGTCGGCCTGGTTGGCCGGCGACGAGACGCTCCGTCCGGTCGACGTCGGATGGTCGTCCGCCACCACCCGTACCCCGCTGGAGCAGCGCGCCGTGGTCACCGCCGCCGACCGGGACGGCCTGCTGGCCGGGCTGCGGGCGTTGGCGGCCGGTGAGCCGTCCGGCGCGGTGGTCGTCGGTGGTCGGGAGCGGCGGGATCGGCTGGCGGTGCTGTTCTCCGGGCAGGGCGCGCAGCGTGCCGGCATGGGTCGGGACCTGTACGACGCGTTCCCGGTGTTCGCCGCCGCGTTGGACGAGGTGTGCGCGCAGCTTGATCCGCTGTTGCCGCAGCCGTTGAAGCCGGTGCTGTTCGGTGACGCCGAGCTGTTGGACCAGACGCGGTTCACGCAGGCGGGCCTGTTCGCGGTCGAGGTGGCGTTGTTCCGCCTGGTCGAGTCGTTCGGCGTGATTCCGGACTTCGTGGGTGGGCACTCGATCGGTGAGGTGACCGCCGCGTACGTGGCGGGTGTGTTGTCGCTGGCGGACGCGTGTGCGCTGGTGGCGGCGCGGGGCCGGTTGATGCAGGCGTTGCCGGCCGGCGGCGGGATGCTGGCGGTCGCCGCCCCCGAGTCCGAGGTGGCCGCGTCGATCGCGGACCACACCGCTCTGGGGATCGCGGCCGTCAACGGCCCGTCGTCGACAGTGGTCTCCGGTGACCTGGACGCGCTCGACGAGGTCGACCGGGCGTGGCGGGACCGGGGGGTGCGGACGCGCCGGCTGACGGTGTCGCACGCGTTCCACAGCCCGCTGATGGAGCCGATGCTTGCCGAGTTCCGCACGGTCCTCGACGGGTTGACGTTCGCCGCGCCCCTGCTGCCGGTCGTGTCCAACGTGACAGGCGCGCTGGCGGCGGGCGACGACCTGCGCACGCCCGACTACTGGGTGCGGCACGTGCGGGAGGCGGTGCGGTTCGCCGACGGCGTGACCACGCTGCGGGCGGCCGGGGTGGACACGTTCCTGGAGATCGGCCCGCAGAGCGTGCTCACCGCGATGACCGCCGAGATCCTGCCGGACGACGAGACCGTGGTCGCGACCGCGGTGCAGCGCCGGGACCGGGACGAGGCGGACGCGTTGCTGGCCGGGCTGGCCGAGCTGCACGTGCACGGCGTCCGCGTCGACTGGACGCCCTGGTTCGCAGACACCGGCGCCACCCGCGTCGACCTGCCCACCTACGCGTTCGCGCACCGGCGCTACTGGCCGACGACCGGCCGCCGCCGGGGCGACGTGTCCGGGGCCGGGCTGAGCGACGCCGCGCACCCGCTGCTCGGCGCCACCGTCGACCTGGCCGGCGACGGCGAGGTGGTCCTCACCGGCCAGCTCTCCCTCGCCACCCACCCCTGGCTGGCCGACCACGCGGTGGCCGGCACCACGCTGCTGCCCGGCGCGGCGCTCGTCGAACTCGCCGTCCGGGCCGGCGACGAGGCCGGCGTGTCCCGGCTCCGCGAACTCACCGTCGCCACGCCGCTGGTCCTGCCGGACACCGGCCGCCTGCGCATCCAGGTACGCGTCGACGGCGTCGGCACCCGCCGCGCCGTCACCGTCCACTCCCGCCCCGACGACGACCCCGAGGCAGGCTGGACCCGGCACGCCGACGGCATCCTCGAACCGCCCACCGCCGACGAACCGGCCGTCGGGGCCTGGCCGCCGGTCGACACGACCGAGGTCGACCTGACCGGCTGGTACGACACGCTCGCCGCGCACGGCCTGGCGTACGGGCCGGCTTTCCGGGGCCTGCGACGGGCCTGGACCGGCGACGGCGAGGCGTACGCCGAGATCGCCCTGCCGGACGACATGACCGGCGACGCGGCCCGGTTCGGGCTCCACCCCGCGCTGCTGGACGCCGCCCTGCACCCGATCGGGCTGCTGCCGGACGGCGGGACCGGCGGCCCCCGGGTGCCGTTCGCGTTCGAGGGCGTCCAGGTGCACGCCACCGGCGCCACCCTGCTGCGGGTCCGACTGTCCCGCACCGGAGACGCGGTCCGGCTGGTCGCCGCCGACGAGAGCGGCGCACCTGTCGTGTCGGTGGACTCCCTGGTCCTGCGCGAGATGACCGGCCTGCCCACGTCCGGCACGGCGGCCCGGTCCCTGTACGAGGTGCGCTGGCAGTCCGCGGAGACGCCCACCGGACAGGCGGACGGCTGGGCGGTGCTCGGCGCGTCCGTCGACGGGCTGCCGTCGTTCCCGGACGTGTCGGCCGTGGTCGACGCGGGGGAGGGTGTGTCGCGCACACTGGTGCTGCCGGTGGTCGTGCGGTCCGGGTTGGACGTGCCCGACGCGGTGCGGGTGATCACCTCGGACGTGCTGGCGGTGGTGCAGGCGTGGCTGGCGGCCGAGTCTCTGGCCGAGTCGCGGTTGGTGGTGACGACCCGGGGTGCGGTGGCGGCGGCGGACGCGGATCGGGTGACCGATCTGGCGGGCGCGGCGGTGTGGGGATTGTTGCGGTCGGCGCAGTCGGAGCATCCGGAGCGGATCGTGTTGGCCGATCTGGATCGGGACGTCGATGCCGGGGTGGTGTCGGTGCTGGCCGGGGTGGTGGCGGACCTGCCGGGCACGGGCGGCCAGGTGGCGGTGCGCGGCGACGTCGTGTTGACGCCGCGCCTGGTCCGCGCCGCGCCCGCCACCTCGGGTGCCGGGTCAGCACCGGCGGCCGGTGGCCGGGCCGCCACCGACGAAGCGTCGGTGCCGGACCACGTCGGGCGCGAGATCGGTGCCGGCACGGTGCTGGTCACCGGTGGCACCGGCGAGTTGGGCGCGTTGGTGGCGGAGCGCCTGGTCACCGGGCACGGGGTGCGGTCGCTGGTGTTGGTGTCGCGGCAGGGTCCGGCTGCGCCGGGTGCGGACGCGCTTGTCGAGCGGTTGTCGGGCCTGGGTGCGTCGGTGTCGGTGGTGGCGTGTGACGTGACCGATCGGGATCAGGTGTTCCGGTTGGTGTCGGGTGTGCCGGGCCGGTTGGCCGGGGTGGTGCACACCGCGGGGGTGTTGGACGACGGGGTGGTGTCGTCGATCAGCGGGGAGCGGTTGGCGAACGTGCTGGCGCCGAAGGCCACGGCGGCGTGGTGGCTGCACGAGGCCACCCGGCATCTCGACCTGGACCTGTTCGTGTTGTTCTCGTCCGTCGCCGGGGTGCTCGGCTCGCCGGGTCAGGCCGCCTACGCGGCGGGCAACGCGTTCCTGGACGGGTTGGCGGTGTGGCGTCGGCACGAGGGTCTGCCGTCGGTGTCGTTGGCGTGGGGAATGTGGGACACCGCCGGGATGGCGGCGTCGTTGTCGGAGGGGGAACGGCAGCGGTCGGCGCGGGCCGGGTTGACGCCGATGAGCGTGGAGACCGGTCTGGGCCTGTTCGACGCCGCGCTCGCCACCGGTCGACCGCAACTCGTGCCCACCGTGATCGACGTGCCGGCGCTGCGCGCGGCGATCGCCGGCGCACCCGTACCCGCGATGCTGGCCACGCTCGTCGGCCGCCCCGCCGGCCGGCGCCTCGCCGGCACCGGTGGCTGGGCCGACCGGCTCGCCCGACTCACCGACGACGAGGCCCGCGCCGAGGTGGACCTGCTGGTCCGGGGCCTGGTCGCGCAGGTGCTCGGCCACGCCGGGGCCGGCGCGGTGCCGTCCGACCGGGCGTTCCAGGAACTCGGGTTCGACTCGCTGACCGCGGTGGACCTGCGCAACCGGGTCAACGCGGCCACCGGGCTGCGGTTGCCGTCCACGCTGGTCTTCGACTACCCGACGCCGGCCGCGCTCGCCGGACAGGTGTGGTCCGAGCTGGCCGGAAGCCGGCCGGACCCGGCAACCGCGCGGGCCGCCGTCCCGACCGGCCTGGACGAGCCGGTGGCGATCGTCGGCATGGCGTGCCGCTATCCCGGCGGGGTGGAGAACCCGGAGCAGCTCTGGGAGTTGCTGGCCGCCGGCGGCGACGGCATCTCCGAGTTCCCCGCTGATCGCGGCTGGGACCTCGGGTCGCTGTTCGACAGCGACCCGGACCGCAGCGGCACGTCGTACGCGACGCAGGGCGGCTTCCTCTACGACGCCGCCGACTTCGACCCCGGCTTCTTCGGCATCAGCCCGCGTGAGGCCCTCGCCATGGACCCGCAGCAGCGGCTGCTGCTGGAGACGTCGTGGGAGGCGTTCGAGTCGGCCGGGGTGGACCCGGCGGCGTTGCGCGGCTCGCGGACCGGCGTGTTCGCCGGGGTCATGTACCACGACTACGCCACGCGGCTGGTGGCACTGCCGGCCGAGGTCGAGGGCTACGTGGGCGTCGGCACGTCGGGCAGCGTGCTGTCCGGTCGGGTGGCGTACTCGTTCGGGCTGGAGGGTCCGGCGGTGACCGTGGACACCGCGTGTTCGTCTTCGCTGGTGGCGTTGCACCTGGCGGTGCAGGCGCTGCGGTCCGGGGAGTGTGACCTGGCCCTGGCCGGCGGCGTGACGGTGATGGCGACGCCGGGCACGTTCATCGAGTTCTCCCGGCAGCGTGGTCTGTCCCCGGACGGCCGCTGCAAGTCGTTCGCGGCCGCTGCCGACGGCACCGGCTGGGGCGAAGGTTCCGGCGTGTTGCTGGTGCAGCGGCTCTCCGACGCGCGCCGTGAGGGTCGGCGGATTCTGGCGGTGGTGCGGGGTACGGCGGTGAACCAGGACGGCGCGTCGAACGGGTTGACCGCGCCGAACGGTCCGTCGCAGCAGCGGGTGATCCGGCAGGCTCTGGCGAACGCGCGGTTGACCACGTCGGACGTGGACGCGGTGGAGGCGCACGGCACCGGCACCACGCTCGGGGACCCGATCGAGGCGCAGGCGCTGCTGGCCACGTACGGGCAGGACCGCGACCAGCCGTTGCTGCTCGGCTCGGTGAAGTCGAACATCGGGCACACCCAGGCCGCCGCCGGGGTCGCCGGGATCATCAAGATGGTCCTCGCCATGCGGCACGGCATCGTGCCGCCGACGTTGCACGTGGACGAGCCGTCCCCGCACGTCGACTGGACCGCCGGCGCGATCACCCTCGCCACCGCCCCGACGCCGTGGCCCGACCGGGACCGGCCCCGCCGCGCGGCGGTGTCGTCGTTCGGGATCTCCGGCACCAACGCCCACGTCATCCTGGAACAGCCCACCGACGTCGTCGAGCCGGCGGGCGTCGGGGAGTCGACCGGTGGGCCGGTGCCGGTGCTGCTGTCGGCGCGTACCGACGCGGCGCTCGCCGCGCAGGCCGGCCGTTGGGCGGCCTGGTTGGCCGGCGACGAGACGCTCCGTCCGGTCGACGTCGGATGGTCGTCCGCCACCACCCGTACCCCGCTGGAGCAGCGCGCCGTGCTCGCCGCCGCCGACCGGGACGGCCTGCTGGCCGGGCTGCGGGCGTTGGCGGCCGGTGAGCCGTCCGGCGCGGTGGTCGTCGGTGGTCGGGAGCGGCGGGAGCGGCTGGCGGTGCTGTTCTCCGGGCAGGGCGCGCAGCGCGCCGGCATGGGCCGGGAGTTGTCCGAGGCGTTCGGTGTGTTCGCCGCCGCGTTGGACGAGGTCTGTACGCAGCTTGATCCGTTGCTGCCGCAGCCGCTGAAGCCGGTGCTGTTCGGCGACGCCGATCTGTTGGACCAGACGCGGTTCACCCAGGCCGGGCTGTTCGCGGTCGAGGTGGCGTTGTTCCGCCTGATCGAGTCGTTCGGGGTCACCCCGGACTTCGTGGGTGGGCACTCGATCGGTGAGGTGACCGCCGCGTACGTGGCGGGTGTGTTGTCGCTGGCGGACGCGTGTGCGCTGGTGGCGGCGCGGGGGCGGTTGATGCAGGCGTTGCCGGCCGGTGGTGGGATGTTGGCGGTCGCGGCGCCGGAGGCCGAGGTGGCCGCGTCGATCGAGGCGCACACGCAGGTCGGGATCGCGGCGGTCAACGGGCCGACGGCGGTCGTGGTGTCCGGACCGCTCGACGCGCTCGACGCGCTCACGCGCCACTGGCAGGAGCGCGGCGTGCGCACCCGGCGGCTGACCGTCAGCCACGCGTTCCACAGCCCGCTGATGGAACCCATGCTGGCCGAGTTCAGCTCAGTGCTGGACGGGCTGACGTTCGCCGCGCCGCTGCTGCCGATCGTGTCCAACGTGACCGGCGCGCTGGCGGCGGGCGACGACCTGCGCACGCCCGACTACTGGGTGCGGCACGTGCGGGAGGCGGTGCGGTTCGCCGACGGCGTGACCGCGCTGCGCGCCGCCGGAACGGACACGTTCCTGGAGATCGGCCCGCGCAGTGTGCTCACCGCGCTGATCCCCGACCAGGCCGACGGCGTACGGGCGGTCGCCACCCAGCGCCACGACCGCGACGAGCGCCAGGCGCTGCTGGCCGCGCTTGCCGAACTGCACGTGCACGGGGTGCCCGTCGACTGGACGCCCTGGTTCGCCGGCACCGGCGCGACCCGCGTCGACCTGCCCACGTACGCGTTCCAACGGCAACGGTTCTGGCCCGACACGCCCGCCCGGACCGACGGGCCGGACGCCGAGTTCTGGGCCGCCGTCGAACACGGCGACCCGGCCGCGCTCGCCGCGCACCTCGGCGACGACACCGCCGCCGACGCGCTCAGCGCCGCGCTGCCGGTCCTGGCCGACTGGCGCCGGGCGCGGACCCGGGGCGCCGGCTCGGCGTACCGGATCGGGTGGGAGCCGGTGCGCCCCGCCGCCGCGTCCGGACTGACCGGCCGGTGGCTGGTCACCACCGTCGGCGGCGGCGCCGACGCGGGCGTCGCGAAGACGCTCGCCGCGGCCGGCGCCCAGGTGGACACGCTCACCCTCCCCGCCGGCATCGGCCGGTCCGAGCTGGGCGAGCGGCTGCGGCGGCTCGGCGACCAGGGCTGGACCGGCGTGCTCTGCGTCCTGCCCCGCCAGGACCGGCCGACCCCCGACGAGCCGGCCGTCCCGGCCGGCACCGCCGCGCTGCTCACGCTCGTCCAGGCGCTCACCGACACCGGCCTGCCCGGCCGGGTGTGGGCGCTCAGCCGGGCCGCGCTGCCCGTGACCTCCGGTGACCGGGGCGGCGACGTCCGCGCCGCAGCCGCGTGGGGCCTCGGCCGGGTCGTGGCGCTGGAACGGCCCGACCGGTGGGGTGGCCTGATCGACCTGCCCGGCCGCGCCGACCGCACCACCCGCGCCGCGCTCGTCGCGGTGCTCGCCGACGGCGACCACGACCAGGTGGCCGTACGCCGCACCGGCGTCCTCGCCCGACGCCTCCTCCCGGCGGCGCCACCGGCCGGCGGCGGCTGGCAGCCGCGGGGCACCGTGCTGGTCACCGGCGGCACCGGCGCGCTCGGCCGGCACGTGGCCCGATGGCTGCTGGCCAACGGCGCCGACGAGGTGGTGCTGGCCTCCCGGCGGGGCCCGGACGCCCCGGGCGCCGCCGACCTGGCCGCCACGCTCGGCGCGGTACGGGTGGTCGCCTGCGACGTCAGCGACCCGGTCGCCGTCACCGACCTGGTCGACGACCTGCCGGCGTTGACCGCCGTCGTGCACACCGCCGGCGTGGCCGGCGACCCCGCCGCCGTGACCGACCTGACCACCGACGCCCTGGCCGGCACGCTGTCCGGCAAGGCGCTCGGCGCGATCCACCTGGACGCCGCCTGCCAGGGCCGCGACCTGGACGCGTTCGTGGTGTTCTCCTCCGTCGCCGGCGTGTGGGGCGGCGGCGGGCAGGCCGGCTACGCCGCCGGCAACGCCCTGCTCGACGCGCTGGTCGCGGCCCGCCGCGCCGCCGGCCGGCCGGCCACCGCGCTCGCCTACGGGCCGTGGGCCGCCGACGGCATGGCCGCCGGCGAGACCGCGGACGGGCTGCGTCGGCGCGGCCTCGACCCGCTGCCGCCCGCCGCCGCCGTCGCCGCGCTGGGCCGCTGGGTCAACGCCCCCGAGCCGGCCCCGGTGATCGCCGGCGTGGACTGGTCCCGGTTCGTGGCCGCGTACACCGCGGCGCGGCCCAGCCACCTGTTCGACCGGGTCGCCCCGGCCGTCGCCGTCGACCGGACGCAGCCGGAAACCGCCGACGGTGGCCTCCGCGCCCGGCTGGCCACGCTGCCCGCCGCCGGGCAGGAGACACTCCTGCTCGACCTGGTACGCGCCGAGGCCGCCGCGGTGCTCGGGCACACCTCCACCGACCAGGTGCCCGCCGGCCGGGCGTTCCGCGAACTCGGCTTCGACTCACTGGCCGCCGTGCAACTGCGCGACCGGCTGGGCCGGGCCACCGGCGCCACGCTGCCCTCGACAGTGGTCTTCGACCACCCGTCGGCGGCCGAGCTGGCGCGCTTCCTGCGTACCGAGATGGTGGCCGGCGCGGACGCCCCGGCCGAGGCCGCCCGGGTGATCCGGCCGGCCGCCGACGAACCCATCGCCATCGTCTCGATGGCCTGCCGCTTCCCCGGCGGGGTGTCCTCCCCGCAGGAACTGTGGCGGCTGCTCGCCGAGGGCGGGGACGCGGTCACGCCGATGCCCACCGACCGGGGCTGGGACCTCGACGGCCTGTTCGACAGCGACCCGGAACGCGTCGGCACCAGCTACACCCGCAGCGGCGGCTTCCTGGCCGACGTGGCCGGCTTCGACGCCGCGTTCTTCGGCATCAACCCGCGCGAGGCGCTCGCCATGGACCCGCAGCAGCGGCTGCTGCTGCACACCACCTGGGAGGCGTTCGAGCACGCCGGCCTGGACCCGCAGCGGGTACGCGGCTCCGCCACCGGCGTGTTCATGGGCACCAACGGGCAGGACTACGCCACGTTGCTGCTCGGCGCCCGGTCCGAGGTGGAGGGCTACCAGGCCACCGGCAACGGCGCGTCAGTGGTCTCCGGCCGGCTGGCGTACGCGTTCGGCCTGCACGGACCCGCCGTCACCGTCGACACGGCCTGCTCGTCGTCGCTGGTGGCGCTGCACCTGGCCGCGCAGGCGCTGCGCTCCGGCGAATGCGACCTGGCCCTCGCCGGCGGCGTCACCGTGATGTCCACGCCCGGCGCGTTCCTGGAGTTCTCCCGGCAGCGTGGGCTCGCCGAGGACGGCCGGGTCAAGGCGTTCGCCGCCGCCGCGGACGGCACCGGCTGGGGCGAGGGCGTCGGCGTGCTGCTGCTGCAACGCCTCTCCGACGCGGAACGCGACGGCCGGCGGATCCTCGCCGTGGTCCGCGGCAGCGCGGTCAACCAGGACGGCGCGTCCAACGGGCTGACCGCCCCGAACGGGCCGGCGCAGCAGCGCGTCATCCGGGCCGCCCTGGCCAACGCCGGCCTGACCCCGGCCGACATCGACGCGATCGAGGCGCACGGCACCGGCACCACGCTCGGCGACCCGATCGAGGCGCAGGCGCTCGCCGCCGCGTACGGGCCGGACCGGCCGGCCGACCGGCCGCTCTGGCTCGGCTCGGTCAAGTCGAACCTGGGCCACACCCAGGCCGCCGCCGGCGCGGCCAGCCTGATCAAGATGGTGCTGGCGCTGCGCCACGCGACGCTCCCGGCCACGCTGCACGTCGACGCGCCCACCCCGCACGTGGACTGGGCGTCCGGCCCGCTGGCGCTGCTCACCGAGGCCCGCCCGTGGACGCCCGGTGACGCGCCGCGCCGGGCCGGCGTCTCGTCGTTCGGCATCAGCGGCACCAACGCCCACGTGATCCTCGAGGAGGCGCCGACCACCGGTGCCGCCGACGACCGCCCCGCCACCGGGGCGACGGACCACACCCCGGACGTGGGCGACACCGGGCAGGGACGGGCGAACACGGACCCGACCGAAACGCCGCGCGCCGACGTGGCGCTGCCGTGGCCGGTCAGCGCCGCGACCGCGGTCGGCCTGCGGGACCAGGCTGACCGGCTGGCCCGGCGGCTCGCCGACCCGGCCGCCGCCGACCCGGCGGAACCGGCCCGCCCGCTGGCTGCTGTCGACCCCGGCGCGGTCGCGTGGGCGCTGGTGGAGGGCCGGGCGCACCTGGCCCACCGGGCCGTCGTGGTCGCCGCCGACCCGGCGACCCGGCTGGCCGCGCTGACCGCGCTCGCCGCCGGCGACACCCACCCGGCGCTCGTCCCGGCCGCGCCCGCACGGACCGGCCGGACCGCGATCCTCTTCTCCGGGCAGGGCGCGCAACGCGCCGGCACGGGCCGCGACCTGTACGACGCGTTCCCGGTGTTCGCCGCCGCGCTGGACGAGGTGTGCGCGCACCTCGACCCGCTGCTGCCGCAACCGCTCAAGCCGGTGCTGTTCGACGCCGGCGACCTGCTGGACCAGACCCGGTTCACGCAGGCCGGACTGTTCGCGGTCGAGGTGGCGCTGTTCCGCCTCGTCGAGTCGTTCGGGATCGTGCCGGACGCCGTCGGCGGCCACTCGGTCGGCGAGATCGTCGCCGCCCACGTGGCGGGCGTGCTGTCCCTGACCGACGCGTGCACGCTCGTCGCCGCGCGCGGCCGGCTCATGCAGGCGCTGCCGGCCGGCGGCGGGATGCTGGCGGTCGCCGCCCCCGAGGCCGAGGTGGCCGCGTCGGTCGCCGGGCACCCGGAGGTCGGGATCGCGGCGGTCAACGGCCCGTCGTCGGTGGTGGTCTCCGGCCCGACCGACGCGCTGGACGGGATCGAACGCGCCTGGCGCGAGCGGGGTGCCCGCACCCGCCGGCTCACCGTGAGCCACGCGTTCCACAGCCCGCTGATGGCGCCCATGCTGGCCGAGTTCCGGGCCGTGCTCGACGGGTTGAGCTTCGCCGCGCCGCTGCTGCCGGTGGTGTCCAACCTGACCGGTGCGCTCGCGTCCGGCGACGACCTGCGGACGCCGGACTACTGGGTGCGGCACGTGCGCGAGGCGGTCCGGTACGCCGACGGGATCGCCGCGCTGCGGGACACCGGCGTGGACACGTTCCTGGAACTCGGGCCCGCCGCGGTGCTGACCCCGATGAACGCCGACCTGCTGCCCGACGACACCACCGCGGTCGCCGCGCTGCGTGCCGGCGTACCGGAGGTCACCAGCCTGCTCGCCGCGGTCGCCGCCGGCTACGCGGCCGGGCGGGACCCGCACTGGCCGGCGCTGCTGACCCCGCTCGCCGGCCCCCGCCCCGCCGCCCGGGACCTGCCCGAGCTGCCCACGTACGCGTTCCAGCCGCAGCGGTACTGGCCCACGCTGACCACCCCGGTCGGCGGCGCGGCGGCGGACGACGGCGAGTTCTGGCGGGCGGTCGGCGACGGCGACCTCGACCGGCTCGGCATCGACACCGGGCAGCCGCTGCGCGACGTGCTGCCACAGCTCGACGCGTGGCGACGCCGACGCCGCCAGGACGGCGTGCTGGCCGGCTGGCGCTACCGGGTCACCTGGCACCGGCGCCCGTTGACCGGTGGCGAGCCGGGCCGCTGGCTGCTGGTCGCGCCGCCACGCGAGACCGCCGACACGGTCGCCGACGCGCTGCGGGCCGGCGGCGCCGACGTACGGCTGCTCACCGTCGACCCGGCCACCGTGGACCGGGACGGCCTCGCCGACGCACTGGCCCGGGCCGAGGCCGACCACCGGCCCACCGCGCTGCTGTCGCTGCTCGCGCTCGACGAGGCCCCGCACCCCGGGCAGGACGCCCTGCCGGCCGGGCTCGCGGCCAACCTGCTGCTGCTCCAGGCGCACGTCGCCCGCGACGGCGGCGCACCGCTGTGGCTCGCCACCGCCGGGGCCGCCGCCACCGACGACGAACCCGCCCCCCGGCCGTGGCAGGCCACCAGCTGGGGTCTCGGCCTGGCCGCCGCGCTGGAACACCCCCGGCACGTCGGCGGGCTCGTCGACCTGCCCGGCACGGTGACCGCCGAGGCCCTCGCCGGGCTGCTGGCGGCGCTGACCAACCGGGAGGGGGAGGACCAGGTCGCGGTGCGCGGGTCCGGTCCGCTCGTCCGCCGGCTGGTCCGGGCCACCGGCCCGGCCGGGGGTACGGGCGGTGGCTGGACGCCGCAGGGCAGCGTCCTGCTCACCGGCGGTGCCGGACCGGTCGCCCGGCACACCACCGCCTGGCTCGACCGGGCCGGCGCGTCGGTGGTGCCGCTGGACGAGACGGCCGGCGGCAAGCTGGCCGACCGGATGGCGCAGCTCGCCGCCGACGGGCGGCCGGTGACCGGGCTGGTGCACGTGCCGGCCGACACCGGCACCGCGCCCCTGGTCGACCTCACCCTGGCCGACCTCGCCGCCGACCTGACCGCCACCGTCGGTGACCTGCCCCGGTACGCCGACGAGGTGGAACAGCGCGCGCTCGGCGCGCTGGTGGTCTGCTCGTCCACCTCCGGCGTGTGGGGCTCCGGCGGGCGCTACGGGCAGGCGGCCGGCGACGCGCTGCTGCACGTCCTCGCCGCCGGTTGGCAGCACGCCGGGCTGCCGGTGACGTCGGTGGCGTTCGGGCCCTGGGCGGACGGCCTCACCGACACCGACCTGGCCCACCTGGGCCGCAGCGGCCTGCCCGGCATGGACCCGGAGCTGGCCGTCGCCGCGCTCCGTCAGGCGGTCGTCGACGGCGACCGGCTGGTCGTCGCCGACGTGCGGTGGGACCGGTTCGTGCCGGCCGTCGCGGCGGTCCGGGACCGGCCGCTCTTCGCCGACCTGCCCGAGGCCGCCGAGGCGCTGCACGGCCTGCACGCCGAGCAGCCCGCGGACGACGCCGCCGCGGCGGCGCTGCGGGACCGGCTCCGCCCGCTCGGCGACGCGGAGCGCGACGCGATCCTGGTCGACCTCGTCGCCGGCCAGGCCGCGGCGGTGCTCGGTCTCCCGGACGCCGCCGACCTCGGCCCCGGCCGGGCGTTCCGCGAGGTCGGATTCGACTCGATGACCGCTGTCGAGCTGCGGAACCGGCTGCGCGCCGCGACCGGGGCCACGCTGCCGGGCAGTGTGGTCTTCGACTACCCGACCCCGCTGGCGCTCGCCCGGCACCTGCGGACGCTGCTGGCGCCCGACGGCGCCGCCGCCACCACCGGCCTGCTCGCCGAACTGGAGAAGGTGGACGACCTGTTCACCGCCGGCACGCCGGACCCGCTGACCCGGCAGAAGCTGCTGGTGCAGATGCAGGCGTTCATCGCCCGCTGGGGCGACGAGCGCGCGGGAACGCCGGAGGCACCGGTGACCGACACGCTCGACGCGGCCAGCGACGCCGAACTGTTCGATTTCATCCACCGCGAGCTGGGCGGGCCGGGCGGCGAATTCTGAACGAATTCGCGCGCCATTGTGGGCGCCCCGGCCCCGCCGGTCGCGGGGGCTTTGCGGACGCCGCCGCGACCGGTCCGGCCGGGTCGGTCGCGGCGGCGTACCGGCCCAGCCTGCGCACCTCGCGGCGGCGTCCCTGCTAGGGGCGGCCCTAGGGGCGGGCTAGGGGTTGTGACGCGTCTGGCCAGGCAATTACCTTCCTCACCGTAAGTGAGACCTGGTGGGCGCTGGTCAACGCAATTCGTGATCGCGCCGAACGGTATTGGGTCGCCTGTTGTTCCGGCCCGAAAAGGTGGCGCTGATGGCGACTGAGGACACCCTCCGGGAATATCTGAAATGGATGACCGCCGACCTGCACCAGACCCGGCGGAAGCTCGGCGAGCTGGAGGCCGCGAACCGCGAGCCCATCGCCGTCGTCGGCATCGGCTGCCGGTTCCCCGGCGGGGTGCGCTCCCCGGAGGACCTGTGGCGGCTGGTCGACAGCGGCACCGACGCGGTCTCGGCGTTCCCCACCGACCGTGGCTGGGACCTGGAGCGGCTCATCCACCCGGACCCCGACCACCCCGGCACCTCCTACGTCGGTGAGGGCGGCTTCCTGGACTCGGCCACCGAGTTCGACGCCGGCTTCTTCGGCATCTCACCCCGCGAGGCGCTGGGCATGGACCCGCAGCAGCGGCTGCTGCTGGAGACGTCGTGGGAGGCGTTCGAGCACGCCGGCATCGACCCGGCGACGCTGCGCGGCCACCAGGTCGGCGTGTTCGCCAGCACCACCGGCCAGGACTACGCGGCGCTGCTCCAGACGCCCCCGCCCGGCGTCGAGGGGTACGTGCTCACCGGCACCGCCGCCAGCGTCGTCTCCGGCCGCATCTCGTACGTGCTGGGCATCGAGGGACCGGCCGTCTCCGTCGACACCGCGTGTTCGTCGTCGCTCGTCGCGATGCACCTCGCCGGCCAGGCGCTGCGGCAGGGCGAGTGCACGCTCGCGCTCGCCGGTGGCGCCACCGTCATGTCCACCCCGGCCGCGTTCGTCGGGTTCAGCCGCCAGCGCGGGCTGGCCGCCGACGGCCGGGTCAAGGCGTTCGCCGCCGCCGCCGACGGGACCGCCTGGGGCGAGGGCGTCGGCGTGCTGCTGCTGGAGCGGCTCTCCGACGCCCGCCGCAACGGCCACCCCGTCCTCGCCGTGATCCGGGGCAGCGCGGTCAACCAGGACGGCGCGTCCAACGGGCTCACCGCCCCCAACGGCCCCTCCCAGCAGCGGGTGGTGCTCCAGGCGCTGGCCAGCGCCCGGCTCGCCCCGGAGCAGGTCGACGCCGTGGAGGCGCACGGCACCGGCACCAACCTCGGTGACCCGATCGAGGCCACCGCGCTGCTCGCCACGTACGGGCAGGGCCGGCCGGCCGACCGGCCGCTGCGGCTCGGGTCGGTGAAGTCGAACATCGGCCACACCCAGGCCGCCGCCGGCGTCGCCGGTGTGATCAAGATGGTCATGGCGCTGCGGCACGACCGCCTGCCGGCCACGCTGCACGTGGACGCGCCCACCCCGCACGTCGACTGGTCCGCCGGCGCGGTGTCGCTGCTCAGCGAGCCGATGCCCTGGCCGCCGGGGGAGCAGCCCCGCCGGGCCGGTGTCTCCTCGTTCGGGATGAGCGGCACCAACGCCCACGTGATCGTCGAGGAGGCCCCACCGCCGCCGGAGCCGGCCACCGCCACCCCGGCGACCCCGGACGACGGCGCCGCCACCACGTCGAGCGCCGCCACCTCGCCGACTGCCGCCACGCCGCACGCCGCCGTCGCGTCGACGCACGCCGCGTCGGTGGCCGGTCCGGCGCCGGTGGTGGCCGCCGGCCTGGTGCCGGTGCTGCTCTCCGCGCGCGACGCCGCCGGGCTGGCCGCCCAGGCCGCCCGCTGGGCCGACTGGCTCGCCACCGACGACGCCCCCGTCACCGACATCGGCTGGTCGTCGGTCACCACCCGGGGCGCGCTCGACCACCGGGCCGTGGTCCTCGCGCCGGACCGCGACGCGCTGCGCGACGCGCTGCGTGCCCTGGCCGCCGATGACACCGCGTCCGGCCTGGTCACCGGCGCCGGCCCACGCGGCGGGCAGGTGGCGTTCCTGTTCAGCGGGCAGGGCGCGCAGCGCGCCGGGATGGGCCGGGAACTGGCCGCCGCGTTCCCCGCCTACGCCGACGCGCTCACCGAGGTCTGCCGCGAACTCGACAGGCACCTGCCCCGCCCGCTCGGGCCGATCCTCGCTGCCGAACCCGGCACCGCCGACGCCGCGCTGCTCGACCGGACCGAGTACACCCAGGCCGCGCTCTTCGCCGTCGAGGTGGCGCTGTGCCGGCTGCTGGACTCGTGGGGCGTACGGCCGGACCTGCTCGCCGGCCACTCCATCGGCGAGGTGGTCGCCGCGCACGTGGCCGGCGTGTTCAGCCTCGCCGACGCCGCCACGCTGGTCGCCGCGCGCGGCCGGCTCATGCAGGAGCTGCCGGCCGGCGGCGCGATGCTCTCCGTGGCCGCCGCGCCCGCCGACGTCGAGGCGCTCCTCACCGACGTCGACGGGCCGATCGGCGTCGCCGCCGTCAACGGACCGGCCGCCGTCGTGGTCTCCGGCGCCGCCGACGCGATCACCGACGTCGAGCGCCGCGCCGCCACCCAGGGGGTACGCACCAAGCGCCTCACCGTCAGCCACGCGTTCCACAGCCCGCTGATGGAGCCGATGCTCGCCGCGTTCGCCGCCGTGGTCGAACGGCTGGAGCGGCACGCGCCGACGCTGCCGATCGTGTCCAACCTGACCGGCGAACCGGTCGACCCGGACGAGATCCGCACCCCCGCGTACTGGGTGCGGCACGTCCGGGAGACGGTCCGCTTCGCCGACGGCGTGACCCGGCTGCGCGCGCTCGGCGCCGGCACGTTCCTGGAGGTCGGGCCGAGCGGCGTGCTGACCGCGCTGACCCGGGAGCTGACCGGCCCGGACGCCACCGCCGTGGCGCTGCTGCGCCGGGACCGCCCGGAACCGGAGGCGCTGCTCACCGCGCTCGCCGAACTGCACGTCGCCGGCGTCCCGGTCGGCTGGCGGGAGCTGTTCGCCGGCACCGACCCGCACCGGGTCCGGCTGCCCGGGTACGCGTTCCACCGTCAGCGGTTCTGGCCCGAGCCGCCGGCCGCCGCCCCCGCCGTCGAGGCGAGCGGCGCGGACGCCGAGTTCTGGGCCGCCGTGGAACGCGCCGACGTCGACGCGCTGCGCGACCAGCTCGGCGCCGCCGCCGGCGGTGACCCGGTGGAGACGCTGCGCCCCGCGTTGCCGGTGCTCTCCGCCTGGCGTCGCGGCCGGCACGACCGGTCCGTGGTGGACGGCTGGTCGTACCAGGTGCGGTGGCAACCGGTAGCGGTCGCCGAGGGTGACCGGCCGACGGGCCGCTGGCTGGTGCTGCTGCCCGCGGACGCCCCTCCCGGCTGGGCCGACGACCTGCCCGCGCTCGTCGACGACGCGACAGTGCTGCGCCTCGGCGCCGACGACCTGGACCGTACGGCGCTCGCCGACCGGCTGCGCGCCGCGCTCGGTGACGCGCCGGTGGCCGGCGTGCTGCACCTGGTCGCCGGCCAGGACCGGCTGCTGCCCGAGCACCCCGGCGTCAGCGTCGCCGCCGCCACCACGCTGGTGCTGCTCCAGGCACTGACCGACCTCGACCTTCCCGCGCCCGTCTGGTGCCTGACCAGCGGCGCGGTCAAGGCCGGACCCGCCGACCGGCTCACCGACCCGGTGCAGAACCTGGTCTGGGGCCTCGGCCGGGCCGCCGCCGTGGAACAGCCGCACCGGTGGGGCGGCCTGATCGACCTGCCGGCCACGCCCGACGACGCGGTCCGCCGCCGCCTCGCCGCCGTGCTCGCCGGCGGCAGCGGCGAGGACCAGGTCGCGGTCCGCGCCGGTGGCGTCTGGGGCCGGCGGCTCGTCCCCGCCCCCGCGCCGGAGCAGCCGGCCGGCGACCGCTGGACCGACGCGACCGTCCTGGTCACCGGCGGCACCGGCGCGCTCGGCGGACACGTCACCCGCTGGCTGCTGGAGCGCGGCGCCCGGCGGGTCGTGCTGGCCGGCCGGCGCGGCGCCGACACCCCCGGCCTGGCCCCGCTGCTCGCCGAGCACGGCGCGGACGGCCGGGTCACCGCCGCCGCCTGCGACATGACCGACCGTACGGCGGTCGCCGCGCTGCTCGACTCGCTGCCCGACCTGACCGCGGTGGTGCACGCGGCCGGCACCGACCAGCTCACCCCGCTGACCGGCACCACGCTCGACGAGTTCGCGCACGTCGTCGCCGGAAAGGTGCTCGGCGCGCTGCACCTCGACGAGTGCCTCGCCGACCGGCCGTTGGCCGCGTTCCTGCTCTTCTCCTCCGTCTCCGGCACCTGGGGCAGCGCCGGCCAGTGCGCGTACGGTGCGGGCAACTCGCTGCTCGACGCGCTCGCCGTGCACCGCCGCGACCGAGGGCTCACCGCCACCGCCGTCGCCTGGACCGCGTGGGGCGGCGCCGACGGCATGGCCGCGAAGAACACCGCCACCGAACAACTGCACCGGATGGGTCTGCCCACCATCGACCCGGCGCGGGCCCTGGTGGCGCTGGACCGGGCGCTGGACCGGCCCACCGCCGGCGTCACGGTCGCCGACGTCGACTGGAGCCGCTTCCACCCGGCGTTCACGCTCACCCGGCCCAGCCCGCTGCTGTCCGACCTGCCGCAGGTCCGCGCGTTGACCGAGGCCGAGGCGGCCCGGGACGCCGCCGCGCCGGCCGGCGTCACCGAGGCGCTGCGCCACCTCGCCGGCCGGCCCGAGGCCGAGCAGGAGCGGGAGCTGCTGCGGCTGGTCGACGAGCAGACCGCCCGGGTCCTCGGCCACGCCACCGCCGACGACCTGCGCGGCCGACCGTTCAAGGACCTCGGCTTCGACTCGCTCACCGCGGTGGACCTGCGGACCCGGCTGAACGAGGCCACCGGCCTGCGCCTGCCGTCCACCCTGGTCTTCGACCACCCCACCCCGGCCGAGCTGGCCCGGCACCTGCGGGTCACCGCGTTCGGCGCGGACGCCACCGCGCCGGCCGTGCCGACCGTCACCGCCGGCGCGGACGAGCCGATCGCGGTGGTCGGCATGGCCTGCCGCTACCCGGGCGGCGTGGACGGCCCGGAGGAGCTGTGGCGCCTCGTCGCCGACGGCGTCGACGCGATCGGCGGCTTCCCCACCGACCGGGGCTGGGCCGTACCGGCGCCGGACAGCGGCTACACGCCGGCCGGCGGGTTCCTGCCCGAGGCGACCGGCTTCGACCCGGCGTTCTTCGGCATCTCGCCGCGCGAGGCGCTCGCCATGGACCCGCAGCAGCGGCTCACCCTGGAGGCCGCCTGGGAGGTGCTGGAACGGGCCGGCGTGGACCCGACCGGCCTGTCCGGCAGCCGTACCGGGGTGTTCGTCGGCGCGTCCACCTCCGGCTACGGCACCGGGCTGACCGAGGTGCCGGAGGGCACCGAGGGCTACCTGATGACCGGTGGGGCGCACAGCGTCATCTCCGGGCGGGTCGCGTACACGCTCGGCCTCGAAGGGCCGGCCGTCACCGTGGACACCGCCTGCTCGTCGTCGCTTGTCGCGCTGCACCTGGCCGGGGAGTCGCTGCGCCGGGGCGAGTGCGACCTGGCGCTGGCCGGCGGGGTCGCGGTGATGGCCACGCCGGACACGTTCGCCGAGTTCTCCCGCCAGGGCGGGCTGGCCGGCGACGGACGGTGCAAGTCGTTCGCCGCCGCCGCCGACGGCACCGGCTGGTCCGAGGGCGTCGGCATGCTGCTTGTGGAACGGCTCTCCGACGCCCGCCGGCACGGCCACCGGGTGCTCGCGCTGGTCCGCGGCTCGGCCGTCAACTCCGACGGCGCGTCGAACGGGCTGACCGCGCCGAACGGTCCGTCGCAGCAGCGGGTGATCCGGGCCGCGTTGGCGGACGCGGGATTGTCCACGTCGGACGTTGACGTGGTGGAGGCGCACGGCACCGGCACCACGTTGGGTGACCCGATCGAGGCGCAGGCGCTGCTGGCCACGTACGGGCAGGATCGGGAGACGCCGCTGCTGCTCGGCTCGATCAAGTCCAACATGGGCCACGCGCAGGCCGCCGCCGGCGTCGCCGGCGTGATCAAGATGATTCTCGCGATGCGCCACGCGACCGTGCCGGCCACGCTGCACGTGGACGAGCCGTCGCCGCACATCGACTGGTCGGCCGGCGCCGTGGACCTCGTCACGTCGGCGCGTCCCTGGCCGGTCGTGGACCGGCCGCGTCGGGCGGCGGTGTCGTCGTTCGGCATCTCCGGCACCAACGCCCACGTGGTCATCGAGGCGCCCGACGCGCACGTGGTCACCGGGCAACCCGACGCGCCCGCGCCCGCGCTGGTCCGGACCGACGCGGTGCTCTGGCCGCTGTCCGCCCGCTCGACCGCCGCACTGACCAGCCAGGCGGAACGCCTCGCCCGGCACGTCCGCGCACACCCGGACCAGCCGCCCGCGGCGGTGGCCTGGTCCCTCGCGACCACCCGCGCCGCGCTCGACCAGCGCGCCGCGGTCGTGGGCACCGACCGCGACGACCTGCTGGCCGGCCTGGACGCCCTCGCCTCCGGTGCGCCGGCGGCGAATGTCGTGACCGGCACCAGCGTCGAGCACGATCCGGGTCCGGTGTTCGTGTTTCCGGGTCAGGGTGGTCAGTCGGTGCGGATGGCGGCTGGTCTGGTGGGTCGGTGTGCGCCGTTCGACGCGCGTCTTGCGGAGTGTCAGCGGGCGTTCGCGCCGTTGCTGGATGTGGATCTCGTGTCGGTGTTGACCGGTGACGACGACGCCTGGTTGGACCGGGTGGAGATCTTGCAGCCGGTGTTGTTCGCGGTGGGTGTGTGTCTGGCGGAGGTGTGGCGGGCTACCGGGGTGGAGCCGTCGTTGGTGATCGGTCATTCGCAGGGCGAGATGGCGGCCGCGTGTGTGGCCGGGGTGCTGTCGCTCGATGATGCGGCGAGGGCGGTGATTCTGCGGGCGCGGTTGCTGGCCACTCTGGCGGGTTCTGGCGGGATGTTGGCGGTGGATCTGCCCGAGCACGAGGTGCAGGCGCGGATCGAGGGTGTGCCCGGCACGGTGGTGGCGGTGCTCAACGGTCCCGGGCAGGTGGTGGTGTCCGGTCCGCCGGACACCCTGGCGGAGTTGCGTCAGCGGTGGGAGGGCGAGGGGGTGCGGGCGAAGCCGGTGCCGTTCAACTACGCCTCGCACAACCCGGGTGTGGAGCGGGTCCGCGAGCGGATGCTCACCGATCTGGCGGGGTTGGTTCCGCGGCCGGGTCAGGTCCGGATGGTGTCGACGGTGACGGGGGACTGGGCCGACCCCGAGAGCATGGACGGGGGGTACTGGTACACGAATCTGCGGCAGC
>NZ_JBEZCX010000022.1:0-125323 GCF_040647835.1 Micromonospora sp. NPDC049240
ACCCCCCGTTTTCCCGATCCCGCCCCGGCGTGGCGTCCCCCCGCGCGGGGGGGTTCGGGGGGGGCCCCTTGTTAACGCTGGGCGTTAACAAGGGGCCCCTCCTTACGCGAGGCCGAGGCGGTCCAGCGTCCACGCGTTGACGAACGCCTCCTCGCGCCAGGAGTCGTACCGGCCGCTGGGCCCGCCGTGGCCGGCGCCCATCTCGGTCTTGAGCAGGTAGTCGCCCTGCGGGGCGAGCGCGCGCAGCCGGGCGATCCACTTGGCCGGCTCGTGGTACAGCACCCGGGTGTCGTTGAGGCTGGTCACCGCCAGGATCGCCGGGTAGTCGGCCGAGGTCACGTTCTCGTACGGGGTGTACGACTTCATGTACGCGTAGACCTCGGGGTCGTCCAGCGGGTTGCCCCACTCCTCCCACTCGGTGACCGTCAGCGGCAGCGACGGGTCGAGGATCGAGGAGAGCGCGTCCACGAACGGCACCTGCGCGACGATCCCGGCGAACGCGTCCGGGGCCAGGTTGGCCACCGCGCCCATCAGCAGGCCGCCGGCCGAGGCGCCCCGGGCGACCAGCCGGTCGCTGGCCGTCCAGCCGGCCTTGACCAGGTGCCGGGCGCAGGCCACGAAGTCGGTGAACGTGTTCTTCTTGGCCAGCAGCTTGCCCTCGTCGTACCAGCGACGGCCCAGCTCGCCGCCGCCGCGGATGTGCGCGACCGCGAAGATGACGCCGCGGTCGAGCAGGCTCAGCCGGGGGATCGAGAACCACGGGTCCATGCTGGCCTCGTACGAGCCGTAGCCGTAGATGACCGCCGGCGCGGAACCGTCGCGCGGGGTGTCCCGGCGGCAGACCAGGGAGATCGGCACCCGGGTGCCGTCGTCGGCCAGCGCCCAGTCCCGGTGCTGCTCGTAGTCGGCCGGGTCGTACGCCCGCCCGTCCGGGCCGGGGCGTACCGGCTTGCGTCGCAGCAGCGTCAGCTCGCGGCCGGTCAGGTCGTAGTCGTAGATCGACTCGGGCGTGACCAGCGAGGCGTAGCGCAGTCGGATCGCGCCGGTGCGGTATTCCGGGTTCGCGTCCAGCCCGACGCTGTAGATCGGCTCGGGGAAGTCGATGTCCCAGCTGTCGTCGCTGCCGACCGGCACCACCCGCAGCCCGGTGAGCCCGTTGCTGCGCAGCGAGACCACGAGATGGTTCTCGAACGCGTCGACCGACTCCAGCCGGGTGCCCGGCGTGTGCGGGATCAACGGCGTCCAGTCGCCCGGCGCGTCGGCCGAGGTGTACGCCAGCGCGAAGTCCTCCGCGCCGTCGTTGTGCAGGATCAGGAAGCGGTGGCCGTGGTGTTCGACCGCGTACTCGACGCCCTGCCGCCGCGGGGCCACGATCGCCGGCTCGCCGGTGGGGTTGGCCGCCGGGATGACCCGGACCTCGCTGGTGATCTTGCTGTGGATGTCGATGACCACGAAGCGCTCGGAGCGGGTCAGTTCGACGCCCACCCAGAACCGCTCGTCGTCCTCCTGGTGGACCACCACGTCCTCGCCCGGGCCGGTGCCGACGGTGTGCCGCCACACCCGGTTCGGCCGCCACGCGTCGTCCACGGTGACGTAGAACAGCGTGGAGGCGTCGCCGGACCACGCCGTGCCGTAGAACGTGTCGGGCACCTCGTCGGGCAGCAGCTCACCGGTGGACAGGTCCTTGATCCGCAGCGTGAACCGCTCGTCGCCGGAGAAGTCGGTGGAGTAGGCCAGCCAGCGACCGTCCGGGCTCACGTCGAACGCGCCGAGCGAGAAGAAGTCGTGCCCCTCGGCGAGCTGGTTGCCGTCGAGCAGCACCTCCTCGCCGTCGAGCGGGGCGCCGTCCGCGCTGACCGGGGGCGTGGTCTCACCGGGGCGGACGGCGCGCCGGCAGCGCACGCCGTACTGCTGCCCCTCGACCGTGCGGGTGTAGTACCAGTGGCCGTCCTTGCGGGTCGGCACCGACAGGTCGGTCTCCTGGGTGCGTCGGCGCGTCTCCTCGAACAGCTCGGCCCGCAGCTCGGCCAGGTGCGCGGTGCGCGCCTCGGTGTAGGCGTTCTCGGCCTCCAGGTAGGCGATCGTCTCCGGGTCGTCCTTGGCGGCGAGCCAGGCGTACTCGTCGACGACGGTGTCACCGTGGTGGGTCCGCTCGGCCGGAACGCGCTTCGCCGTGGGCTGTGGGGTCGTGGTCACGGCGTCACGTTACCGGTCGGCGGACCACCGCCGGGCTCCGCGCCGCGCGAAGCCCGCGACGCGCCGCCAGCATTTCGAACATGTGTACGATTGCCGCCATGGCGGCTGCTGCGCGTTCCACCGACCGACCCGGAGCCCTTGAGATCACCCGGAAGCTGGCCGAGATCTGCGGCCGTCCGTTCGCCCGTTTCGCCGGCCCGGCCGACGAGGTGGCCGGCCGCACCGCCCGCTGGGTGGCCGTGCCGGGCGGCCCGCGTGCCGCTGCCGAGGTGCTCCGGCTGGCGGCGGCGCACGACCTGACCGTGGTGCCGCGCGGCGCCGGCACGAAGATCGACTGGGGTGCCGCCCCGGGCCGGGTCGACATCATGCTCGACACCGGCCGGCTGGCCGGCGTCTGGCACGAGCCGAGGGACGCCGCGGTGGCCGAGATCGGCGCCGGCACGCCGCTGCGGGCCGTCCAGGCCACGCTGGGCCGCACCGGCCGGCGGCTCCCGGTCGACGCGCCCTCGCCGGGGGCGACGCTGGGCGGGGTGCTCGCCGCCGACGAGGCCGGCCCGTTGCGCCACCGGCACGGCAGCCCGTGCGCGCAACTCGTCGGCGTGCGTTACCTCGACGCCGACGGCGAGCTGGTCAGCGTCGGCGAGTCCGGCACGGCACGCCTCGAACGCGCGGCCCCGACGGGCGGCTTCGACCTCGGTGGCCTCGTCGCCGTCGGTACGGCCGGTGGTGGCCTCGGTGCCGGCGGCCCGGTTGCCGGTGGTGGTGACGCGGTCCTCGGGTCCGGTGGCCTGCCGGGGCTGGACGTGGCCCGGCTGCTCTGCGGCTCGCAGGGCGGCCTCGGCGTGCTGGTCTCGGCCACCATGCGGGTGCACGCGGCGCCGGCCGGCCGGGTCTGGGTGTCCCGCCCGCTCTGGTCGCCGCTGGAGTTGCCCGACCTGGTCCGCGCGGTGCAGGCCGCCGGGGTCGATCCGGCCGCCGTCGAGCTGGACCTGCCGGTCCCGATTCCCCTGCCCCGCCGCCGGATCCCCGCCAGCCATCCCTCGGTGGTCGGCCGCCCCGACCATCCGGCGGTCACCGGGCGGCCGGCGGTGGGCAGCCTGGTGGTGCTGCTGGAGGGCGGCCCGTCCGACGTGGCGGGACGCGCCGAGCGACTGACCGCCGTGCTCGGCGGTGACGCCGTGGTCAACCACCACGCGCCCGAGTGGTGGGGCCGTTATCCGTTCGCCCCGGGCGACACCGCGCTGCGCATCGACCTGCCCGCCACCGACCTGCACGCCGCGGTCTACGCGTTGCGCGACGCCGCCGGCACCCCGATGCCGGTGCGCGGCTCCGCCGGGATCGGCTCCGCGTACGCCACCCTGCCCGGGTCGCTGGCACCCGAGCGGGTCGCCTCGATCCTCAGCGCGGTCCGCAGCGTGCTGATCGCCCGGCAGGGCCGGTGCGTGGTGGTGGCGGCGCCGGCCCCGGTGCGCCGCAGCGTCGACCTCTGGGGCGAGCTGCCCGCGCTGCCGCGACTGCGCAGCGCCAAGGCGCACCTGGATCCGCACCGTCGGCTGGCCCCCGGCCGCCTCCCCGGCGGCCTCTGACCCGAGCCCGGTGGACGATCAGGGGATGTCGTTGCGGAGCACCAGGACGGCGATGTCGTCGCGCGGCGGCTCGGCGGAGAACGCGATGGTGGCGGCGCGCAGGCGGGCGGCGACCACGTCGGCGGAGTAGCCGGCCAGCGGCGCCGCGGACTCACGCAGCCGCTCGGTGCCGAACAGCTCCCGGCCGCGCCGCCGCTCGGTCACCCCGTCGGTGTAGAAGATGAGCGCGTCGCCCGGCTTGAGCGCCAGCTCGGCCGTCGGGGTGGTGATGGCGTCGAGCAGGCCGAGCGCGGTGCCGCTGGCGCCGACGAACGTCGCGCCGCCACCGCCGTGCAGCAGCACCGGCCGGTCGTGGCCGGCCAGGTGCAGGGCGACGTCGAGCTGGTCGCCGTCGCCGGGCGCGACCGCCGCCAGCGCGAGCGTGCAGTAGCGCCCGCCGCCCCGCTCGACAAGCGTCTCGTTGAGTCGGCCGAGCACCTCCGGCAGCGGCTTGCCGTCGCCCACCAGCACCCGGATCACGTCGCGGACCAGGCCGGTCACGGCAGCGGCCTGCACGCCCTTGCCGGAGACGTCCCCGACCACCACCAGCCAGCGACCGTCCGGCAGCGGCACCACGTCGTAGAAGTCGCCGCCGACCTCGGCGTCGTCGCCGGTCGGGACGTACTCGGCGGCGAAGCCGATGCCCTCGACCACCGGCAGCACCGGCGGCAGCAGCGACTGCTGGAGCGTCTGCGCGACCCGGCGACGCTCGGCGTGGATGCGGGCGTTCTCGATGGCGAGCGCGGCCCGCCGGGCCACGTCCTCCAGCACCGAGACCTCGTCGGGGTCGTGCCGGTGCCGCTGGTGGCGGCCCACGGCGAGCGTGCCGAGCCGCTGCCCGCGGGCGATCAACGGGACGGCGAAGCCTTCCATCGGCCCGCCCAGCGGCACCTGCGTCTGGCTGCGGGACGCCTCGCGCAGCCGGGACTGGATCGAGTCCGGGCCGGTCTCGGCGAGGACCCGGTGCAGATGGGGCAGCATCGCCTCGTCGGCGTGGCTGGACGCGGCGAGGCGCAGCCGCCCCCACTCGTCGGCGGTGTGCACCGCGCACCACTGACCGAGCCGGGGCACCACGAGCTGCGGCACGAGCGCCATGGTCAGCTCGACGTCGAGCGACTGGGCGAGCAGCTCGCTCGCCTCGGCGAGGAAGGTCAGCCAGGCGGACCGGCGGACGTCGGCGCGACGCAGCCGGTCGTTCTCCAGGTGCAGCGACAGCCGCTCGGCGGCCAGCACCGCGAGCGGCCGGGCGTACGCCGAGGGCGCCGCGTCCAGCTCCAGCTCGCCGGCGTACGGGCGGTGCACGGCGAGCGGGACGCGCAGCAACTCGTTGCCCTCCCGGGGGGCCCGGCCGTAGCGGGCGAACACCTGGGTGCCCAGCCCGTCCCCGCGGTCCAGTCGGACCGTGCCGCCGGCCGCGCCGACCATCTCGCCCACCCGGGTCAGCAGCCCGGCGGCGAACTCGGGCAGCGGATCGTCGGCGTACGCGTCGGGGGTGGTCTGCATCAGCTCGCTCATCGCCGCGGCGCTCGGCGTGCCCTGGTCCGGGCGTTCCGTGTCGGCCCGGGCCGGTGCGGCGGACAGCCGGGCGGGCCCGCCCCGACCGGGCCGGTCCAGGCGGAACCAGACGCCCTTGCCGGTCGGGAGGTACGTGGTGCCCCACCGGCTGGCGAAGTGGTCGACGAGCAGCAGGCCACGACCGCGCGCGGCCACCTCGGTGATGTCGGCGGTGGTGTTGCGCACGCCGACGACCAGTTCGTCGACCGGGCCGGAGGCGAAGTCGGTGACGGTGACCGTGAACCCGGCGGGGTCGGCCTCGACCTCGATGTCCAGTTCGGTGCGGGCGTGCTCGACCGCGTTGGTGGTCAGCTCGGTGGTGAGCAGCAGCGCCTCGTTGAGCAGTTCGGGCAGACCGGCTTCGAGGAGCATGGCCCGCACCAGCGCCCGGGCCGCCGCGGGGGTGCGCCGGTCGGCGGGGAGGCGGACGCGGCGGACGTGCTCGTCCGCGCCGCCGCTCAGGGCCGGCCCCGCCTCCGCTGACACCTCCGTATCCTCTACCGCCGCCGCCCCGGGTGCCAAGCGCCCCGGCCGAACCCGGAAACTCGGGCGGATACCGTCCGTGACGCGCCCCCGCCCGCCGTGACCTCGACGGATCGCGCGGCAGAATGATGGGATGGCCGCGTGTCGGCACGAGCCGGTGGGCCCCGAGCTGAGCGAGGAATGATGACCACGGCGAAACAGTCGGTGAGCGCGGATCCGTCCGCCGCCGACCACGAGGTGCTCCTCGGCGAGCTGGTCGAGGCGTTGCAGCGGGTGGCTCGTGGCGACCTCCGGGTCCGCCTGCCGCGGCGGGCGGGGCGCTCCGGCGAGGTGGCCGACGCGTTCAACGACGTGGTGTCGCTCCAGGAACGGCAGCAGCTGGACCTGCGCCGGATCAGCCGGATCGTCGGCCGGGACGGCCGGCTGACCGAGCGCCTCGACGACGAGGGCCTGGAGGGCTCCTGGGCGGAGGGGCAGCGGGCGGTCAACTCGCTGATCGACGACCTGGGCCGGCCGGCCACCGAGATCGCCCGGGTCATCGTGGCGGTGGCCGACGGCGACCTGTCCCAGCACATGGCGTTGGAGATCGACGGGCGCCCGCTGCGCGGTGAGTACCTGCGGATCGGCCGGACCGTGAACACCATGGTCGACCAGCTCTCGTCGTTCGCCGACGAGGTGACGCGGGTGGCCCGTGAGGTGGGCACCGAGGGCAAGCTCGGCGGCCAGGCCGACGTGCGCGGCGTCGCCGGCACCTGGAAGGACCTCACCGACTCGGTGAACACCATGGCGTCGAACCTGACCGGCCAGGTGCGGTCGATCTCCCAGGTGGCGACCGCGGTGGCGAAGGGCGACCTGTCGCAGAAGATCACCGTCGGCGCGCGCGGCGAGGTGGCCGAGCTGGCGGACACCATGAACTCGCTCACCGACACGCTGCGCCTCTTCGCCGAGCAGGTGACCCGGGTGGCGCGTGAGGTGGGCACCGAGGGCAAGCTGGGCGGGCAGGCGCAGGTGCCGGGCGTGGCCGGCACGTGGAAGGACCTGACCGACAACGTCAACTCGATGGCGTCGAACCTGACCTCCCAGGTCCGCAACATCGCCCAGGTCTCCACGGCGGTGGCGAAGGGCGACCTCAGTCAGAAGATCACGGTGGCGGCGCAGGGCGAGATCCTGGAGCTGAAGGACACCGTCAACACGATGGTGGACCAGCTCTCGTCGTTCGCCGACGAGGTGACCCGGGTGGCCCGCGAGGTCGGCATCGAGGGCAAGCTCGGCGGCCAGGCCCAGGTACGCGGCGTCTCCGGCACCTGGCGCGACCTCACCGAGAACGTCAACCAGCTCGCCGGCAACCTGACCAGCCAGGTCCGGAACATCTCCCAGGTGTCGACCGCGGTGGCGAAGGGCGACCTGGGCCAGAAGATCACGGTGGACGCGCAGGGCGAGATCCTGGAGCTGAAGAACACCGTGAACACGATGGTGGACCAGCTCTCGTCGTTCGCCGACGAGGTGACGCGGGTGGCGCGTGAGGTGGGCACCGAGGGCAAGCTGGGTGGTCAGGCGCAGGTGAAGGGCGTCTCCGGCACCTGGCGGGATCTCACCGACAACGTGAACTCGATGGCGTCGAACCTGACCTCCCAGGTCCGCAACATCGCGTCGGTCACCACCGCCGTGGCGAAGGGCGACCTGTCGCAGAAGATCACCGTGGACGCCCGGGGCGAGATCCTGGAGTTGAAGTCCACGGTGAACACGATGGTGGACCAGCTCTCGTCGTTCGCCGACGAGGTGACGCGGGTGGCGCGTGAGGTGGGTACCGAGGGCAAGCTCGGCGGGCAGGCCCAGGTACGCGGCGTGGCCGGCACCTGGCGGGACCTCACCGACAACGTGAACTCGATGGCGTCCAACCTGACCGCCCAGGTGCGGAACATCGCCCAGGTCTCCACCGCGGTCGCCAAGGGCGACCTGTCGCAGAAGATCACCGTGGACGCGCAGGGCGAGATCCTGGAGCTGAAGTCCACGGTGAACACGATGGTGGACCAGCTCTCGTCGTTCGCCGACGAGGTGACGCGGGTGGCCCGTGAGGTGGGCACCGAGGGCAAGCTCGGTGGTCAGGCACAGGTGAAGGGCGTCTCCGGCACCTGGCGCGACCTGACCGACAACGTGAACTCGATGGGGTCGAACCTCACCTCCCAGGTCCGCAACATCGCGTCGGTCACCACGGCGGTGGCGCGGGGCGACCTGGGCCAGAAGATCACGGTGGACGCGCAGGGCGAGATCCTGGAGCTGAAGAACACCGTCAACACGATGGTGGACCAGCTCTCGTCGTTCGCCGACGAGGTGACGCGGGTGGCGCGTGAGGTGGGCACCGAGGGCAAGCTCGGCGGTCAGGCGCAGGTGAAGGGCGTCTCCGGCACCTGGCGCGACCTCACCGAGAACGTCAACCAGCTCGCCTCGACGCTGACCACGCAGCTCCGCGCCATCGCGCAGGTCTCCACGTCGGTGACCCGGGGCGACCTGACCCAGCGGATCAACGTGAAGGCGCAGGGCGAGGTCGCCGAGCTGAAGGACAACATCAACCAGATGATCGTCACCCTCCGGGAGACGACCAAGAAGAACGCCGAGCAGGGCTGGCTCGACTCCAACCTGGCCCGCATCGGTGGCCTGCTCCAGGGTCAGCGGGACCTGGGCGAGGTCTGCCGCATGATCATGATGGAGGTGACCCCGCTGGTCGACGCGCAACTCGGCGCGTTCTTCCTGGCGGACAGCTCCGAGGGCAGCATGCGGCTGCGGCTCACCGCCTCCTACGGCTACGTGGCCCGGGGCCACGACGTCACGTTCGGCCCCGGCGAGGGGCTGGTCGGGCAGGCCGCGTTGTCCCGCCGGACGATCCGGGTCAAGGCGCAGCCGGGCGGCCGGCTGGTGGTCCGCTCCGGGCTGGCCGACACGCCCCCGGCCGACCTGGTGGTGCTGCCGGTGCTGTTCGAGGGGGAGCTGCTCGGCGTGATCGAGTTCGCCGGCGTGACCACCTTCTCCGAGCTGCACCTGTCGTTCCTGGAGCGGCTGGTGCTGACCATCGGCGTCGCGGTCAACACCATTCAGGCCAACCGGCGTACGGAGGAGCTGCTGGCGCAGTCGCAGCGGCTGGCGCACGAGATGCAGGACCAGTCGGCGGAGTTGCAGCGCACCAACGCCGAGTTGGAGGACAAGGCGAAGCTGCTGTCGGAGCAGAAGGCCAACATCGAGACGCAGAACCGGGAGATCGAGCTGGCCCGGCTCGGCCTGGAGGAGAAGGCGCAGCAGCTCACCCGCGCGTCGGCGTACAAGTCGGAGTTCCTGGCCAACATGAGCCACGAGCTGCGGACGCCGCTGAACTCGCTGCTGCTGCTGGCGCGGCTGCTGGCGGAGAACCCGGAGCGGAACCTCAGCGCGAAGCAGATCGAGTTCGCCCGGACCATCCACAGCGCCGGCTCGGACCTGCTCTCGCTGATCGACGACATCCTGGACCTCTCCAAGATCGAGGCGGGCCGGATGGACGTGGAGCCGGCCGAGGTCCACTTCTCCGAGATCCGCGGCTACGTCGAGCAGGCGTTCGCGCCGCAGGCCGAGGAGAAGGGGCTCGACTTCCAGGTGCGGGTCAGCCGGGAGCTGCCGCCGGCCCTGGTCACGGACGCCCAGCGGTTGCAGCAGATCCTGCGCAACCTGCTGTCGAACGCGGTGAAGTTCACCGACAACGGGGCGGTGACGCTGCGCATCGGGCCGGCCGCCGAGAACGCGGTCTTCGACGTGCCGGCGCTGACCAACGCCCAGCGGGTCATCGCGTTCACCGTGATCGACACCGGGATCGGCGTCTCGGACGACAAGCTCTCGCTGATCTTCGAGGCGTTCCAGCAGGCCGACGGCACCACCAGCCGGCGCTACGGCGGCACCGGGCTGGGCCTGTCGATCAGCCGGGACCTGGCCCGCCTGCTCGGTGGCACGATCACCGTGTCGTCCGCGCCCGGCCAGGGCTCGACGTTCACGCTCTTCGTACCGGACGTGCTGGCGCCGGACGCGGTGGTGGCGCCGGCCCCGCCGTCGCCGAGCCGCGCGGGCCTGTCGTCGTCGCTGCTCATGCCGATGGAGCTGCCGCAGCCGCAGGAGACACCGGCGACCCGCCGGCTGGACGGCGTGACCGTCCTGATCATCGATGACGACGTCCGGAACGTGTTCGCGCTGACCTCCGCGTTGGAACTGCACGGGATGACCGTGTTGTACTCGGACAACGGGGTGGACGGGGTGCGCCAGCTCGCCGAGCATCCGGAGGTGGACATCGTGCTGATGGACGCGATGATGCCGGATCAGGACGGCTACGAGACGACCGCGCAGATCCGCCGCAACCACCGGTTCGCGGACCTGCCGGTCGTGTTCCTGACCGCGAAGGCGATGCCCGGCGACCGGGAGTCGGCGCTCGCGGCCGGCGGCAGCGACTACATCACCAAGCCGGTGGATCTGGACGAGCTGATCGGGCTGATGGCGTCCTGGATCGGCCGCAGCAGAGGCGAGGAGACCGCGTGACGCAGACGGCCAAGGCGCTGCTGGTGGACGACCGGCGGGAGAACCTGATGGCGTTGGAGGCCATCCTCCAGGGGCTCCCGGTGCAGTCGGTCGCGGTGGAGAGCGGTGAGGCCGCGCTCAAGCAGTTGCTGGTGGACGACTTCGCGGTGATCCTGCTCGACGCCCAGATGCCGGACATGGACGGCTTCGAGACCGCCACCCACATCAAGCGGCGGGAGCGCACCCGGCACGTACCGATCATCTTCCTCACCGCGGCGGACAAGGACGCCCAGCTCGCGCTGCGCGGCTACGCGGTCGGTGCGGTCGACTACCTGACCAAGCCGTTCGATCCGTGGGTGCTGCGGGCCAAGGTGACCGTCTTCGTCGAGCTGTGGGTGAAGACCCGGCAGCTCGCCGCCCAGTCGGACCTGGTGCGGGAGCGGGACCTCCAGTGGCGGCGCCTCGCCGAGGCGGTGGACGCCGCGACCGCGCTGTTGCGCGCCGACGACGACCCGGCGGCCCGGGAGCGGGCGGCGGATCTGCTGGAGCAGGCCCGCTGGGGCAACACCCGCTGAACGGTCAGCCGCCGGCCGGGCCGCCGTGCCCGGTCGCGGCACGCCGGGCCCGCCACCGGTCGCCGAGCGACTCCACCTCTTCCTGTACGAAGAGGAAGAAGTCCCGCATCTCGGCGACCCGTTCCCCGGCCGGGGTGCTCCGCCCGCGCAACGCGTCGACGCCACCCCCGGCGATGTCGATGAAGTTCTTGTAGAGGTTGGTCTTGGTGATGGTCGCCTCGTACCAGGGGTTGTCGGGCATCCGGTAGCGGTCGCGCCGGGAGCCCTTGACCGGTTCGCGGACCAGCATGGCGAACTGGGTGAGGTAGCGGACCGCGCCGCTCACGGCCGCCGCGCTGACGCCCAGCCGGTCGGCGATCTCGGCGGCGGTCAGCGGGTCGTCGGCGCTCATCACGGTGAACAGGACCCGGGCGGCCATCCGGGGGAAGCCCACGTCGGCGAAGGCCATCGCCATCCGCTCGACGAAGAGGTGGACCTCGTCCTCGTCGTACGCGGGGGGCTGGCTCATGGTCTTCTCCTCGGCGGTCATCCCGGTGATCGTCTCTCACCTCTCACTGTCTTCACAAGTTTCTGAAACGAGCGTAGCTTCCGAAGTATGGAAAACACCATTGAGGTGTCCGGCCTGGTGAAGACGTTCGGCCGGACCCGGGCGCTCGACGGACTCGACCTGAGCGTCCGCACCGGTGAGGTGCACGGCTTCCTGGGCCCCAACGGCTCCGGCAAGTCGACCACCATCCGGGTGCTGCTCGGCCTGCTGCGGGCGGACGCGGGGGCTGTCCGACTGCTCGACGGCGACCCCTGGCGGGACGCGGTGGCCCTGCACCGCCGCCTCGCGTACGTGCCCGGCGACGTCACGCTCTGGCCCAACCTCAGCGGCGGTGAGGTGATCGACCTGCTCGGCCGGATGCGCGGCGGGCTCGACCCGAGGCGCCGCGCCGAGCTGCTGGAGTCGTTCGAGCTGGACCCGCGCAAGAAGGGCCGGACCTACTCCAAGGGCAACCGGCAGAAGGTCGGCCTGGTGGCCGCGCTCGCCTCCGACGTCGAGCTGCTCATCCTCGACGAGCCGACCTCCGGGCTCGACCCGCTGATGGAGGAGGTGTTCCAGCACTGGGTCCGCCGGGCCCGCCACGACGGTCGCACCGTGCTGCTCTCCAGCCACATCCTGGCCGAGGTGGAGGCGCTCTGCGACCGGGTCACCATCATCCGGGCCGGCCGCGCGGTGGAGTCCGGCACGCTCGGCGACCTGCGTCACCTGCACCGCACCGCGATCGACGCCGAGGTCACCGCCCCGCTCGACGGGCTGGCCGACCTGCCCGGCGTGCACGACCTGCGGGTGGACGGGCACCGGGTGCGCTTCGACGTGGACGCCGCCGCGCTGGACGCCGCGCTGCGCCGCCTCACCGAGCTGGGCGTCCGCAGCCTGGTCAGCACCCCGCCGACACTTGAGGAGCTGTTCCTGCGGCACTACGAGACCGCGCCCGAGAAGGTCGCCTCATGAGCGCGCTCACCGGGACCCGTCACCTGGCCCGGCTGATCCTGCGCCGGGACCGCGTCCTGCTGCCGCTCTGGGTGCTGGTCCTCGCCGTGCTGCCGATGTCGTACGCGACCAGCTTCTTCGAGCTGTTCCCCACCGCCGCCGAGCGGGCCGCGTACACCGAGGGGACCGCCCGCAACCCGTCCATCGTCGCGCTGCTCGGCCCGGTCTACGGCGACAGCGTCGGCGCGCTGACCGCCCAGCGCAGCGGGTTCCTGCTGGTGATCGTGGCGCTGGCCAGCCTGCTCACGGTGATCCGGCACACCCGCACCGAGGAGGAGGCCGGCCGGCGGGAGCTGCTCGGCGGCAGCGTGCTCGGCCGGTACGCCGGGCTGACCGCCGCGCTGCTCGTCACGTACGCCGCCGACCTGCTGCTCGGGCTGCTCACCGCCGCCGGGCTCGCCTCGACCGGGCTGCCGGCGGCCGGCTCCTGGGCGTACGGCCTGGCCGCAGCGTCGACCGGGATGGTCTTCGCCACGCTCGGCGGGCTGGCCGCGCAGCTCACCGAGACCGCTGGCGGGGCGCGGGGCATCGGCCTCGCCGGCCTCGGCGCCGCGTTCGGGCTGCGCCTGGTCGGGGACACCGCCGGTAACGACTGGCCGAGCTGGCTGTCGCCGCTGGGCTGGGCGGCCCGGGTGCGGGCGTACGAGGGGGACCGGTGGTGGGTGCTGCTGCTGCCGCTGGCCGCCACGGTGCTGCTGGCCGCGCTCGCGTACCCGGTCTCGGTCCGCCGCGACCTCGGCGCGGGCCTGCTGCCGCCCCGCCTCGGGCCGGCCACCGCCGACCGGGCGCTGTCCGGTCCGTTCGGCCTGGCCTGGCGGCTGCACCGGGGGCAGCTCCTCTGGTGGTCGGTCGGGTTCGGCCTGCTCGGGCTGATCCTGGGCGGCGCCGCCGAGGCGGCCGGCCGCTCGGTGGAGGGGAACCCGCGGCTGGAGGAGATCATGGCCCGGATCGGCGGGGCGTCCGGGCTGGCGGACGCCTACCTGGGCGCCACGCTGAGCCTGGCCGGGCTGGCCGCCGCCGGGTACGGCATCCAGGCGGCGCTGCGGATGCGCGCGGAGGAGTCCGCCGGGCGCGCCGAACCGGTGCTCGCCACCGGTACGCGCCGCTCGACGTGGCTGCTCTCGCACGTGGCGTTCGCGCTGCTCGGCCCGGTGGTGGTGCTCGCGGTGACCGGGCTGGCCACCGGCCTCACGTACGGCTTCAGTGTGGGCGACGTGCCCCGGCAGGTGGGCCGGATGCTCGGCGCGGGGCTGGCCCAGGCGCCGGCGGCCTGGGTGCTGGCCGGGCTGGCCGTGCTGCTGCACGGGCTGCTGCCCCGGTTCGCGTCGGCCGCGTGGGCGGTGCTGGCGCTCTGCGTGCTGCTCGGTCAGCTCGGCGCGGTGCTGAACCTGAACCAGTGGCTGCTGGACCTGTCCCCGTTCACGCACACCCCCCAGGTGCTGCGCGCCACCTGGACCCCCACCCCGCTGCTCCTGCTCACCACCCTGGCCGTAATCCTCACCCTGACCGGCCTGCAAACCTTCCGCCGCCGCGACCTTCCCATCACCTGAGTCGGGTCAGCGGATCATCAGGGCGCTGCGGAGGCCGGTGATGTCGAGGACGCGGAGCAGGAAGTCGCCGACGTTGCTCAGCACCAGCACGCACTGGGCGTGGCTGGCCTTGCGGCTGAGCACCACGAGCGTGCCGAGGCCCTGTGAGTCGCAGAAGGTGACGCCGCCCAGGTCGAGCACGATGCGCGGCGGCGGATCCGCCAGCACCTCGTTGACCACCGTGGAGAGCTGGGCGGCCGTGAGCATGTCGATCTCACCGGCCAGGCGAAGCACGGCTTCGTCACCCGTCCGGTGCACGGTGATGGACAGTTCGGCACGATCCACCCGGTCAGCCTATCGCGATCCCCACCAACGGGCCCGTCGAGCGCTTCCCGCCCCACCCGCCCCACCTCCGGGCGCGGGGGTGAGGCGGGTAACGCCCGGGGCGGGGTGCTGGTCGGGGAGGGGGCGGGCGCTGACACAATGGGGGGCATCGTGACCGAGACCTTTTCCGCCGGATCCGGCCGTTACCCGGCCGACGCTCCGGCCTCCGAGGCCCTGTTCGACCGCGCCAAGGCCCTCGTGCCCGGCGGGGTCAACTCCCCTGTGCGTGCGTTCCGCGCGGTTGGCGGCACCCCACGCTTCATGGTCCGGGGGGAGGGGCCCTGGCTGTTCGACGCCGACGGGCGGCGCTACGTCGACCTGGTCTGCTCCTGGGGCCCGCTGATCCTCGGCCATGCCCACCCCGCCGTGGTGGAGGCGCTGCGCGAGGCCGCCACGCTGGGCACCAGCTTCGGCACCCCGACCCCGGGCGAGGTGGACCTCGCCGAGGAGATCGTCGCGCGGACGCCGGTCGAGCAGGTGCGTCTGGTCAACTCCGGCACCGAGGCGACCATGTCGGCGATCCGGCTGGCCCGCGGCTTCACCGGTCGCGCCAAGATCATCAAGTTCGCCGGCTGCTACCACGGCCACTCCGACGCGCTGCTCGCCGCCGCCGGCTCCGGTGTCGCCACGTTCGGGCTGCCCGACTCGCCCGGCGTGACCGGCGCGGCGGCCGGCGACACCATCGTGCTGCCCTACAACGACCTGGGCGCGGTCGAGGCCGCCTTCGCCGCCGAGGGGCCGCACCTCGCGGCGATCATCACCGAGGCGGCGGCCGGCAACATGGGCGTGATCGCGCCCCGCGACGGCTTCAACGCCGAGCTGGCCCGGATCGCCCACGCGCACGGCGCGCTGCTCATCGTCGACGAGGTGATGACCGGGTTCCGGGTCTCCCGCGCCGGCTGGCACGGCCTCGACGCCTCCGACGCCGACCTGTGGACGTACGGGAAGGTCATGGGTGGCGGCCTGCCCGCGGCGGCGTTCGGCGGGCGCGCGGAGATCATGGCGAAGCTGGCCCCGGCCGGCCCGGTCTACCAGGCCGGCACGCTGTCGGGGAACCCGCTGGCCTGCGCGGCCGGCCTGGCCACGCTGCGGCTCGCCGACGACGCGCTCTACCGGCGCCTCGACGAGACGTCCGCCGCGCTGGGCAAGCTCGCCACCGAGGCGCTCTCCGAGGCCGGCGTGCCGCACCGCCTCTCCACCGCCGGCAACATGTTCTCGATCTTCTTCACCGACGCCGACGTGCGCGACTACGACAGCGCCCGCACCCAGCAGGTGCCGGCGTTCAAGGCGTTCTTCCACGCGATGCTCGCCGGTGGCGTCTACCTTCCGCCGAGCGCGTTCGAGTCGTGGTTCGTCTCGGCGGCGATCGACGACGCCGCGTGGGACCAGATCGCCGCCGCCCTGCCGGTGGCGGCGCGGGCGGCGGCAGCGGCGGGACACGGGGGGTAACTGTGAGCGCGAGGAGTGAGCCGGGTTTGCGAGCCCCGCAGTCGCGAACGAAGGGGGCCTAGCATGGCGGAGACTGTGGTGCACGTGCTGCGGCACGGTGAGGTGTACAACCCGGACGGCATCCTCTACGGCCGGCTGCCCGGTTTCCGCCTCTCCGAGCTGGGCGTGCAGATGGCCAAGGCGGCGGCCCAGGCGCTCGCCGAGCGGACCGTGGTGCACGTGGTGGCCAGCCCGCTGGAACGCGCCCAGCAGACCGCCGAGCCGATCGCGGCGCAGTTCGGCCTCTCCGTCGGCGTCGACGAGCGGCTGATCGAGAGCGCGAACTGGTTCGAGGGCAAGAAGGTCTCCCCGGGGGACGGCTCGTTCCGCGACCCGCGCAACTGGTGGGTGCTGCGCGACCCGGTCACGCCGTCCTGGGGCGAGGCGTACCAGGTGATCGCCGAGCGGATGTTCGCCGCGCTGCACGCCGCCCGCGTCGCCGCCGAGGGTCGCGAGGCGGTGCTCGTCTCGCACCAGCTCCCGATCTGGACGCTGCGCCGGTACGTCGAGCGCAAGCGGCTCTGGCACGACCCGCGCCGCCGGCAGTGCGGCCTGGCCAGCCTCACCTCGTTCCACTTCGACGGCGCCCGGATCGCCGGCATCGGCTACTCCGAGCCGGCGGCCCACCTGATCGCGATCTCGCCGACCGCCCGGACGGCCAAGGGGGCCTGATGCTCACCCGGAGGCTCGCCGCCGCCCTGCTCGCCGCCGTCACCGCCGGTACGGCGCTGGTCGGCTGCTCCTCCGGCAGCCAGGAGAGCCGGTGCGCGGCCGACGGGCTCACCGTGACCTGCGCCCCGGACCAGCGGTCCAAGACCCCGAAGGTGAGCGGTGAGCTGCTCACCGGCGGAAACTACGACGTCGCCCGTGACCGTGGGCAGGTCGTGGTGGTCAACTTCTGGGGCTCCTGGTGCGCGCCCTGCCGGGCCGAGGCGGACGACCTGGAGGCCACCTACCAGGCCACCAAGGGCGCCGGCGTGACGTTCCTCGGCATCAACGTGCAGGACAGCAAGGACAAGGCGATCGCGTTCGAGGAGGGCCGGGTCACCTACCCGAGCATCTTCGACCCGTCCAGCCGGCAGGCGCTCAACTTCGACATCCCGCCGAACAGCACCCCGGCGACGGTGGTGCTCGACCGGGACGGACGCATCGCGGTGGTGATCCGCCGCGCGGTGACCCGGGACGAGCTGCGGCCGATCGTGGAGAAGGTCGCCGCCGAGCGGCCGGCACCGAACGGCTCCCGCTGATGGGCGAGACGTTCCGCCAGCTCGCCGCGTCCGGCCCGTTGCTGCTCGCGGTGGGCGCGGCGGCGCTGGCCGGCCTGGTCAGCTTCCTGTCCCCGTGTGTGCTCCCCCTGATGCCCGGCTACCTGTCGTACGTCACCGGCCTCGCCGGCGCCGACCTGGAGGGTGTAAGGAAGGGCCCCCTGTTAACGCCTGCGGTAGAGCAGGGGCCCCCTCTTAACAGCGCCGGTGGCGGCGTCGGCGTCGTGGAGCGGGCGCCGGCGCGGAGCGCCGCAGCCGTCAAGGGGCGGGTGCTCGCCGGCACGCTGCTGTTCATCGCCGGCTTCACCGCCGTGTTCGTCTCCACCGCCATCCTCTTCTCCGGCGTCGGCAAGCTCTTCTTCCGGTACGAGCGCACGCTGGAGATCGTCATCGGCGCGCTGGTGGTGGTGCTCGGGCTCGGCTACCTCGGGGTGATCCCCGGCATGCAGCGCGAGTTCCGCATCCGCGCGCTGCCCGCCGCCGGCCTGCTCGGGGCGCCGGTCCTCGGCGCGGTCTTCGCGTTGAGCTGGCTGCCCTGCACCGGGCCGACGCTCGGCGCGGTGCTGGGCCTGGCGACCACCGAGGGAAGCGCCGACCGGGCCGTGGTGCTCGCCGTGGCGTACTGCCTCGGGCTGGGGGTACCGTTCGTCGTCTTCGGGCTGGGCTTCCAACGCCTGCTCGGGGTGTTCCGCGCCGTCCGGCGCAACAGCCGCTGGGTCACCCGCGTCGGCGGGGCCCTGCTGATCGTGATCGGTCTGGCGCTTGTCACCGGCGGCTGGACGAACGTGGTGATCTGGTTGCAGACGCACGTGGGCGTGGGTGAGGTGAGCATCTGATGACGTCCGTGGACGACCGACCGGCCACCCCGCCGGCGCAGGCGCCCCGGCGGCGGGTCAACCCGGTGCTGGCCCTGCTGCGCAACTCGTGGCGGCAGCTCACCAGCATGCGTACCGCGCTGATCCTGCTGTTCCTGCTCGCGGTCGCCGCCATCCCCGGCTCGGTGCTGCCGCAGCGCGGGGTCAACCCGGAGAAGGTCGATCAGTGGTTCGTCGACCACCCCGACCTGGCACCCCGGCTCGATCAGATCGGCATGTTCGGCGTCTTCGGCTCGGTCTGGTTCTCCGCGATCTACGTGCTGCTGTTCACCTCGTTGATCGGCTGCATCCTGCCGCGTACCCGTGACCACGTACGGGCGTTGCGGATGCGTCCGCCGGCCGCGCCGAAACGGCTGGAGCGGTTGCCACAGCACGCGGTGCTGGAGGCCCCGGCCGCCGCCGACGCGGCGGCGATCGCGGCGGTGCTGCGCCGCCGCCGGTGGCGGGTCACCGTCCGTGGCAACGAGGTCTCCGCCGAGAAGGGCTACCTCAAGGAGACCGGCAACCTGCTGTTCCACACGTCGCTGATCGCCGTCCTGCTCGGGGTCGCGGTCGGTTCCTGGTACGGCTGGCACGGCAACCGCATCCTGGTCGCCGGCGCGGACAACGCGTTCTGCAACACCCGTCAGCAGTACGCCGAGGCGTCGCTCGGCCCGCGGGTGGACAGCGCCGACCTGCCGCCGTTCTGCCTCACGCTGGAGAAGTTCGAGGCCGACTACCTGGACTCCGGGCAGGCGTCCCGCTTCTGGGCCACGGTCAGCGTGGACTCCCCCGGTGATGCGCCCCGCACCGCCGGCTTCTCGGTCAACTCACCGCTGCGGCTCGACGCGGCGAACGTCTACCTGCTCGGCAACGGCTACGCGCCGGTGCTGAAGTACACCGACCGGTTCGGCACCAGCCAGACCAGCGACGACCCGTTCCTGCGCACCGGTGACCCGAACGCCACCGAGGAGGGCGTGGCCGTCTTCCCGGACGCGAACGTCGACCCGAAGACCGGCACGCGCGCTCCGGACCAGCAGGTCGCCTTCGACGGGCTCTACCTGCCCACCGCCGGGGACCGCGCGCCGTACGTGGCGTCGCAGTTCCCGGCCGAGCGGAACCCGGCGCTGAACCTGACCGCCTACCGGGGCAACCTCGGGCTGGACGCCGGCATCCCCGGCTCGGTCTACCAACTCGACAAGCGGCAGGTCGACAACGGCAAGCTGAAGCAGATCGGCACGAAGCTGCTGCGGCCGGGCGAGACGTGGACCCTGGACGACGGCAGCACGCTGGAGTTCGTCGGCACCCGGCCGTACGTGACGCTGGCGATCCGGCACGCGCCCGGCCAGACGCTGCTGCTGGTGGCCAGTGGCACGCTGCTGCTCGGGCTGATGGGTTCGCTGTTCGCCAGGCGGCGGCGGGTCTGGTTCCGGGTGTCGCCCCCCGACGGTGGATCTCCGACGGGCGGTAGTAGTTTGGTGGAGGCCGGTGGGCTGCCGCGCACCGAGCACCCAGGGTTCGCCGACGAGTTCGCGCAACTCGTCGCCGCGGTGAGCGGCGGCGGGCCGGAGCAGCGGCGGGCGCGAGAAGGAGACGAGTGATGTCCGCACTCTCGGATCAGCTGGTCACGTTCGCGATCCTGACGTACCTGATCGCGATGATCAGCCACGCCGTGGAGTTCGCGCTGGGCAACGCGCGGAAGGTGGCCGTGGCCGCCCCGGCCCGCGAGCTGGTCGGCGCGGGCGTCGGGAGCACCGGGGGGACCGTCGACGCGCCGGTCGCGCCGCCGCGTCCCGACCGCTCGGCCGCGCGGGCCGCGCTCGCCGGGCGGATCGCCGCCTGGCTCACCGCGCTCGCCGCCGCGCTGCACCTGGGCGCGGTGGTCACGCGGGGCATCGCCGCCGAGCGGATGCCCTGGGGCAACATGTACGAGTTCGTGCTGACGGTCACCTGGATCGGGGTGGCCGCGTGGCTCGTGGTGCTCTGGAAGCAGCCGTCGTTGCGCCGGCTCGGGCTGTTCCTGACGCTGGTGTTGGTGCTGCTGCTGGCGTTCGCCGAGCTGAAGCTCTACGTCCAGGTCGTGCCGCTGATGCCGGCGCTCCAGTCGTACTGGTTCATCATCCACGTGTCGACGATCATCTTCGCCTCGGGCATCTTCCTGCTGGGCGTGGTGCCGGCTGCCGCGTACCTGATGCGGGCCGGTTGGGAGCAGGGGCGGCGCAGCTTCCCGTACACCCTGGCCCGCCGGCTGCCGGCGGCGGCCGGGCTGGAGCGGCTGACCTTCACGACGCACGCCTTCGCGTTCCCGATCTTCACGTTCGCAGTCATCGCGGGCGCGATCTGGGCCGAGGCGGCCTGGGGTCGCGCCTGGGGCTGGGACCCGAAGGAGACCTGGGCGTTCATCTCGTGGGTGGTGTACGCCGGTTACCTGCACGCGCGGGCCACGCCGAGCGTGAAGCGCAACGTGGCCACCTGGATCGCCGTGGTGGGCTTCCTGACCATGCTGATGAACCTGTTCGGGGTCAACTTCTTCTTCACCGGCCTGCACTCGTACGCCGGGGTCAACTGACGCTGGGCCGCGGCCTGGCGCGGCGCCGACCGCCGGGAGTCGCCCGACTCCCGGCGGTCGCGTCGTCGCCCGCTCAGCCGATGACGACCGGGGCGGTGTCGTTCGTCGGGTCGTCGTCGGGCCGGGGGTAGCCGTAGGGCAGGGCGACCGTGCCGGGCGCGCCCAGCGGGCCGTCGATCCGCAGGTCGACGTCGACCAGGAAAGTGTCACCGGCCGGGAAGACGGCGTCCGGCACCGTGCAGTACCAGGTGATCGGCGCGCCCGGGTCCTCCTCGTCGCCGTTGCCCGAACAGTGCTCCGGTGCGTTCGTCACCACCGTCCCGGCCGGTGGGGCGAACGTGAAGCGGGCGGCGTCGCCGCCGGAGACGGTGCCGTCCGGCACGCCCGGCCCGTCGTTGCGCAGGCCGACCCGGACCCGCACCGTGTCGCCGGGCACCCCGGCGGCGGTCGCGCCGAGCGCGACCACGTCGAACGCGCCACGGACGGCGCGGAGATAATACTGACCGGAGGCGGACTGCTGATCCGGGCCGAGCACGTCGACCGGGTCGCCGACCGGGCGCAGCCGCAGCGCCGCGTCCGCCGGGCGACGCCGCAGCACCACGCCCTCGGGAAGCGGGCCGGCGGTCGCCTCGGGCGCCACGGTCTGCACGATCCGCTTGTCACCGATGGCGGCGGGGCCGACGGTGGTCGGGAAGCCGCCGGGCACCTGGTAGCGCACGCCCGGCGTCAGCTCGCGGCCGAAGTGGCAGACCACCACGGTGCTGAGCTGGCCACCCGTGCCGTACCGGCAGTTGCGGAACGCCGCCGGCTCCAGCCCGACCGGGAAGCGGAACGTGGCCCGCAGGCCGGTCACCGGTTGGTCGCCGGCGCTGACCAGGGTCACCGGCACGGCCAGCCGGTCGCCGGTGCCGGTGCCTGCCACGTACGCGTCGACCAGGTCGACGGCGTCGGGCCCGGTGCGCACCGTGACGGCCGCCTGCTGGGCCTCGCCGTCGACGCCGTCGGCCAGCGTCGCCCAGCCGATCGTGCCGGCGGCGCCGTCGACCGCACCGGCCACCGTGCGGAGCACGATCGGAACGGTGCCGGTGACACCGCCGAACTCGTCGGTGGTGGGGTCAGCGGGCATCGGGCAGGTCGCCACCGCGCCCACGAGGTCGCAGCCGGCCGGAAACGTGGCGGTGGCGACGCCGTCGAGGCCGCCCACGTCGAAGCGGACGCGCGGATGCACCGCGTCGGCGTCGCTGCTGAGCGAGAAGGCGGCGGTGCGGGCGGGTGCGGCCGGACCGCCGAGGGTGGTGTCGCCGAGCCAGCCGCCGACCCAGCCGGGACCGGGGTCGGCGGTGGCCGGGGCCGGCAGTGCCACGACCACCCCGAGCGTGGCCAGCGCCGCCGCGCCGACCGAAACGCGCAGACGTCTCATCGAACTCCTTGCGAACGGGGACGCCGGCCCGAGCGGCCGGCGTCCGCGATCCTATGAGGAGGGTGTGACGGTGGGTCAGTGGCAGGTGCCGCTGCCGGAGTCGGTGAACGTCGCGCCGGCCACCGGTAGGAACTGCCACGTGTAGGCGTTCGGCGAGAGCGTCAGCTTGAGCACCCCGAACGTGGTCCCGTTCCTGGCCTGGCTGTTCGCCGCCGGCTCGGGGAACGTCTTCATCAGCGGCCGGCCCCCGGTGCCGACCACGAACTCCCGGATGCCCCGGGTCGGGTCGGCGACGCCGGAGGGGTTCTGCGGGGCGAACCGCTCGTACTGGTGGTTGTGGCCGTTGATGACGATCTCGGCGCCCGCGTCGTAGAGCGCCTGGAAGAGTGGGCGGACGGCCGCCGTCGTCCGGCCGCCGGAGCTGAACAGCGGGTGGTGGTACTGGGCCAGCGTGCATTGGTTCGGATGCGCGGCCAGGTCGGCGCGCAGCCATTTCTCCTGGGGCGAGCCGGCCTGGCAGCCGCCGACGTGCGAGCAGTTGGAGTTCAGCACCACGATGTGCCAGCCGGCCTTGTCGAAGGAGTAGTAGCCCTTGCCCGGCGGCAGGACCGCGCCGAAGTAGTTGAACGTGGGGACCGCGCCGGCGGTGAGGTAGTCGTGGTTGCCGAGGATGGGCTTCGTGCGGCTCTTGAACTGTCCCCAGGTCGGGCCGTAGCAGTTGGCGAGCTGTGCCGCCGTACCGCTGTCGGTCAGGTCGCCGCCGGCCATCACGGTGCCGGGCTCGCGGGCGATGATCTGCGCGGTCTGGTTGGCGCCGGTGGTGCTGCACGCGGAGATGTCACCGCCGTTGAGCAGCACGTTGTCCCCGGTCTGCGGCGGCCCGGTGGTGACGATCAGCATCGGCGCGTACGTGCCGGACTCCCGGCTGTCGTAGAACGCGCCGTCCGGGTTGGTGGAGGAGAGCGAGAACGCGACCACGCCGTTGCCGGTGACCGCGCTGGTGACGTCCAGCTCGTACCAGGTGTTGCTCCGGACCGTGCCGAGCGAGCCGAGCGGGGCGCCGACGGACGCCGGCCGGTTGGCGTAGGTCAGCGTGCTCTCCGACCAGGACGTGCCGACCTCCTGCGCGGTGCCGCCGTTGGGGCTGGGGGCGTTGGCGGTGTTCTGCACGTGCAGCCGCAGTCGGGCGGTGGAGACCGGGTCGGTCAGCCGGGTGAGGTTGAACTGGAGGTAGGAGATGCGGACCGGGGCGGCGCCGACCACGAGCGAGTTGGTGTTGTTGAAGTTCGCGTTCGGGCTGGACGAGCTGACGTAGCTGTCCTGGCTCGCGGCGAACGGGACGGTGGTGGTGGCGGCCGAGGCCGGGGGCGCGCCGGCGAGCAGCGCGGCGGTGAGGGCCAACGCGGCCAGCCCGGCCTGGAGAGCGAGCCTTTTCATGGGATCTCCGATTTCCACGGCCGTTCGCCCGTGCCCGTCCGGGCGGACCGGCCGCCTCGTTGCGGGAACCCAGTTGACGTGGGGGCGCGTGACATGACTGTCACCGACGACGAGAGGGCCGTGACGGCGGCGGGTCGGAGGTGAGGACGTCCAGCATGACGGAGGGTGGCCCTTGCCTTGACATCGATAGCTGTCTATGGTTTATCTGAAAGCGCTTTCTAACACAGGGTACACACGCTTGAAAGGTGAAACCGGATGAGACACAAAGTCGCCACTCGGTGGCTGACCGGCGGTGCCGCTGCGGTCGCGGGCGCCGTCGTCGCGCTGGCGTTGCAGGTCCCCAGCGCATCGGCCGCCACGAACCTGAGCCTCGGCGCCGGCGCCGACGGCTCCAGCAAGGCCAGTGGCACCAGCTACGGCAACGTCATCGACGGCAACGCCGGCACCTACTGGTCGCCGAGCGGCTCGACCGGCACGGTCTCGGTGAAGTGGGGCAGCGCCACCACGGTGTCCTCGGCCGTCATCGTGCAGGCCTCGGGCGGCGGCTCGATCAGCGGCTGGCAACTCAAGAACTACGACACGGGCTCCGTCCTGGCCAGCGGCGGCAGCGCCCCGAGCGTCATCAACTTCTCCTCGACGTCGCTGAAGAAGATCTCCTTCGTCATCACCAGCGCGTCCGGCACCCCGCGAATCGCCGAGTTCGAGACGTACTCCAGCGGCGGGTCGACCCCGACCACCAGCCCGACCAGTGGCCCCACCAGCGGTCCGACGTCCGGCCCGACAGGCAACCCGGGCACGCCGACGGGTGCGTGGCCGTCGTCGGCCGGCTCGGTGAACATCTCGAGCACGGTCAACGTCTCCGGCACCTTCGACGGCGGAATGAAGACCTACTGCTGCATGGGTGACGGTGGGCAGGGCGAGTCGCAGGACCCGATGTTCAAGATCGCCAACGGGGGCACGCTCCAGAACGTCATCCTCGGTTCGCCCGCCGGTGACGGCGTGCACTGCGAGGGCACCTGCACGTTGCGCAACGTGTGGTGGAACGACATCGGTGAGGACGCCGCCACCTTCAAGCAGACCAACGGCGGTACGTCCTACGTCATCGGTGGCGGCGCGCGCAGCGGCAGCGACAAGACCTTCCAGCACAACGGCAACGGCACCGTCAGCATCTCCGGCTTCTACCTCAAGGGGTCCGGCAAGCTGTACCGCGCCTGCGGCAACTGCTCCACCTCGTACACCCGCCACGTGCGTGTCGACAACGTCCTCGTCAACGACATCGACATGCTCGCCGGCATCAACAGCAACTGGAACGACACCGCGACGATCACCCGCGTGGTCGTGATCGGCTCGGCGGTCATCTGCGGCAAGTACAAGGGCGTGGCCAAGGGCAGCGAACCCAGCTACCTCGGCGAGGGCTGGAACGACGCCAACTGCAAGGTCAACAGAAGTGACGTCATCTTCCGGTAGTGGTGTTCAGAATGGGGCACCCGGCCTCCGGTCGGGTGCCCCTCTCGCGCTCCGCCGCCACTGAGGTTCACGCGCCGAACCAGCCGGGGACGTCGAGGCGGAACACGTCGGCGGGGACCATCCGGCGCAGGTCGTCCTCGATGGCCGCGACCCGCTCCGCGCCGAGCGTGGCCGCCCAGCGGTCGCGCAGCGCGTCGAAGACGACCGCCGAGCGACGTAGCCCGTCGTGGCCCCGGGCGGTCATCCGGACCAGTTTCCGGCGCGCGTCGGCGGGGTCGTCCACGCGTTCCAGGTAGCCGAGCGCGACCAGCCGGTCGACCGTCTTGCCGGCGGCCTGCTTGGAGACGCCGAGGCGTTGCCCGAGGTCCGAGGCGGTGGTGCCGGCTGGTCCGACGGCCTGGAGGACGAAGCCGTGCGCCGGTCGCAGCTCGGGGTGCCCGTGCCTCGCCAGCTCGGCGTGCAGGTCGTCGACGAGCGTACGGAAGCCGGCCAGCAGGAGCAGCGGCAGCGCGAAGCCGGGGCGGTCAGGCGTTGCCATGTTCGACAACCTGGTTTACGGTTTGGTCAACCACGTTGACTATCTTACGAGAGGGGACCGCGGATGTCCCGCTTCACCGCGTACGAACCCGACACCGCACCGGCCGCCGCCCGCCCGGTCATGGCCGGCGTCCACCGCAAGCTGGGCCACCTGCCCGCCGCCGTCGGCCTGATGGCCGGCTCACCGGAGCTGCTCAAGGGCTTCCTCGCCGCCAACGCCGCCTTCGAGGCCACCGACCTCGACCCGGTCGCCCGGGAGGTGGTCGTGCTGACGGTCGCCACCCGCAACGAATGCCACCTCTGCGTGGCCATGCACACCGCCACGCTCGCCGGGCAGGACGCCGCGCCCGAGCTGATCGACGCGCTGCGGGCCGGCGGCGTGCTGCCCGAGCCCCGGCTGGAGGCGCTGCGCCGGTTCACCGTCGCCGTGCTCGACCACCGGGGCGCGGTCCCCGACGCCGAACTGGGCGCGTTCCTGGCCGCCGGCTGGCAGCCACGGCACGCGCTGGACGTCGTGCTCGGCGTCGGGACCTACACCATCTCGACGTTCGCGAACCGGCTCACCGCCGCGCCGCTCGACGCGCCCCTGCACCGGTACGCCTGGGAGCCGGCCGCCTGAAGCGGGCGGCGGGCGAAAAGGCGGCGGGCGTCAAGCGGGGGCCCCGCCTCTACCGGAGGCGTTAACCGGGGCCCCCTCCTTCGCGTCGGGGGCGGCGCGGGGCGGCCCAGCCGAGGAAGCGCTCGTGCAGCGCGGCGGGCTTCGGCGCGTCCTGCGGGGCGAGCCGGCACAGATCCTCCACGGCGGTGTAGAGCATCCCGGCGAGATAGACGCAGAGAGTGACGCGGCTGTCCCCGTACTCGGCCAGCAGGGTGAGTCGGGCGGTGCCGCACGGCCACGGGCCGCCACAGGCCCGGCAGAGCCACAGTGGCCGGTGCGGGTCGTGCCGTCGTGTCATCGCACGGTCCTCTCCTCGATCGCCGGGCTGGAGGGAGGGGCCGTCCGCCGCCGACGAACCGGACGGCCCCTCCGCGGTTTCGTCCGTCCTTTCGGGTCGGATCCGAACGATTCCGCTGCGCCCAGTTTCGGGACGGCGGGACTACTGGCGGAAGGCGTATGGTCACCCAGTGTGTCGGGCCGGGTGGTCGGTGAGGTCGGTGAGACACCCGGAACGCGGCCGTGAGGAGGGCGTGCGGATGGACGAGCGCTTACAGGTGCTGATCGAGGAGCTGCGGCACATGCGCGCGGCCCGGAAGATGACCCAGGAGGACCTGGCGAAGGCGATCAGCTATTCGCCGTCGACCGTGGCGATGGTCGAGACCGGGGCGCGCAAGCCGCCGCCGGATTTCTGGGAGCGGGCCGACGTGGCGCTCGACACCGGTGGCGCGTTCGGCCGCATGCTGACCCGGTTCGGGTCGCCGCAGTGGATGCGGGCGTGGGAGGCCAACGAGCGGCAGGCCACCGTGCTCCGGTCGTACCAGAGCACGGTGGTGCCGGGGCTGTTGCAGACCTCGGCGTACGCCCGCGCGTTGTTCCGCAGCGTCGGCCTGTTCCAGGAGGCGGAGGTAGAGCAGCGGGTGGAGGCCCGGCTGGCGCGGCAGGCGGTGCTGACCGGGGAGAAGCCGCCGCAGCTCGTCGCGGTGCTGGACGAGCACGTGCTGCGCCGGCCGGTCGGCGGCCCGTTGGTGATGCGCGAGCAGGTGCTGCGGCTGATGAAGCTCGCCACCGAGCGGTCCCGGGTCCGGCTCCAGGTGGTGCCCGCCTCGGTCGGCGCATATCCGGGTGTCGCCGGGGCCTTCGTGCTGGCTACGCTCCCCACCGGGGAGGACGTCGTCTATCTCGACGATCAACTCAAGGGCCAGGTGATCGACCACACCGAGGACGTGCTGGCGGTCCGGTCGTCCTGGGAGTCGATCGAGGGGGAGGCGCTGCCGCCCCGGCAGTCGATGGAGTTGCTAGCGGAGGTGGCGGAGACATGGCGGACCTGACCGGCGCCCGGTGGCGCACCAGCACCCGGAGCAGCACCAACGGCGGTGACTGCGTCGAGGTGGCCGACAACCTGCCGCGCGTGGTCGCCGTCCGCGACAGCAAGGACCGCGCCGGGGCAGTGCTGACGTTCCGTCCGGCCGCCTGGCGCGCGTTCGTCGAGTCGGCCCGCCGGGGCTGACCCGCCCGCCCGTCAACCCTTGAGGAACGGCAGCAGCAGGGCGGTTAGCTTCGCCGGCTGCTCCTCGAACAGCCAGTGGCCGCAGTCCTCGACCACCTCGCCGGTGACCCGGTCGGCGTACCGGCGCACCTGCTCGGCCACCTGGGCGCCGAGGCTGGCCTGCGCGCCGACGGCCAGCACCGGCATCGGCAGCTTCGTGCCCCGGTAGGCCGTGTTGTCCGCGACGTCCTGTCCGAACGCCCGGAAGTAGGCGAAGCTGGCCCGAAGGTGCGCCTCGTCGCTGAGGTGACCGGCGTACTCCTCGATGTCGTCCGGGCCGAGGCTGCCCTTGTTCACCATGATCGAGTCGGTGAACCGGTCGACCCAGAGCGCCTCCCGGCCGGCGACGAGCTGCTCGGGCAGGCCGTTGGGCACGGTGAAGAAGCCGAAGTTCCACACCGCCGGGCCGGCCGCGGTGAGCGCGGGCATGGCATAGACGCTCTCGTCCGGGATCGGCGCCTCGCTGAGCACCAGCCGGGCGACCGAGTCGGGATGGGCGGCGGCATAGGCGTACGCGACCATGGTGCCGAGATCGTGGCCGACCAGCCGGATGTCCCCGGCCAGGTCGAGCGCGGTGAGCAGCCCGTGCAGGTCGGCGGCGACCGTCTTCTTGTCGTACCCGCCGGGCGGGGCGTCGCTGTCGCCGAAGCCGCGCAGGTCGGGGGCGATCACCTCGAAGGAGCGCGCCAGCTCCGGCAGCACGTGCCGCCACATGCGCCAGCACTGCGGGTAGCCGTGCAGCAGTACCAGCGTCGGCCCCTGACCGCCCCGGACGTAGTTGATCTCCACGTCGCCGACCTGAACCCGCTGCTCGCTGAATCCCGCCGGCACCCGTTCGTCGCCCATGCCGCCGACTACCCGCCCGACGGGGCGTTAAAAGGGGGCCCCGCCTCTACCGAATGCGTTAACAAGGGGCCCTTCCTTGCACCTCAGGGGGGTGGGGGAGGATGGAGGCATGGGGCGTGGCTTTCCGTACGACGATCTCAAGGACTTCCTCGCGGCACTGGAGCGCGCCGGTGAGCTGCGGCGGGTCGACGTCCCGGTCGACCCCACGCTGGAGATCAGCGAGGTGGTCACCCGGACCGTCCGCGCCGGTGGGCCGGCGCTGCTGTTCGAGCGGCCCACCCGGGGCGAGATGCCGGTGGCGGTCAACCTGTTCGGCACCGAGAAGCGGATGGCCATGGCGCTCGGCGTCGAGTCGCTGGACGAGATCGGCGCGCGGATCGGCGAGCTGCTCAAGCCGGAACTGCCGCAGGGTTTCACCGGCATGATGGGTGGGCTCGGCAAGGTCATGCAGCTCAAGTCCATGCCGCCGAAGAAGGTCCGGACCGCCCCCTGCCAGCAGGTGGTCTACCGGGGCGACGACGTCGACCTGAACCGGCTGCCCGGGTTGCAGGTGTGGCCGGGCGACGGCGGCATCTTCCACAACTTCGGGCTGACCCACACCAAGCACCCGGAGACCGGCAAGCGCAACCTCGGGTTGTACCGGCTCCAGCAGCACGGTCGGAACACGCTCGGCATGCACTGGCAGATCCACAAGAACTCCACCGCGCACCACGCGGTCGCCGAGCGGCTCGGGCAGCGCCTGCCGGTGGCGGTCGCCATCGGCGCGGACCCGGCGGTCGCGTACGCGGCCAGCGCGCCGCTCCCCGCCGACATCGACGAGTACCTGTTCGCCGGCTTCCTGCGCGGGGAGCGGGTCGAGATGGTCGACTGCCTGAGCGTCCCGTTGCAGGTGCCGGCGCACGCGCAGGTCGTGCTGGAGGGGTACCTCGAACCGGGCGAGCGGCTGCCCGAGGGGCCGTTCGGCGACCACACCGGCTTCTACACGCCGGTGGAGCCGTTCCCGGTGCTGCACATCGAGACCATGACCATGCAGCGCGACCCGGTCTATCACTCGATCGTCACGTCCCAGCCGCCGCAGGAGGACCACGGCCTCGGCAAGGCCACCGAGCGGATCTTCGCGCCGTTGCTGCGGTTCCTGATCCCGGACATCGTCGACTACGACCTGCCCGCCGCCGGCGTGTTCCACAACTGCGCGATCGTGTCGATCCGCAAGCGCTACCCGAAGCACGCGCAGAAGGTGATGAACGCGATCTGGGGCGCGCACATGATGTCGCTGACCAAGCTGATCGTGATCGTCGACGAGGACTGCGACGTGCACGACTACAACGAGGTCGCGTTCCGTGCCTTCGGCAACGTCGACTACGCCCGCGACCTGCTCCTCACCGAGGGCCCGGTGGACCACCTGGACCACGCCTCGTACCAGCAGTTCTGGGGCGGCAAGGCCGGCGTGGACGCCACCCGCAAGCTGCCCACCGAGGGGTACACGCGAGGCTGGCCGGAGGAGATGCGGATGTCCCCCGAGGTGACGTCCCTGGTCGACAAGCGCTGGCAGGAGTACGGAATCTGATGACCGCGGTGGCGGAACGGCCCGGCCGGGTCACGTCCTTCCTGAAGCTCGTCGCGATCGAGCACTCGGTGTTCGCGTTGCCGTTCGCGTACCTGTCGGCGCTGACCGCGATGCGGGTCGACGGCGGACGGGTGCGCTGGCTCGACCTGCTGCTGATCACTGTGGCGATGGTCGGCGCGCGGACGTTCGCGATGGCCGCCAACCGGATCCTGGACCGGCGGATCGACGCGCGGAACCCGCGTACCGCGAACCGGGAACTGGTCACCGGGGCGGTGAGCGTGCGGACGGCCTGGACCGGCGCGGCCGTCGCGCTCGTGGTCTTCCTGGCCGCCGCCGCGCTGCTCAACCCGCTCTGCCTGATGCTCGCGCCGCTGGCCGTGGTGCCGCTGGTGGTCTACCCGTACGGCAAGCGCTTCACCAACTGGCCGCACGCCATCCTCGCGGTCGCCCAGGCGGTCGGCCCGGTCGGCGCGTGGCTGGCGGTCACCGGCACGCTCGACGGGTCCGGCCCGGCCTGGCTGCTCGGCGCCGCGGTCGGGCTCTGGATCGGCGGCTTCGACCTGATCTACGCCTGCCAGGACTCGGAGATCGACCGGGAGATCGGGGTGCACAGCGTCCCCGCCCGGTACGGCCGGCGCTTCGCGCTGCACGCCTCCACGGTCGCGCACGTGGTGACGTTCGCGCTGTTCATCTGGTTCGGCGCGCTTGTCGGCTTCGGCTGGCTGTGGTGGATCGGGCTGGCGCTGACCGCGGTCGCCTTCGCCTACCAGCACCTGGTGGTCAGCCCCACCGACCTGAGCAGGGTCAACCGGGCGTTCTTCACCGCCAACGGGTTCGTCGGCATCGCGTTGTTCGTGCTCGCGCTGCTCGACCTGGTGGTCCGGCTCGGCCTGCGCCCCTGACCTCCCGGGTCACCGGTTCCCGGTCAGCCGGTCAGGGCGTCGCGGCGACCGGGTAGCGGGCGCTCTCCATCGTCCAGTCGACAGTGCCGCGCACGGCGGCGGCCACCCCGTCGAGATGGATGGTGACGGCCTCGTCCAACGCCGGGCCGAACGACGGCACCGCCGCGCGCAGCGCCATGAAGCGGCTCATCTCGGCGCGCCAGTGCGCGGCCACCAGGTCGACCGCGGCCGGCAACGGCACGCCCCGCTCGGCGGCCACCGCGAGCACCAGATTGTGCCCCCCGCCGGTGACCCGGTCCCGCTCCAGCGAGGCGATGTCGTTGAACCAGGAGAGCAGGTCGTTGGCGAGGTCCGCGTGACGGCGCAGCGCGGGATGGTGGTAGACCGCGTCGGGCAGCGGGCGACCGGCGGCGAACTCGATCAGCGGGTACGACACGTACGCCGCCGAGGTGGCCCGGCGCAACCGGACGTACTCCGCGACACCGGGCGTCCGGCCGGCCGACGTGGCAGCCGTCTCCCGCGACACGCCGTCGAGGTGGTCGGCCACCGCGTCGGCGAAGCGCAGCCGCCAGCGCGCCGGCATCCGGTGCCGTGGCTCCCGCCACGCCTGCACGAGCAGCCGGCGCAGCGGACCGGTGAACCCCGGGTGGCGGGCCCGCGGGCCCTCGCGGAGCAGCGCGAGCGCGCCGTCGCGCAGCGCGCGGATCTGCGCCGGGGCCAGCCCGTCCGGCCCGTCACAGGCGTCGTCGACCAGGAAGAACCAGGTGAACAGCGCGGCCAGCACCCGCAGGTCGGGCTCGGTGGCGTCCGGATAGAGCCGGCCGGCGTACCGGGCGAAGCCGGCGCGGGCCAGCCGTCGGCGGGTGCCCGGATCCAGCGGCAGGCCGAGCTGGTCGAGGTGGTCGACGAGCCAGCCCTGCACCTCGTCGGCGTAGGGGGAGAACCGGGGCGCGACGGGGCAGTCCGAACGCAGCGCCCGCAGCACCGCCGCCGTCATCACCGGCCCTTCCATGGAGGTGGATCGCCGAATCAGAGAATCCCATGCGGCGGGAAGCCCCGTCGACCCACCGGACATTTGGCCTGGCAGGCTTACGGCATGCGCGAACCATGGGTGGTGGGCGTCTCCGGTGCCTCCGGGACCCCGTACGCGGCGGCGGTCGTCCGGGGACTGCTGGACGCCGGTGCGGCGGTCGACCTGGTCGTGTCCCGGGCCGCCCGACTGACTGTGCTCGACGAGACCGGCCGGCCCTTCCGGGACGCGCACTGGGCCGCGGACCTGGCCGCGTGGCTCGACCGCGACCTCACCGGCGCGGACCTCCGGTACTGGCCCGCCGGTGACCTGGCCGCCGGCCCGAGCAGCGGCTCCTACCGGGTACGCGGCATGGCGGTCGTGCCGGCCAGCACCGCGGCCTGCGCCGGCATCGCGATCGGTCTCTCCAAGGACCTGCTCCAACGGGCCGCCGAGGTGAACCTCAAGGAGCGCCGCCCGGTCGTGGTGGTGCCCCGGGAGACCCCGGTGACCCGCAGCCACCTGGAACACCTCATCGCGCTGCACGACGCCGGCGCGGTGGTGCTGCCGGCCAGTCCGGGCTTCTACGGCGCCGGCGCGTCGGCCTCCGCGCAGCAGTTGGTCGACTTCGTGGCCGGGAAGGTGCTCGACGCGCTCGGCGTCGAACACACGCTGTTCCGGCGCTGGTCGGGCACGCTCGCCGCGGACCGTCGGGACGTGAAGGGCTGGGACGTGGACCGGGCCTGACCGGCTCACCATCGGAGCGGCCGGCACCGGCGCACACCACCGGCCTGGGCGCGGCCCGCCTCACCGGCCGGACCGCGCCCGCTCGCTCAGTACATGCCGGCGTTTGCCGGGCCGGGGCCGGTCGAAGCGGTCGGGCCCATGTTGCGGGCCTTGCCCATGTCCTCCGCCTCGTCCAGCATGCCCTCCCCCTCAAGCAGGGCTCGCACCTCGGATTCCCGAAACCGGCGATGCCCGCCTGGAGTCCGGATGCTGCCGATCCGGCCGGCCGCTGCCCATCGGGTCACGGTTTTCGGGTCCACCCGAAACAGCGCAGCGACCTCACCCGGTGTCAGCAGGCGATCTCCAGTGTCCACAGCCCCCTCCTCGCGTCGACGAAGCCCCCGGCTGAACACACTGCCCCCGGCCGGTGCGAGCCCAGAGCCGTCATGAGGGACGTATGGCAATTACAGCACCAGGGACCGGGCGTGTCCGCCAAACGCGAAATACGCACACACTGCGAAGTTAGGAAATGGTACCGGCGTAGAACCTCCGTGACGGGACGTTTGTGAATGGCAACGTACCGTCATGTTCAACGGGTGCCGTCCGCCTCCGGTCACGGCCCAGAGGATAGGGTCACTCTCCGTGGACACGATCGACCTGGCCCTCGTGGAGCTGCTACGGGGCAACGCCCGCCTGTCGTACGCCGAGCTGGCCCGGCAGGTCGGCCTCTCCGCCCCGGCCGTGCACGAGCGGGTCGGCAAACTGGAGTCCGGAGGGGTGATCCGGGCGTACCGCGCCGAGGTCGAGCCGGAGGCGATCGGGCTCGGGGTCACCGCGCTGATCGGCATCGTGGAGAACTCCGACGCGGACACCGACGACGTGCTGGAGGCGTTCCGCCAGATCCCCGAGATCGAGTCCTGCTACTTCATGGCCGGCGTCGAATCCTTCCTGCTCAAGGCGCGGGTCGGCACCATCGCCGAGCTGGAACAGCTGATCGTCCGGCTGAACCGGACGCCCGGGGTCGCCTCCACCCGCACCGGGATCGCGCTGTCGACCAAGTGGGAGAACCGTCCCCAGCCGCTCGAACCACCCACCTCCTGACGGACGTCCGCCGGCCTCGCCCGGCGACGTTGGTGCCGTCACGCCGCTACCAACTTGATGGCACGAACGACTCAGGCGCGCCGCCGCCCGTCCCCAGGGCTGCCCACCAGGTTGCCGACCACCGGCCCGACGTCGACCGGGATCTTGGAGGTACGGGCCTGAGCCATCTGTGCCATCAAGTTGGCAGGCGGATCGCGGGGACACCTCTGCCGCCCGTCGGCCTCCAGCTGCGGCGCGGCTCTGCCGCCCCGACGTCGTCCCTGAAGAACCGGGGCATCCCCGCGCCGGCACAGGTCTGGTCCGCGCCCGGTGCGGGCGGATAGCGTGCGGCGATGACGACCTCGGGGCGGGGTGCCGCCGTGGTGACCGGCGCGGCCGGCGGACTGGGCCGCGCGCTCGCCGCCGCGCTGCACGCCGACGGCTGGCGGGTGCTGCTGACCGACGTCGACGCCGAGGCGGTGGGCGCCGTCGCCGGGCCGCTGGGCGGCTGGTCCCGCCCGCTCGACGTCCGCGACGAGGCCGCCTGCGCGGCGGTCGCCGCCGAGGCGGCCGGCGGGCCGGGCGGGCTCGGGCTGTGGGTGAACAACGCCGGCATTTTGGTCACCGGCCCCGCCTGGGAGCAGGACGCCGAAACCCGGCAGCGGGTGATCGAGGTCAACGCGCTCGGCGCGGTCAACGGCACGCTGGCCGCCGTGGCGGTCATGCGGGAGCAGGGCCACGGCCACGTGCTCAACGTCGTCTCGCTGGCCGGGCTGATCGCCGCGCCCGGCGAGACGGTGTACGCGGCCAGCAAGCACGCCCTGCTGGCGTTCAGCCTCGGCACGCTGACCGACCTGCGGATGGCCGGCGTCCGGGGCGTACACGTGTCGTGTCTGTGCCCGGACGGGATCTGGACGCCGATGCTGCACGACAGGCTCGACGACCCCGGGGCGCTGGCGTCCTTCACCGGCTCGCTGCTGACGCCGGAGCGGGTGGCCGCGCGGGCGGTCCGGCTGGCCCGCCGGCCGCGCCCGGTGGTCAGCCTGCCGCGCTGGCGCGGCGCGCAGGTCCGGCTGCTCGACGCGTTCCCCCGGCTCGCGCTGGCGCTCACGCCGGTGGTGCGCGCCGCCGGCCGGGCCGGGCAGCGCCGGCAGGCGCGCCGGGTCCGGACGGACGCGAGCCGGCCTCGCTTGTAACGTTGCCGGCGTGACTCATCTCGACCGGTGTGACGAGGCCGCCCGGCGCTGGCTCACCGAGGCGATCGCCACGGTCGAGGCGGACGCCAATCGGTCCGCCGACACCCACCTCCTGCCGTTCCCGCTGCCCCGGGCGTGGGGGATCGACCTCTACCTCAAGGACGAGTCGGTGCACCCGACCGGCTCGCTCAAGCACCGGCTGGCCCGCTCGCTGTTCCTCTACGGGCTGTGCAACGGCTGGATCCGCCGGGACACCACGATCGTCGAGGCGTCGTCCGGGTCGACGGCGGTCTCCGAGGCGTACTTCGCGCGGATGCTCGGGTTGCCGTTCATCGCGGTCATGCCGGCCTCCACCTCGCCGGAGAAGATCGCCCAGATCGAGTTCCAGGGCGGGCGCTGCCACCTGGTCCGCGACCCGGCCAAGGTGGTGATCGAGGCGCGTTGGCTGGCCGAGGACACCGGCGGTCACTACATGGACCAGTTCACCTACGCCGAGCGGGCCACCGACTGGCGGGGCAACAACAACATCGCCGAGTCGATCTACGCGCAGCTCGCGCTGGAGCGGCACCCGGTGCCGGCCTGGATCGTGGTGGGCGCCGGCACCGGCGGCACCAGCGCCACCATCGGCCGGTACGCCCGCTACCGCCGGCTGCCCACGAAGCTGTGCGTGGTGGACCCGGAGAACTCCGCGTTCTACCCGGCGTGGCAGGCCGGCGACTGGTCGGTCCACACCGGTCGTGGCTCCCGGATCGAGGGCATCGGCCGGCCCGGCGTCGAGCCGTCCTTCCTGCCCAGCGTGGTGGACCGGATGGTGCAGGTGCCGGACGCCGCGTCGCTGGCCGCCATGCGCGCCGGCTCGGCGGTGCTCGGCCGCCGGGTCGGCGGCTCCACCGGCACCAACCTCTGGGGCGCGTTCGGGCTGATCGCCGAGATGCGCGCCGCCGGCCTGACCGGCTCGGTGGTGACGCTGATCTGCGACCCCGGCGACCGCTACGTCGACACGTACTACTCCGACCGGTGGGTGGCCGGGCAGGGCCTCGACCTCGCCCCGTACCTCACCGCCGTCGACCGGTTCCTGGACGACGGCACCTGGCCGGCCTGACCGGCGTCGGTCGTCATCGCAGGTCCGGCGGGTACTCGACAGCGGACCAGGTGCGGGCCCGGTCCCACAGTCGGCCGGCCAGAGCCGGGTCGTTCGCGGGCGCGGCGACCGGGTCGAGGTGCACCCGGTCGTCCGACTTCCGGTTGCCGGGGCCGATGAAGACCCCGCCCCGCGCTCCGGGGGCGGTGGCGGCGAACAGCAGCGGAACCGCCGCGCGTTCGGCCGGCCGGCCGATCAGCGCCTGGAGGACCGCCATCGTCGCGCGCAGGGCCGGGCGGCGGATGTCGTCGTTCAACGCGGTTCTCGCCAGCCCGGGATGGGCGACCAGGCTCTGCACCGGCCGGCCGGCGCGCCGCAACCGGCGGTCGAGTTCCAGGCCGAGGAGCAGGTTCGCGAGCTTGGACGTCACGTACGCCCGCGAGGGCGAGTAGGACCGCTCGGCGGCCGGGTCGTCGAAGGGCGGCGCCACCCGGAAGATCCGGTAGAGGCCGGACCCGACGTGCACGACGCGCCCGCCGTCGCGGATCAGGTCGAGCAGGCGACCGGTGAGCGCGAAGTGGCCGAGGAAGTTGGTGGCGAACTGCATCTCGATGCCCTGCGGGCTGAGCCGGCGGCCCTGGTGGCCGCCGATGCCGGCGTTGTTGACCAGCAGGTCGAGGGACCGCCCCTGTGCGTGCAGGCCGCTGGCGAAGGCGGCGACCGAGTCCAGGTCGGCGACGTCGAGCCGCCGCGCCTCGACCCCGGGCAGGACGCGTGCCGCCTTGTCCACGTCGCGGACCGCCGCGATCACGGTCGCGCCGTGCGCCGTCAACTGCCGCGCGACGACCAGGCCGAGCCCACTGGTCGCGCCGGTCACCACGGCCGTGCGGCCGGTCAGGTCGGGGATGTCGGCGAAGGTCCAGCTCACAGCCATGACAGCTCCTCAACGGATGCGCGATCCGATCGGATCATCTATCCGATCTGTGTCCAGCGTAGCAGGCGAGCGGATGAGTTATCCTTTCGCCATGTCGACAGGCCCGGGCGGACGGCTGCGGGCGGACTCCGCCCGGGTCCGCGAGCAGATGCTCACCGTGGCCGGTGCCCGGCTACGCGGCGGCGACCGCGACCTGCCGCTGAACGCGATCGCCAAGGCCGCCGGCGTCGGCGTGGGCACCGCCTACCGGCACTTCCCCAGCCGGCAGGTGCTGATCGAGGCGCTGGCGGCACAGAGCTTCACCCGGCTGGCGGCGGACGCGCGGGTGAGCGCCGCAGCCGCCGATCCCGTCGCCGGATTCGAGCGGCTGATGTCGACCGGGCTGCGGCTGCTCCGCGAGGAACCGGCGCTGGCCGAGGTGCTGGCCGCCCGCGACGACCTCACCGCCGACGCCGTCGCCCCGGCAGCCGATTTCTTCGACGCGCTCGACCACCTGCTCCACCGGGCCCGGCAGGCCGGCGCCGTCCGATCCGACATCACGACCGACGACCTGCGCAGCCTGATGTGCGGCGTGCAACACGCCGTGGCGATCAGCGACGCGGACGCCGCCGACCGCTACCTCGGCGTCCTGCTGCGCGGACTACGCGCCTGACCGGCCGGCCCGACGGTCAGCGCGGGTCGACCCGCTCCGCGAGCCCGGGATAGCGCACCACGAAGCCCTCCGGGTCGACCTCCAGGTCGGCCGTGAACCCGTCCCCGGCGTACCGCACCCGGCCCGGTCCCAGCGAGGTGTAGACCTGCTCGGCGGGGAGCACCGTCAGGCCGGGCAGCAGCACCCACACCACCGTCACGCTCGTCGCCAGGTCGGCGGGGAGCCGGCCCAGCCCGATCCGGCGGATCGGCAGCGTGTTGGTAAGCGGGGAACCGCCCAGGTCGACGTCGAGCGCCTCGGCCAGCCGGTCCGGGTCATCCGTACCCGGCAGACCCACGGGCGGATGCCCGGCCGCCCGCAGCGCCGCGTCCAGGTCCCCCTCCTCGCCGGTACGCACTCGCCACCCGTCGCCGCCCCGCTCCAGGCGTACGCTCCGCGCCCAGCCGGCGCCGTCCGCGTCGACCTCCAGACGGCTGGTCGACCAGTCCGGCGCGACCGTCAGGCGGTAACGGCAGGTGTACGGGATCGGGTCCACGGCCAGCGCCACGCCCTGCGCGGTCAGCCCCTGGCGGTCGTCGAGCACGACGTGCTCGGATCCGGCGGTGTCGGTCCGGGCCCAGAAGAGCGACTTCGGCATGGACCGGACGTTACGCGACCCGCCGGGTACCGGCAGCGGATGCGCGAACGCCGCCGCCGAGCGGGTGCTCGACGACGGCGTTCGAAGTGATCTCCCGGAGGCTCGGGATCAGTGGGTACGGGCCGGCGGGCGCCCGCCGAAACCGCGCCGGTCGTCGCGCGGCCGGTCGTCCCGGCCCCGGCCCTCGGGACGGAAGCCGCCCCGACGCTCGGCCGGCCGGGCCTCGCCCCGGTCCCCGAAGCGCCGCTCGGTGCTGCCGTCGCGGTCCCCGAAGCGCCGCTCGGTGCCGCCGTCCCGGTCCCCGAAGCGCCGCTGGGCGCTGCCGTCGCGGTCCCCGAAGCGCCGCTCGCCCTGCGGGCGGTCCCCGTGGCGGCGCTCGCCGAAGTCGCGCCCGCCGGTGGGGCGGTCGTCGCGTCCCCGGTCGTCCCGGTCGAAGCCGCGCCCGCCGGTCGGCCGGTGCCGGTCCCCGAACGGCCGGTCGCCGCCGGTCCGGTCGCGCTGCGCCCGCTCGCCGAAGCGCCGGTCGTCGGACTGCCGGCCCTCGAAGCGGTCACCGCGGTCGTCGGACCGCCGGTCGCCGAAGCGCCGGTCGGTCCGGTCGCTACCGAACCGGTCCCCGAAGCCGCGCTCGCCGGTCGGCCGGTCGCCGTAGCGGCGCTCACCGCTGGGTCGGTCGCCGTATCCGCGTCCGCCGGTGGGCCGGTCGCCGAAGCTGCGCTCACCGCTGGGCCGGTCGCCGTAGCGGCGCTCGCCGCTGGGCCGGTCGCCGTAGCGGCGCTCGCCGCTGGGCCGGTCGCCGTAGCGGCGCTCGCCGCTGGGCCGGTCGCCGTATCCGCGTCCGCCGGTGGGCCGGTCGCCGAAGCTGCGTCCGCCGGTGGGCCGGTCGCCGTAGCCGCGTCCGTCCCGGTCGCCGAAGCGGCGGGGGCCGCCGCCACGGCGGGGCTCCGGCTCCTCGCGGACCGGTACGCCGCTGGGCTCGCGCGCGCCGGTCAGCTCGGCCAGCGCCTCGTCGCCGGCGCGGACCCGAGCCTGGGACGGCTCGACGCCCGCCTTCTCCAGCATGGCCAACGTGGTCCGGCGCTGCTTCGGCAGCACCAGGGTCGCCACCGCGCCGGACTCGCCGGCCCGGGCGGTGCGGCCGGCCCGGTGCAGGTAGTCCTTCGGGTCCTTCGGCGGGTCCACGTGCAGCACCAGCGAGACCCCGTCGACATGGATGCCCCGGGCCGCCACGTCGGTGGCGACCAGCACGTTCATCCGGCCCTCGCGGAACTCGGCAAGCGTCCTGGTGCGCATCCGCTGGGTCTTTCCGCCGTGCAGGCCACCGGCCCGTACGCCGACCGCGGTGAGCTGCTCGACCAGCCGGTCGACGCCGAGCTGCGTACGGGCGAAGACCATGGTGCGCCCCTCACGGGCGGCGATGGACGCCGTCACCGCGAACTTGTCGTGCGGCGGGATCAGCAGCATGTGGTGATCCATGGTGGACACCGCCGCGGTGGCCGGCGCGGTCGAGTGGGTGACCGGGTCGGTCATGAACCGCTTGACCAGCGAGTCGACGTCGTTGTCCAGAGTGGCCGAGAAGAGCAGCCGCTGGGCGTCCGCAGGCGTCTTCGCCAGCAGCTCGGTGACCTCGGGCAGGAAGCCCATGTCGGCCATCTGGTCGGCCTCGTCCAGCACGGTGACCTCGACGTCGTCGAGCCGGCAGACACCGCGCGCGATCAGGTCGCCGAGCCGCCCCGGCGTGGCCACCACGATCTCCACGCCCCGGCGGAGCGCGTCGATCTGCCGGTCGTACGGCACGCCGCCGACCGCGGTCTTCAGGAAGATGCCCACCGCCTTGCCGAGCGGCACCAGCGCGTCGTTGACCTGCATGGCCAGCTCGCGGGTGGGAACCAGGACCAGCGCGCGGGGGTGCAGCGGCCGGGCCCGGTTGCGGTCGGCGAGCCGGGCGATCACCGGCAGGCCGAAGGCGAGCGTCTTGCCGGAGCCGGTCTGGCCCCGGCCGAGCACGTCGCGGCCGGCGAGCGCGTCCGGCACGGTGGCCCGCTGGATCTCGAACGGGGTGGTGATGCCCTGCCGGGCGAGCGCGTCGACCACCTGCGCCGGAAGGCCGAGCGAGGCGAAGTCGGGGGCGTCGGTGATCGGGTCGGTGGACGGGGACATGCTGGATTCAGCGAAGGTGGTCAAGAAATACCTTTCGAGCGGGGCGCATCTTCGCGATGGCCTGCCGCGGCACCGTCACGCCGCCGAATCGCCCGCAAGATCGCCCATGGGCGCGCAGTCGGGCGCGCCGGGTCAGTGATCCCGACAAGTGTACGGCGCTTCACCGACACGGCCACCGCATCGCGCGGCCGTAGTGGGCGGGCTCACCCCGTCAGCGCGTCAGCACGGTGCCGGTCAGGCCGCTCAGCGCGTCGTTGGCCAGGAACACCACGAGCAGACTGATGGCGATCAGCGCCGTCAGTGCGACGGCCAACACGATGATGACCTTGGTGTTGCTGGCCCGGCTGGCCGGGGTGTCCTCGGCCCAGCCCTGGGCCAGGATGTGCCCGGTCAGCGAACCGGTGTTCTCCGACGGACTGCTCTGCGGGAGCGCGACCGTGGCGAAGCCCGGGCCCTCCGTGCCGCCGTACGCGGTTCCGGCCAGGTCCTGACTGCCGAGCTGCGGGCGTACCGGAGGGGCGGTTTCGGTCTGCCGTGCGGAAGCGGCCGGCGGCGGCCAGGTCGGCGGCGCCGGCGCCGGGACGGCCGGGGCCGGCGGCGCGGACGTGGGGGGCCAGACCGGCTGCGCTCCGGGCACGCCGGCCATCGCCGGCGGCGGCGGGAACGGGGGCGCGGGCATCGGGCCGGGCGGCGGTGGTGGCGGAGGCACCGCCGGCCCCGGGGGCGGCACGGGTGGCCCGGGCATCGGCGGAACCGGCCCCGGCGGAACCGGCCCCGGCGGATTCGGTCCGGGCGGATTCGGGGACGGAGCCGGCACGGGGGCGGGCACCGGGGGCGTCGGGCGGAGCGGGGGCTCCGGCTCGGGTACGGGCGGAGCCGGTGACGGGGGCGTCGGCCCGGGCACCGGGGTCGGAGCCGGCTCGGGCTCGGGGCCCGGCGGGGACGGCGGCTGCGCCGGCTCCGGCGGCTGGGCGGGCTCCGGCGGTTCCGGGTTGACCGGGGCGGCCCGGTAGAGCTTCGCGGCGGTGGGCGCGGCCGCCACCGACACGGCGACCTCGTCGGCCGAGACCCGGCTCAGGCCGGGTACCGAAGCGCTGGCCCGGGCGGGCGCTGCCGGGGAGTCGGTGCGTGGCGCGGGCGTGACCCGGCCGGCGACCCGGTCGGCCGGCTGCTGCCCGGCGTCGCCGACGGGGCGGGCGTACCGGCTCGCGTCCGGGGACTCCGCGCGCGGCGCGGGCACCTGAGCGGCCCCGGAGACCTGAGCGGCCCCGGAGACCTGGGCAGAGCCGGGCACCTGGGTTGAGCCGGGCACCTGGGCGGAGCCGGAGATCCGGGCGGCGCTGGGGGCCGGGGCGGCACCGGAGGCCGGGGTGGCCGGGGAGTCGCCGTCGGTCGGGCCCGCCGCGGCGTCGTCGGGAGCCGGCCCGGAATGGTCGGCGGCGTCCACGGTCGGAACGGGTGCCGGCGTCGCGGCGGCCGGAAGCGGGGTCGGGGCCGCCGGAGTTGGGGCCGCCGGAGTTGGGGCCGCCGGGGTCGGGGCCGCCGGAGTTGGGGCCGCCGGGGTTGGGGCGGCCGGGATCGGGGCGGCCAGGGCCGGGGCGGCCGGCGATGGCGGGATCGGGGCCACCGGAACCGGCGTCGGCGGCGTCGAGGCGGCCGGCGAACCGGCGTCGTCGTCGGTCGAGGCCGGCCGGTCGGCCGCCGCGAAGGCGGACCAACTGGACGGCGGCGAGACGGTCGCCCCGGGGCGGCGGCGGTCCAGCGGCGGGACGCTCTCCGCCGGGGCACCCGCCCGGTAGGTGGTGGCGGTGGCCGGCGGACCGGGCCGTTCCCCGCCCGACGGCGGCGCTACGGCCGAGCCGGCCACGCTGACCCGGGCCCGCGCGACGGCGACCGGCGCCGGCTGCGCCGGGCGCTCGTCGGCGTTCCCGCCGGGGTCGGGCGTGGATCCCGGTTGGACCGTCTCCGCCGGAACCTCGTGCTCGCCCATCTCGCCCCTCCGCACCCACGCTCGCCCCCGACCGTGGCGCCGGCCGGAAGTGCCTGGATCTCACCGTGCCACATTCCGGCCCGGGAACACAGTCGGAGCGGACGGTTGGGTCAGCCGGTGCTGGTCGGGCTGGCGGACTTGCTGCCGGCCGTGCTCTCCGTCGGCTTCGCCGTGCTGCTCGACGGCGCGGCGGCGCTCTCGGTCGGTTCCGCCGAGGTCGACGACGGCGCGACGGTGGCGGTGCGGCTCGGCGACGGGCTCGGCGTGTCCGACGGGGTGGGCGTCGGGCTGGTGCTCGTCGACGGGGTGGGCGTCGGACTGGACGTGGTCGGCGTGGGCTTCGGCGTGGCGGTCTTCGTCGGCTTCGGCGTGGGCTTCGGCGTGGCGGTCTTCGTCGGCTTCGGCGTCGGCTTCGGCGTGGTGCCGGGCTTCGGCGGGTTGACCGGCACGGTCGGGAGCGGCACCGGCGTGGCGGGCCCGGGGACGGCGCCGACCACCCGGGTCGCCGCGTAGAGCCGGGACCACCGGACCACCGAGATCTTGACCACGTCGCCGGTCCGCGGCGCCTCCACCATCTTGCCGTTACCGATGTACATGGCGACGTGGTGGATGCTGCTCCAGCTACCGCCGGAGGCGAAGAAGAGTAGGTCACCTGGGAGGAGGGCGGTCGGGCTGACGGTGCGGGAGCGGGTCGCGTAGTACTGGTCCCGGGAGACGCGGGGCAGGCCCCGGTAGCCGGCCGACTGGTAGGCGGCGAGCATCAGACCGGAGCAGTCGAACCGGTCCGGGCCCTCCGCCGCCCAGAGGTAGGGGTCGCCCAACTGGGCCAGGGCGTAGCGCACGGCGGTCAGCGCCCGCGGGTCGGCGACCAGGCCGTTGATGCTCTGGTTGACGACGTACGGGTTGCCGAGCCGCTGCTCGGCGGCGTCCTCGCGGCGCTCGATGTCGAGCAGTTTGGCGGCGTTGTCGCGGCGGAGCTTGAGCAGCGCGGCTTCCTGCTTGTGCAGGTCGGTCTCGACCCGGGTGAACTCCGCGGTCTTCTCGGTGACCCGGCGCTGGACCGAGGCGTGCGCCTCGCGCGCGACCCGCTCGTCGGTGGTGGCGCGCAGCAGCTCGCCGGTCACCGACGTGGTGGCCCCCTCGGCCTTGTCGCCCCGGGTGATCCGCTGGAGATCGGAGAACTGGCGCAGGCTGGCGCCGAACTCGCCGGGCGGCAGCGCGGCGTCGGCCTTGACCGCGTCGGCGGCGGCGCTCTTGGCGTTCTCCTGGGCCCGGGCCAGCGCGGCCTGGGCCTCCTTGAGCCGGGCGGCGGCGGTGGTCAGCTCGGCCTGGGCCGCGTCCCGCTCACCCTTGACCCGCAGGAGGTTGTCGCCGAGCTGGGCGACCTGACCGTCGACCTGGTTGATCTGCGCGATCAGCGGCCCGTCGGCCGGGTTCGTGACGCCGGTCGTGGCACCCGGCAGGACCGGTGCGCCGCCGGGCACGGTGGCCCCGGGCAGGCCGGGCACCGGGACGCCGGGCTGGCCGGGGACGGTGGCGCCGGGTCGGCCGGGGACGGTGGCGCCCGGCACGGTGGGAAGCTGGAGCGGGCCGGTCACCTGCGGCCGGGACCCGGTGCTGGGAATGGTGTCGGGCAGCGGATCGGCCCAGGCCGGGGTCGCGAGCGCCGCAGCCGCGACCGCCCCGAGCAGGGCGGACCAGAGCGCCGGGCGCAGCACCGGTGAGATCACCGGTGAGCGTCGCCGTCGCCTTCGGGCCTTGGTGCTGTCGACCATTCCGCTCCCCGTCCGGTCTGGTGCGCGCCACGCGTCGTGGGCGTGATGAGACAGGGCGACCCCTGGTGTGTGTTCCGCCCCACCCTGTCTTACCTCACCGACGCAACGATGTCGATGTGCGGAGCGTGACGACCGGTGAACTGGGTCGCTGCGGTCGACCGCGCGGGCGGCGCTCCGGACCCGCGACGTACGCTCGATCGGGACCCCAGGTGGAAGGACGTGGCTTTCGGATGGACGCCGGACTCAAGCGCGAGCTCGAAGCGAAGGTCTACGCGGGGGAGCGGCTGACCCGCGAGGACGGCATCGCGCTCTACGCGAGCGACGACCTGACCTGGTTGGGCCGGCTGGCCCACCACAGGCGTACGGAGCTCAACGGCGACCGGGTGATGTTCAACGTCAACCGGCACCTCAACCTGACCAACGTCTGTTCCGCGTCGTGCGCGTACTGCTCGTTCCAGCGCAAGCCGGGCGAGAAGGACGCCTACACGATGCGGATCGACGAGGCGGTCCGCAAGGCCAAGGAGATGGAGGACGAGCAGCTCACCGAGCTGCACATCGTCAACGGCCTGCATCCGACGCTGCCCTGGCGCTACTACCCCAAGGTGCTGCGTGAGCTGAAGGCCGCGCTGCCGAAGGTCAACCTCAAGGCGTTCACCGCGACCGAGGTGCAGTGGTTCGAGAAGATCAGCGGGCTGACCGCCGACGCGATCCTCGACGAGCTGATGGACGCCGGGCTGGAGTCGCTGACCGGCGGCGGCGCGGAGATCTTCGACTGGGAGGTCCGGCAGCACATCGTCGACCACGCCTGCCACTGGGAGGACTGGTCGCGGATCCACCGGTTGGCCCACTCGAAGGGCATGAAGACGCCGTCGACCATGCTCTACGGCCACATCGAGGAGCCCCGGCACCGGGTCGACCACGTGCTGCGGCTGCGCGAGTTGCAGGACGAGACCGGGGGCTTCCAGGTCTTCATCCCGCTGCGCTACCAGCACGACTTCGTCGACTCGGCGGACGGCAAGGTCCGTAACCGGATTCAGGCCCGCACCACGATGGCCTCCCCGGCCGAGTCGCTCAAGACGTTCGCGGTCTCCCGCCTGCTGTTCGACAACGTCCCACACGTGAAGTGCTTCTGGGTCATGCACGGCCTCTCGGTGGCCCAGCTCTCGCTGAACTTCGGCGTGGACGACCTGGACGGTTCGGTGGTGGAATACAAGATCACGCACGACGCCGACTCGTACGGCACGCCGAACACCATGCACCGGGACGACCTGCTCCACCTGATCTGGGACGCCGGCTTCCGCCCGGTGGAGCGGAACACCCGCTACGAGACCGTCCGTGAGTACGATGCCGCGCCGTCGATGGCCGAGCGCCGCTCCGAGCCGCAGCAGGTCTGGGCCTGACCCGGCGATGAGCACCGGCAGGTCTGGGCCTGACCCGGCGACGAGCACCGGGGAGCAGCAGCGCGGCTTTCCTCGGCGGGACGCCGAGGGACGCATCCTGACGCTCGGTGACCTGCTCGGCGTGACGCTCGCCGGCCTGGTCATCGGCGTGCTGGCGCTGCTGCTCTTCGAGTGGGCGTTCGCCGCCGTCGGCGCCGGCGGGTTCGGGGGGACCAACGGCTGGCTGGCGGTGATCCTGCCGCTCTGGCTGTTCTGGGACGACTTCCGGGCCTGGGAGTTCGGCGCCGCCCGGGTGCTGGCGGCGCTGGTCGGGCTCGGGGTCGGCGTGCTGGCCGGGTTGCTGGCGGCCGGGCTGGCCGCGGGGCTGCCGGCGCTGTTCACCGGCGCGCTGGCCGCGGCGGTTTTCACCGTGGTCTACGCGGTGATCTGGTTTCATGGCGTGCACTGGCTGGCCCGGCGGACGGGCTGAGGCGGCGGAGAGAGTGGGAATGCGGGCATGAGCGCGGCGGTCAAGTACACGCTGGGCCGGATCGGGCTGTTCGTCGCGGTGCTGGCGGCCCTCTGGTTCGTCGAGATGAACATGTTCCTGCGGCTGATGCTGGCGTTGGTCTTCTCCGCCACGCTGTCGTTCTTCCTGCTGAAGGGGTGGCGGGACGAGATGGCCGGGGAGATGGCCGACGCGGCGGAGCGCCGTCGCGCCGAGAAGGACCGGCTGCGCTCCGCCCTGGCCGGCGACGACCAGCCCACCGACGCGCCGGGCGAGCCCCGAGGCTGAGTGGTGAGGAGGAGCCCCTTCTCGACGCCAGGCGTCAACAAGGGGCCCCTCCTTTCAGCTCACCAGTTGGTGGAGTTGGGGACGGTGGGCCAGGGGCGGTTCAGCGGCTTGATCAGGTACGCGATGCCGCCGGAGCCGGAGGCCACGGTGCCGTTGGCCCGGTAGCGCTTGGTGCGCTGCCAGATCTGCTCGAACTGCTCGCGCTTGTAGACGTTGCGCACCGCCTCGTTCGACGACGACGCCGGGTCGTTGACGATCACGTCGCCGTCGGCGGTGAAGCCGACGATCACGAACAGGTGCCCGGAGGTGCCGTAGTTCGCCCCGTCCAGCTCCTCGGCCAGGAACGACTGCGACGTGACCACCGGAATGCCGGCCTTGATGAACCGTTCCGCCTCGTCCAGCGAGTGCAGGCGGGTGACGCGCGCCTCCAGACCGGGGAAGCCGGCGGCGTACGCGGTGTTGAACGGCCAGTTGCCGGCGCCGTCGTACTCGTGGTCGTAGGTCATCCGGGCGGCGTGGTCGACGGTCGGGTCGGCGTAGGCGGGGTCGACCCAGGAGGTGTCCTCGGCCGAGGGTTTACGTCCCCAGTACTCGACCACCATCTCGGTGGAGGTGGGCGAGCACCACGCCTCGCCGCCACCGTCGTACTCCGGGTACTCGCCGATGTGGACGTTCTGCGAGTAGCGGGGCACGGCCAGCTCGGTCCCCCAGGCGATGCCACCCCGGCTCGGCGTGACAGTGAACCGGTCCGGCACGTTCGAGGCCATCGCGCCGACCATCCGGACCTGCGGCGCGGCGGCCTGTCCGGGCGCGCGGTAGAGCGTGAGCCGGAGCTGGTACGAGCGCAGCAGCACCCCGGCCGAGGCGTCGTCGACGGCGAACGTGTCGGTCCAGATGCTCGACCAGGGGTCACCCTGACCGTCCAGCGTGGCCCGCTTGATGTCCTGGTCGCCGGAGGCCCACCGGCCCATCACGTACCACGGGGTCTGGGCCCCGGTGTTGTAGGTGCCGTGCAGCTCGACCTGGATCCAGGTGCCGGCGGGGGTGCTGGCGTTCCAGGACGCGACGAGTTCGGTGGCGTCGAAACCGATCCGCCGCTCGGGTGAGGTCCAGGTGGCGTACTCCCAGGTGCGGGTGGTGCCGGTGTGTTCGTCGGTGAACTCGCCTGTGCCGGCGGGCCGGGCGATGGTGAGTGCCGGCTGGCGGCCGGGCACGGCCCGGGTGCCCTGGTGCGTGCCGGTACGCCAGTCGGGGTAGCGGGAGAACTCCTGGAACGTGATCTGTTCGTCGTGGGTGACGCCCGGCCGGGGGCCGTGGGCCTGGGCGGGTGCGGTGGTGCCGAGCAGGGTGAGCGCGGTCAGGCCGGCGAGGGCGACCGCGCGCAGGGGTCTTCCGAACATGGCAGCTCCACGGGGAAACGGCATCGTTGCCGTTCACTGTCGTCCTTGGCGGGAAGTTTCGCCAGATGTTCAGCCATGGAAAATCATTGCCGACGTGAGGATCAGGTCGGGATGGTTCATGACAACGACGGATGTTGATATGACCATGTGACTGCTGGTGGAGTGTGCGGACAACGGGATCTCCCCGTACCCCGAGGAGGTTGTCCATGGCCCTCCGCACGTCCCCGCTGCGCCGCCGGCTCGCGTTCGTCGCCGCCGTCGGCCTGATCCTGGTCACCGCCGCCGCCGGGCCGGCCGCCGCCCGCCCCGACCCGGACCGGGCCGGCGAGTCGGCCGCCGTCGCCTACCGGGTGCTCGGCCCGCGCACCGTCGCCGACCGCACCGCGGTCGCCCGCACCGGCGCCGCCATCGACTACTCCGAACACGGCGTGCTGCACGTCACGGCCACCACCGCCGAGGCGAACGCGATCACCCGGCTCGGCTTCCGGCTGGAGAAGGATGTCGCCCCGGCGCCGGCCGGCGGCGCGACCGCGTACGCGTTCCCGCCCGCCGACTCGAACTACCACGACTACGCCGAGCTGACCGCGGTGGTGAACCAGGTGGTCGCCGACCACCCGAGCATCGCCCGCAAACTCAGCATCGGCACGTCCTACCAGGGCCGGGACCTGATGGCCGTGAAGATCTCCGACAACGTCGGCACCGACGAGAGCGAGCCGGAGATCCTGTTCAACGCCCAGCAGCACGCCCGCGAGCACCTGACCGTCGAGATGGCGATCTACCTGCTCAACCTGTTCACCGACAACTACGGCACCGACTCCCGGATCACCAACATCGTGAACTCCCGGGAGATCTGGATCGTGCCCACCGTCAACCCGGACGGCAGCGAGTACGACATCGCCACCGGCTCCTACCGCTCCTGGCGGAAGAACCGGCAGCCCAACAGCGGCTCCACGTACGTCGGCACCGACCTGAACCGCAACTGGGGCTACCAGTGGGGCTGCTGCGGCGGCTCGTCCGGCACGAAGTCGTCGGACACCTACCGCGGCCCGTCCGCCTTCTCCGCCCCGGAGACCGCCGCGCTGCGCAACTTCGTCAACAGCCGGGTCGTCGGCGGGGTGCAGCAGATCAAGGCGAACATCGACTTCCACACCTATTCCCAGCTGGTGCTCTGGCCGTACGGCTACACGTACAGCAACACCGCCACCGGGATGACCGCCGACCAGTACAACACGTTCGCCACCATCGGCCAGCAGATGGCGGCCAGCAACGGCTACACCCCGGAGCAGTCCAGCGACCTCTACATCGCGGACGGCACCAGCATCGACTGGATGTGGGGCACCCACAAGATCTGGGCGTACACGTTCGAGATGTACCCCGGCTCGGCCTCCGGCGGGGGCTTCTACCCGCCCGACGAGGTGATCCCGGCGCAGACCTCGCGCAACCGGGACGCCGTGCTGACGCTCTCCGAGTACGCCGACTGCCCGTACCGGGCGATCGGCAAGCAGAGCCAGTACTGCTGACCTCACCCGGCGGCGGGGACCCCGGCTCCACCCCCACCGGGGTCCCCGCCCACCCCGCCCGTCCCGGTGATCTTCGCTGGTCGTGCGCTACGGTGGCACCGACCGTGCCACAGCGAAGCCGGTGCGAAACCGGCGCTGTCCCGCAACTGTGATGCCCCGTACGGTCGGCGTCGGCCTCCCGCCGGCGCCGACGGACGTGGGACGAGCCAGGTCGCCTGCCGCCCGGTCGCGACACGCGCCTTCGAGGAAGGGCGCCTCGCGGACGGGCCCTCCCACCCTGTCGGCGAAGCACCACGCTCCTCGACCGACAGGAGGACCTGTGACCCGACGTACCCCTCGGCTCTTCGCCACCGCGCTCGCGGCCGGCGTGCTGCTGCTCGGCGGCTGCGCCGAGAAGACCTCGACCGACACCCCCGCCACCGGCGCGTCCGGCGGCTCGTTCCCCGCCAGCGTGGGCAACCTGACGCTGGAGAAGCGCCCCGAGAAGATCGTCTCGCTGTCGCCGACCTCGACCGAGATGCTCTTCGCCATCGGCGCCGGCAAGCAGGTCACCGCCGTCGACGACCAGTCGAACTACCCGGCGGACGCGCCGAAGACCGACCTCTCCGGCTACCAGCCGAACGCCGAGGCGATCGCCGCGAAGAGCCCCGACCTGGTGGTGATCACCAATGACACCAACAAGATCGCCAGCCAGCTCGTCGCGCTGAAGATCCCGGTCCTGCTCACCCCGGCCGCGACCACGCTCGACGACACGTACCGGCAGCTCACCGACCTGGGCAAGCTCACCGGCCACCCGGCCGAGGCGAACGCCGTGGTGCGGAAGATGAAGGACGACATCACCGCGCTCACCAAGGACCTGCCCAAGCGCGCCGAGAAGCTGACCTACTACCACGAGCTGGGCCCGGAGCTGTACACCGCGACCAGCAAGACGTTCATCGGCACCATCTACGCGCTCGCCGGGCTGGAGAACATCGCCGACCCGGCCGACGCCGGCGGCAAGAGCGGCGGCTACCCGCAGCTCTCCCAGGAGGTCATCGTCAAGGCGAACCCCGATTTCGTCTTCCTGGCCGACACCAAGTGCTGCCAGCAGAGCGCCGACACGGTCAAGGCGCGCAGCGGGTGGGCCGGCCTCACCGCGGTCAAGAACAACCAGGTCGTGGCGCTTGACGACGACATCGCCTCGCGTTGGGGCCCGCGCGTCGTCGAGCTGCTGAAGGCGATCGTCGACGCCACCGCCAAGGTTCCGGCCTGACCGTGGCCGTACGACCGGCGGACCCCGTGCCGGCCGGGACGCCCGACGCGTCCCGGCCGGCCGGCCGGCTGCCGCACCCCCGCCGGGGCGCGGCACACGCCGACGCTCCGGCCCGGCCGGCCGGGCTGCGCACACGTTGGCTGCTCGCCGGGCTGGTGGCGGTGCTCGTCGCGCTGGTGGCCGGCGTCTCGTTCGGCCCGGTCAGCCTGCCGCCCGGCAGCGTCGCGGCGGAACTGCTCAACCTGCTGCCCGGCGTACACCTCGACAGCGGGCTCACCGAGCAGGAGGTCGCCATCGTCACCGAGCTGCGCCTGCCCCGGGTCGTGCTCGGTCTGCTCGTCGGCGCGCTGCTCGCCCTTGCCGGCGGCTGCTACCAGGGTGTCTTCCGCAACCCGCTGGCCGACCCGTACCTGCTGGGCGTGGCCGCCGGGGCCGGGCTCGCGGTCACCGCGGCGATCGTGCTCGGCGCCGGGGCCGGCGGGGCGCTCACCGGTCTGCCGGTCACCGTCCCGCTCGCCGCGTTCGTCGGCTCGCTCGGCGCGGTGGCGATGACGTACCTGCTCGGCGCCGCCGGTGGCCGGGACCGCTCCCCGGCCACGCTGATCCTGGCCGGGGTGGCCGTGTCGGCGTTCCTCGCCGCCGGGCAGACCTACCTGCTGCAAGCGCACTCGGACAGCCTCCAGCAGGTGTACTCCTGGCTGCTCGGGCGGCTCTCCACCGCCGGCTGGCACGACGTGCTGCTGGTCCTTCCGTACTTCCTGCTCACCGCCGTGGTGGTGCTGGCGCACCGGCGGGAGCTGGACGTGCTCGCCCTCGGCGACGACGAGGCCACCAGCCTCGGGCTGCACCCGCAGCGGTCCCGCTACCTGCTGATCGCCGCCGCCTCGCTGGGCACCGCCGCCGCGGTCTCCGCCTCCGGCCTGATCGGTTTCGTCGGCATCATCGTGCCGCACACCGTCCGGCTGCTCGCCGGTTCCAGCCACCGGGTGATCCTGCCGCTGTCGATGCTCTTCGGCGGCGCGTTCCTGGCGCTGACCGACGTGGTCGCGCGGACCGCCGCGGCACCCGCCGAGATCCCCATCGGCGTGGTGACCGCGCTGCTCGGCGGCCCGTTCTTCGTCCTGATCCTGCGCACCGCCCGCGGGGTGCGCGCGTGAGCGCGAGGAGTGAGCCGGGTTTGCGAGCCCCGCAGTCGCACGCCGGGGGACCAGCGTGAGCGCGAGGAGTGAGCCGGGTTTGCGAGCCCCGCAGTCGCACGCCGGGGGACCAGCGTGAGCGCGAGGAGTGAGCCGGGTTTGCGGGCCCCGCAGTCGCACGCCGGGGGACCAGCGTGACCGCCGCGGTCGAGGTCCGGGACCTGCGGGTCGAGTTGGGCGGCAGTCCGGTCCTGGCCGGCGTAGACCTGACCGTCGCGGTGGGCGAGTGGGTCACCGTCATCGGCCCCAACGGCGCCGGCAAGTCGACGCTGCTGCGCGCCGTCGGCGGCCTGCTGCCCGCGCCGGACGCCGTCTCCCTCTTCGGTACGCCGATCCGCGCGATGCGCCGCCGAGACCGGGCCCGGGTGGTGGCCACCGTGGCGCAGTCACCGGCGGTGCCGGCCGGCATGGCGGTCGTCGACTACGTGCTGCTCGGGCGCACGCCCCACATGCCGCCGCTGGGTCGGGAGTCCGCCGCCGACCTGGCCGCCGTGCGCCAGGTGCTGGACCGGCTCGACCTGGCCGGGTTCGGCAGCCGCGAGCTGGCCACGCTCTCCGGCGGCGAGCGGCAGCGGGTCTTCCTGGCCCGGGCGCTGGCCCAGGGCGCCACCCTGCTGCTGCTCGACGAGCCGACCAGCGCGTTGGACATCGGGCACCAGCAGGAGGTGCTGGAACTGGTCGACCAGCTCCGCCGCGAGCACGACCTGACCGTGCTCGCCACCATGCACGACCTCTCCATCGCCGGCGAGTACGCCGACCGTCTGGTGCTGCTCGCCGACGGCCGGGTGGCCGCCGCCGGCCCACCCGCCGAGGTGCTCACCGAGGACCTGCTGGCCCGCCACTACCGGGCCCACGTCCGGGTGATCCCCGGCCCGCACGGCCCACACGTCGTCCCGCTCCGCCGCCGGCGCGAAGGAGGGGCCCCCGCTTAACGCATTCGGTAGAGAAGGGGCCCCCTCTCAACGCCACCTGTTAAAAGGGGGCCCCTCCTTACAACCGGGCGGGACGGTCAGCGGAGGGTGGAGATGGAGAAGAGCGCGCCGTGGGGGTCGCGGAGGGCGGCGGAGCGACCGGCCGGATTGTCCCGGGGCGGGACGAGGATGGTGCCGCCCAGTTCGGCGGCGCGGGCCGCGGTGGCGTCGGTGTCCTCCACCCCGAAGTAGACCGTCCAGTACGCCGGCAGGTCGGCGGGGAGCGGCTCGGCCGGCGTCAGCATCCCGGCGACGATGCGGGCGCCGCAGCGCCATCCGATGTAGGGGGCCGGCCCGGTCGACCGTTCCTCGGGATGCCAGCCGAAGACCAGCGCGTAGAACTCCCGGGCTCCCTCCGGATCGGGGGTGACCAGCTCGTTCCAGCACATCGCGCCGGGCGCGTTGAACAACTCCGCGCCGCGCATCGCCATCGGCTGCCAGACGCTGAACACCGCGCCGGCCGGGTCGGCGAGCACCGCCATCCGACCCTGCGCGGCGACGTCGAACGGGGCGACGACCACCTGCCCGCCGGCTGCCGCGACCCGGGTGGCGACCAGGTCGGCATCGTCCGTGGCCACGTACGTCGACCAGACCGGCACCTGGTCCGGGGTGGCCGGCGGGCCGACCCCGGCGACCGCCTTGCCGTCCTTGAGGAAGACGGTGTAGCCGCCGGCGTCCGGCACGGTGGAGATCCGCCCGGTCCAGCCGAACAGTTGCGGGTAGAACCGTCTCGCGTCGTCCAGTCCGGGGGTGGCCAGGTCGGTCCAGCAGGGTGTGCCGGGCTCGACGCCGTTCACGGTGACCCCTTCCGCCGGGGGCGGTCCCGCTGGCCCGCCCTGCCGGCATCGTGGCACCACCGGGCCGGCCGCCGGGCCGGAACCGGACAAAACGTCAGCGGAAGCGGCGTCCCTCGTCCCGCCGGTACGCCCAGCCGGCGACCGCGGCGAGCGCCACCACCCAGACCACCAGCATCACCAGCGCCCGGGGATCGGGTCGCCAGTCGGTGACCGCCGCCCACATCAACTCCACCGCGCCCCGGGTCGGCAGGTAGGGGGCGACCGCCTGGACGAAACCGGGGGCCTGGTCCGGTGCGGAGAGCAGGCCCCCGCCGAACGCCAGCGGGAAGAAGAGCACCTGCGCCACCACGATCGCCGCCTTGCTCGGCAACGAGTAGCCGATCGCGAGGCCGAGCAGCGTGAACGGCACCGAGATCACGGCGACCGCGGCGAGCCCGATCAGGAACTGCGCCACGGTGACCCGGGCCGCGGTGGCCACCGCCGCGATCACCACCACCGGCACCATCGACAGGTAGGTCAGCACCAGGCCGGCCAGGATCCGCCCGGCCAGGCGCGGCGCCGGCCCGGCCGGCAGGGTCCGGGTGTACGGGTTCCAGGGCTGGTCGCGGTCCTCGGCGACGCCCACGCCGTACTGGAAGATGTTGGCGCTCATGGTCGCGAAGGTGACCATGGCGGCGGTGGCGTAGGTGGCGCCGGTGGGGTCGTCGCCGGCGAACGGCACCACGAAGAAGAGCATCGCGGCGGCGGGGAAGAACGCGCTGCCCACCACCGCCACCGGGATCCGGATGATCTCCAGGAGCTGGTAGCGGGCGTGGACCAGGGCGAGCGGCACGGCGGTCTCCTAGGCGGGGATGGGCGCGGGCCGGGCGTCGGCCGTGATGGCGAGGAACGCCTCCTCCAGCGAGGTGGGGCGAACCTCCAGGTCGCGGAACGCCACGCCGGCGGTGACCAGGTCGCGGACGAGCTGGTCGGCGTCGGTGGTGAGCAGGTGGACCCGCCCGTCGACGCGTTCGGTGGCGACCACCCCGGGCAGCGCCGGCAGGTCGTCGGCGACCAGGCTGACCCGGCGTACGCCGACGATGCCCCGGATCGCCGCCACCGAGTCGTCGGCGAGCACCCGACCGTTGCCGATCACCACCACCCGCTGGGCGAGCGCCTCCACCTCCTCCAGGTAGTGGCTGCTCAGCAGCACCGTGCCGCCGTCGGCGTGGAAGCCGCGGATCGCGTCCCAGAGCGCGTGCCGCGCTTCCACGTCGAGCCCGGTGGTGGGCTCGTCCAGCACCACCAGCCGGGGCCGGCCGACGAACGCCAGCGCCACGGCCAGCCGCCGGCGTTGCCCGCCGGAGAGGCCGCCGGTCTGCCGCCGCACCTGGTCGGTGAGGCCGAACCGGTCGAGCAGCTCGCCCCGGGGCACCGGGTCGGGGAAGTGCGCGGAGACGAAGTCGACCACCTCGCCGACCCGCAGCGTGCCGGGTAGGCCGGTCTCCTGCGGGGTCACCCCGAGCTGTCGCCGGCTCGCCGGGTCGCGCGGGTCACCGCCGAGCAGCTCGACCCGGCCGGTGGTCGGGCGGCGCAGCCCCACCAGCAGGTTGATCAGGGTGCTCTTGCCGGCGCCGTTCGGGCCGAGCAGGCCGACCAACTCCCCGGCCCGGACGGTCAGGTCGACCCGGTCCAGCGCCAGCACCTCGCCGTAGCGGCGGCTGACCTGTTCGGCGCGGGCCAGGATCATCGCGGGCTCCTCGGGCGGGGGACGGTCCTCCCCTGTGTACCGGGTGCCCGCCAGTCGCCCCGCCCGGGGGCCACCGGTTCCGTCAGCCGACCAGCGGGGCGGGCAGCGGGGCGCGGTGCAGCACCGCCAGCCCGGAGACCGCCCGGGTCAGCACCACGTAGAGGCGGTGCAGGCCGCGCGGCTCGGCGGCCACGATCGCGGCCGGTTCGACGACCACCACGTGGTCGTACTCCAGGCCCTTGACCAGCGTCGCCGGGACGACGGTGACGCGCGCCGCGGCCTCGACGTCGTCGGCGGTCGCGGTCTCGACGCCGGCGGCGTCGAGCGCCGCGCGGAGCCGGTCCACCGTGTCGTCGGCGGCGATCACGCCGACCGAGCCGTCGTGTGCCAGCGCCGCCCGCACCTCGGCCACCGTCGCGGCCGTCAGGTCCTCGACGGTACGCACATCGAGCGCCCCGTCGTGGCGCAGCGACCGGGCCGGGGGTACGTCGACGGCGAGCGCGGGCAGCAGCCGGTTCGCGAACGCGACCACGGCGGCCGGCACCCGGAAGCCGACGCTCAGCGGCACCACCGCGGCGTCCGGCTTGCCCAGGTGGGCCAGGGACTCCCGCCAGTCGGTCGCGGCCCAGGGCGCGGTGCCCTGGGCCAGGTCGCCGAGGAGCGTGATCGAGCCGTGTTCGCTGCGGCGGGCGATGGCCCGGCACTGCATCGGCGAGAGGTCCTGCGCCTCGTCGACCACCACGTGACCGAATCCGGCGGGTCGCTCCAGCAGCCCGGCGACCTCGTCGAGGAGGACCGCGTCGGCGGCGGTCCACCGGGTCGCCTTCGCGGTTCGCCCGACCTTGCCGGCGCGGAACAGCTCCTGCTCGTCGGCGCTGAGCAGCCCGTCGGCGGCGGCGGCGAGCGCTTCGGCGTCGGTCCGCAGCCGGTGCAGCAGCCCGTCCGGGGTGAGCGCCGGCCAGACCGCGTCGAGCAGGTCGGTGACCGGCTTGATCCGGCTCATCCGGCGCAGCCAGGCGTCCGACGGCGACTCGGCGCGGCGGGCCTCGGCCTGGCGTTGCAGCAGCCCCACCACCCGGGCCCGGACCCGTTCCCGGCCGGTGGCGTAGGGCAGCCCCTCCTGCCGCGTCTCGGTGACCAGGCGGTGCAGCGGGTCGAGCCCGATCCGCCAGCGGTACGAGCCGTCCGAGACCATGATCGGCTCGGTGGGCGTACCGATGTGGGCCTCGACGGCGCGACGCAGCACCTCGGCCATCCGGATGTCGTGCTTGAGCGCGGCGGCGGCCGGTTCGTCGACCGCGCGGACCGGCACGCGGGCGACCAGGTCCTCGACGGTGGCCTGCTCGACCTCGACCTCCCCGAGCGCCGGCAGCACCGCCGCGATGTACGACAGGAACGCCCGGTTCGGCCCGACGATCAGCACACCCGAGCGGCGCAGCCGTTCCCGGTGCAGATAGAGCAGGTACGCGGCGCGGTGCAGCCCGACCGCGGTCTTCCCGGTGCCCGGCGCGCCCTGCACGCAGATCGAGTCGGCCAGGTCGGCCCGGACCAGCTCGTCCTGCTCGGGCTGGATGGTGGCGACGATGTCCCGCATCGGGCCGACGCGGGGGCGTTCGATCTCGGCGGTGAGGATGCGGCTGGCCGTGCCGAGTTCCTCGCCCCGGTCGAGGTGTTCGTCCTCGAAGCTGGTCAGCGTGCCGGCGCTGAACCCGAACCGCCGGCGGGTCCTGACGTTCTGCGGGTCCTTGACGCTGGCCTGATAGAACTTTCGCGAGATCGGCGCCCGCCAGTCCAGCACCATCGGCTCGCCAGCCACGTCTGTGACGTGCCGCCGGCCCACGTGGAACTTCTCCTCGTCGATGTCGAGCTTGCCGAAGAACAGCGGGGTGTCGGGGCTGTCCGCCAGCTCGGCGATCCGCCGGGCCAGGTGCCGCCCGAGCGTCTCCGCCGCGAACGCGTCGCCAGCGACCTGATCCCCGGTCGAGAACAGTCTCTCGGCATGCTCCCGCATCCGCCGGAGCGCTTCGCGGGAGGCTTCCAGATGCACTCGCTCAGCGGCGAGCTCGTCTTCCAGTGCGGGCACGTGGATTTCCTTCAGGGAATCTCAGCTGCTGCTCGCTCGCGTATCCGGGGTGACCCGGCGCGTCGGGACGTCCGCTGCGGTGCCTGTCTCACCTCGGCCGTCAAGCGGCCCACCACTTTACGCGCCGCCGTGGGTGGGCTCCACCGAATTTACGAGAAGCCGGGCACCGGGAGCGTGTGACGGCGCTCCTGGTGCCCGGCTGACAGGCTGGTCAGATCACCTCGACCTTGGTGCTGACCGCGGTCTGGTAGAAGTCGGGCTGACTGGCGAAGCGGGCCCGCCAGAACCCGGACTGCGTCGACGGGATGGTGGCGCTGAACTCGTAGCTCCAGTCGGTCTCGACCACGCGGACCGTGGTCCAGGGTGCCTTGCCGTCGGGCGAGTACTGGATGTCGACCATCGCCGTCTGGGGCGAGAACGGGCTGAACTCCATGCGCCCGCTGACCGAGACGCCGGTGCCGTCCGCGGTGCGGGCGGCGGAGAACGACGAGAACGAGGCCGGCTGAAGCACCGTGATGCTTCCCGTCTGCGCGCTCGGCGAGACGATGAACGGATCGTCCGAACTCACACTGACCCGGTAGAAGCCGGTCTGGTACGGCGCGACCTCGATCTGGTAGCGGCCTTCGGCGTCGGTCGTCGGGTAGTCCGACCAGGGGCACGTCGACTCGTCGTAGCAGAACAGCACCCCGAACTGCTTGTTGGCGAAGGGCCGCCAGCCGTCCGGAGAGCGCCAGGTGAGCTGGCCAGTCAGGGTGACCGTCTCGCCGGCCTTGACCTTGGCCCGGTTCGCCGTGACGGTGGCCCGGGCGGAGGCCGGGGAGATGCCGACCGGCAGTTCGGCGGAGTTGCCGCTCAGGTAGCCGATGTGGTCGTTGTCGTAGGAGTAGTAGGCGTAGACGGAACCGGCGTCGTCGAGGTGCAGCGGCCCCGAGAAGGTGCCGTCGGCCCGCGTGGTGGCCGCGCCGAAGTCGCCGGGATACGACGAGAGGTTGACCGGGAAACCGGCCAGCGGCTCGATGTGGCCGTCGCCGGGCCAGCGGCCGAGCAGGCGCCCGCTGAGCGTGACCTCGCGTCGGGCGTAGGTCACGGTCGCCGGCTTGACCACGACGCGGTCGAACGACGTAGCCACGAAGTAGGCCAGGCTGCCGGCATCGGTTCGTGACGTGTGCTGCCCGTCGTTGTCGGTGACCTCGATGTCGACCCGGTAGCCGCCCAGCTGGGCCAGCTGGAACCGATCGGTGGTGAACCAGGTGCTCGTGTCTCCGTCGCTCGACTCGATCTCGAAGCCGTCGGTGTTCGCGACCTGCTGCTGAGTCGCGTAGGACACGATGTGTGCGCGGATCGAGGCGACGCCGCTGTCGGACGTCACCGAGACCCGCAGGCGGCCCAGGTCGTTGTCGATGCTGTTGGCCCAGTTGACGACGGGTGGATCGGCAGCGGCGGCCGGTGCCGAGAGCCCGGTCGCGCCGACCATCGCTGCGGTTGCCGTGACAATTGCCATCCTGAATCGCCGCACAGCTTCCTCCCCCATGAGTGCAGTCGCGAAGATTTTAGGCTCGGCGTCCGTACCGTGATGTCCCGTGAACCGGTGTGTGCCGATGGTGCGGCCGAATGGGTAAGCGGATCCACCGAACGTGGCGGCCGGGACGGAGCTTCGCCCCTGTCGGCTGGCTTTTCGGTCGTCGCCGCCACCTCGCCTGCCGGTGGGCCAGTCCCGCCGCGGAGGTGCGGGCGGCAATCATGGAGGCATGACCGAGGCGCGTTCCGAGAAGCACCGGGTGACGATCAGCGACCCGCAGGTGATGCGGGCGCTCGCCCATCCCGCCCGGATGGCGATCATGGAGCATCTCAGCGCGGTGGAGGGCGGTGCGACCGCCACCGAGTGCGCCGAGATCGCCGGGTTGTCGCCGAGCGCGACCAGCTACCACCTGCGCGAGTTGGCGAAGTTCGGCCTGGTTCAACAGGCGCCGGGCCGCGGTGACGCGCGGGAGCGGGTGTGGCAGGCGGTGAACCCGTCGTACTCCGTCGAGGCGGCGCCGGACGCCGACCCGGACACGCGTGCCGCCGAGGCGGCGCTGGTCGAGGCGCACCTGGTCCGGGACGCCCAGCGGGTCCGGGACTGGATGCGCCGCGCGCCGGACGAGCCGCGCGAGTGGTACGAGGCGACCTGGCTCAGCGACAGCGTGCTGCTGCTGACCGCGGAGGAGTTGGTCGAGCTGAACGAGGCGGTCCGGGCACTCACGTCTCGGTACCGGCAACGGAACCGGACCGACCCGCCGGTGGGGGCGCGCAAGGTGGCGGTGCAGTACCGGGCGATGCCGATCGACTGATCCGGGGTTGCGCGCACCAGTTATGAAGGATTATTTTCGAAGTATGTCCTTCACAACTGGTGCGTCGCGCTGGCCGGACGTCTGGCTCGCCGCCACCGCCCGAGGCGTCTCGAGCTGCGGGGACTTCCTCGCGGCCACCGCGCTGACGCTCGCGCTCCAGTCCGCCGGCGCGGGCGGCCTCGCCGTCTCCGGGCTGCTGCTCGCCGCGACGCTGCCGCTCGTCGCGCTCGCCCCGCTGACCGGCCGCCTCGCCGACCGGGTGGACAGCCGGACCCTGCTGATCGTCGCCGGCCTGGCCCAGTCCGCGATCTGCGCGGCGCTGGCGTACGCGACGACGCCGGCCCTGGTCCTCGCGCTGGTGGCGCTGCTGGCGACCGGGCTCGCGGTCACCCAGCCGGTGCTCGCCGCGCTGGTGCCGGTCATGGTCCGGGCCGAGGACCTGCCCCGGGCCGGCGCGCTCAACCAGACCGCCGGCACGCTGGGCGCACTCGCCGGGCCCGCGCTGGCCGGGCTGCTCGTCGGGCAGTTCGGCACCCGGGTGCCGCTGCTCGTCGACGCGGTCAGCTACCTCGCGCTGGTGGTGGCCGCGCTGCTCATCCGTACCCGACGGGGTGGCCGGGCCACGGCGGCGGCCGGCGTCGCCGTGGCCACGCCCGCCTGGCGGCTGCGTCGCGACCCGATGCTGCTGGTCATGGTCGGCAGCGTGGCCGCGGTGGTCGGCGCGGTGGGGGCGATCAACGTGATCGAGGTCTTCTTCATCCGCGAGACACTGAACAGCTCCACCACCGTGTACGGCCTGGTCACCGGCGCCTGGACGGCCGGCATCGTGCTCGGCGCCTGGCTGTTCGCCCGGTTCGCCCGCCGGCTCGCGGACGACGGTGCGCTGCTCGGGGCCGGGCTGGTGCTGCTCGGCGGCTGCTGCCTGGCGGTGCTCGTCTCGGCGGCGGTGCCGTCGGCGTGGCTGCTCGTGCCGATCTGGCTGGTGGGGGGCACCGCCAACGGCGGCGACAACGTCTTCAACAACCTGCTGCTGGCCCGCCGGGTGCCGGAGGCGGCCCGGGGGCGCGCGTTCGCGGTCTTCGGGGCGGCGGTGCAGGGCGCCGCGATGGGCGGCTACCTGGTCGGCGGCCTGCTGTTGGCGGTGGCCGACCCCCGACCGCTGGTCGTCGGCTGCGGGGTGGTCGGCCTGCTGGTCGTGGCGGCGCTGGCCGGGCCGGTCCGCCGCGCGGTACGCGCCGAGCGCGCCGCGGTCGTTCCCGCGCCGCAGCCCGCCGTCGGGATGGGGCGGTGAGGAGGGGCCCCTTCTCTACCGGACGCGTTAACAGGGGGCCCTTCCTTCCATCCGGTGCGGGATGGGCCACTCCCGCGGCTCCCTGCGGGGCGGGGAGTCCTGGGCGGGGATACGGTCGGGTCATGGCCGACCGCATCGCCCGCCCCCGGGTGGGGCACATCCAGTTCCTCAACTGCCTCCCGATCTACTGGGGGCTGATGCGGTCCGGCGCGCTGCTCGACGTCGACCTGCACAAGGACTCACCGGACCGGCTGAGCGCCGACCTGGTCCGGGGCGACCTCGACATCGGCCCGATCACGCTCGTGGAGTTCCTGAAGCACGCCGACGAGCTGCTGCTCCTGCCCGACCTGGCGGTCGGCAGCGACGGCCCGGTGCTCTCGGTCAACATGGTCTCCACCCGGCCGCTGACCGAGCTGGACGGCGGCAAGGTGGCGCTGGGCTCCACCTCGCGTACCGGGGTGCTGCTGGCCCAGGTGCTGCTCGCCGAGCGGTACGGGGTGCGTCCGGAGTACTTCCGCTGCCCGCCCGACCTGACCCAGATGCTGCTGGAGGCCGACGCCGGCGTGCTGATCGGCGACGTGGCGCTGCGTGCGCTCTACGAGGCGCCCGGCAAGGGCCTCGCGGTGACCGACCTCGGGCAGGCGTGGCACGAGTGGACCGGAATGCCGATGGTGTTCGCCGTCTGGGCGGTCCGCCGCGACTTCGCCGCCGCCCACCCGGGGCTGGTCAAGGAGGTGCACGAGGCGTTCCTGCGCTCGCGTGACCTCTGCCTGGCCGAGCTGGACCAGGTGGCCGAGGCGGCGGCCCGCTGGGAGCCGTTCGACGCGGCGACGCTGGCGACCTACTTCCGCACGCTCGACTTCTCGCTGGGCGAGCGGCAGGTGGCCGGGCTGCGCGAGTTCGCCCGCCGCGCCGCCGCGTACGGGGAGGTGCCGGCGCTGCCGCCGGGCGGCCCGGAGTTCTTCCACCGCTGACCGGGTGCGGCGGTCAGCGCCGCCGCGCCGGGATCAGGTCGGCTCGCGCAGCAGCGCCTCGGTGATCTGCTCGCACGCCTTCATGCCGTAGTCCCACCCGCCGACGCTGAACGGGCTCTTGACCATCACGCCCATCGTCCAGGTGTCGCCGATCGCCAGGCAGTTGACGTGGTACTCCTGTTCCTTCTCCCGGTCGATCCAGCCGTTCTTGATGGCGATCTTCTTCTGCTCGGCGGCCGGGAACGCCTTGCGGATGCCGAAGTCGCCGGAGCCGCGCACCAGGCGCATCTCGTTGAGCAGCCACTTGGTCCACTTCGGCCCGGCCGCCCGGCCGTCGTCGATGCAGAGGCCGAGCCGGGCGGTGTCCCGCGGGGACAGCAGCGTACGGCTCCAGCCGCCGTCGGCGGCGACCTTGCTGTCGGTCAGCTTGCAGATCGAGATCAGCCGCCTGATCGAGGCGGCGCTGCCCACGCTCTCGTAGAACTGCTGGGCGCGGGTGTTGTCGCTGTCGCGGATGATCCGCGTGGCGTCGTCGAGCTTGGCGTCGCTCGGGGTCTTTCCCGCCTCGGCGCTGCGGCGCAGGTAGTCGGCGACCACCCAGGACTTGATCAGGGACGCGGTGGTGCTGGTCTCGCCCATGTTCTTCGAGCCGATGATCTGCCCGGTCCGCTTGTCCAGCACGGACCAGGCGTACCAGCCCTTGAGGTCGAGGTCGTCGAGCTTCCTGGCCTGGAACGGCAGCGGCTCCAGCGACGGCGACGGGGCCGGTGCCGGCCGGTCGCTACGGTCGGTGGGCTGCGTGGTGGACCGGTCACCCGCCACGTCGGGATGCGAGGCGGCGGTCGGCCGCAGCGGCGAACCGGGGACCAGTCGGAGCGAGAGGACCAGCAGGCCGACCAGGGCCACCGCCACCGCGCTGAACGCCAGCGGGCGGCGGTGACTGCCGGGCCGTCGCCGGGCGCCGGCCATCAGAGCTTCCCGATCGGCTGCTGCGGCACCTTGAGCGCCGCGCCGGGCTGCGGGGTGACGAGCTGCGTGGCGACGCTCGCGCAGAGCTTCGACCCGTACCACAGGCCGACGGCGCCCGGATAGCGCATCATCACCGCGAGGCTCCACTTGTCGGTGACTGCCAGGCAGTTGACGTGCCAGTTGCCGTCGTAGGCGAGCCGGGTCCAGCCGTTCTTGATGCTCACCGGGCCCTGGGCCTTGATCGAGGCGGGCAGGCCGTCGATGATGCCCCACTTGCCGCCGCCGGACTTCTCCTGCTGGCTCTTGATGCTGCCCCGGACGTTGGCCATCTCGTTCATGACCCACTTCGTCCACTTCGGCCCGGCGGCCTTGCCGTCGGCGATGCAGTCGCCGAGCCGGACCGCGTCCCGGGGGGACATCTCGGTGAAGCTCCACCAACCCAGGTACGCGGGCACGGTGCCGGCCCTGGTGTCGGTCAGGCCGCAGATCTTGACGGCGCGCTGGAGCACCGGGTTCAGCTTGTTGCCCGGCTGCTTCTGGTAGGAGCCGCCGGCCGCCCGGTAGACCCGGTTCGCGCCGTCGTCGTTGCTGTCCCGGATGGCCACGCTCGCCGCCTTCTTCAGCTCGGCGGTGGGCTCCTTGTCGCCGAGTTGGCGCAGGTAGTCGGAGACGATCCAGGTCTTGAGCATCGACTCGGTGGAGCTGGTCCGGTTCATGTTCTTCGCGCCGGTGACGGTGCCGGTCGTGCGGTCCATCAGCGCCCAGGAGAAGAAGTCGCCCCGGAAGTCCACCGAGACCGGGGCGTCGGCGAGCGTCGGGGACGGGGGCGCGCTCGGGGCGGGCGCCGGCACCTGCTCGGTGCCGCCGCCGAAGCCGCCGAGGCTGCTCGGGCCGTCTCCGCCGGAGAGCTGGGCGTACGCGGCGGGCACCAGCATGCCGCCGCCGACGAGCACTGCCACGACGGCGAGCACCATGGTCACGCGAGGTCGCATGAGTGGGTGAACTCCAGATGTATGGCCGGGGGGACCGGCTTCCGCATGTGTTCGGCCCGATGACCACGAGGCCGGGGGACGGTGGCCTGAAAGGTGGCGATCAACGGCAGCCGATCGGTGTGCCGGGGGAAGTCTACTTCCGGACTGGCATTCCGCCAGATCCCGACACCCGGCGACTCGCCGGGTGGGCGGGATATTGAGCAGATATGCGGCTCGTGGGGGGTTTCATTTCCGGCGAGTGGTCGACGTCACAAACGTTTCCCCAGCTCAGGGGCGACCACCCTCGGCTTCCGCGTGGCCACCGGAGGTGATTGCGGAATCCTGTTACACCCTCTGGTGTCATGCGTCGCGAGCTGTAACACTGGCCTCATGTATGGCAACGACTTCGCCCCGCCCGAGGACGCTCCGGGCGGCGGCCTGCTCGGCGAGGTGGAAGCCGCGGAGGCGGCGCTGCGCGAGGCCGCGGCGCGGGCCCGCCGGGGCGGCCCCGGGCCGGACGAAGACTTCGAGGCGTACTTCGCCGACGTGATCGACGCCGACCAGAAGATCGAACCCCGGGACTGGATGCCCGAGGCGTACCGGAAGACGCTGATCCGGCAGATCGCCCAGCACGCCCACTCCGAGATCATCGGCATGCAGCCGGAGGGGAACTGGATCAGCCGGGCCCCCTCGCTCAAGCGCAAGGCCATCCTGCTGGCCAAGGTGCAGGACGAGGCCGGCCACGGGCTCTACCTGTACGCGGCGGCCGAGACGCTCGGCATCAGCCGCGACGAGCTGGTGGAGCTGCTGCTCGACGGCCGGCAGAAGTACAGCTCGATCTTCAACTACCCCACGCTGACCTGGGCCGACGTGGGCGCCATCGGCTGGCTGGTGGACGGCGCCGCGATCGTCAACCAGGTGCCGCTGTGCCGCTGCTCCTACGGCCCGTACGCCCGCGCCATGATCCGGGTCTGCAAGGAGGAGTCGTTCCACCAGCGTCAGGGCTACGAGATCCTGCACACGCTGGCACACGGCACCGGAGCCCAGAAGGCGATGGCCCAGGACGCGCTGGACCGCTGGTGGTACCCGTCACTGGCGATGTTCGGCCCGCCGGACGGCGACTCCACGCACAGCGCGCAGTCCATGGCCTGGAAGATCAAGCGCTTCTCCAACGACGAGCTGCGCCAGCGCTTCGTCGACATGTGCGTCGGCCAGGCGGAGGTGCTCGGCCTGACCATCCCCGACCCGGGCCTGCGCTGGAACGACGAGCGGCAGGCGTACGACTACACGCAGCCCGACTACGCCGAGCTGATGCGGGTGATCAAGGGTGACGGGCCGTGCAACCGGGAGCGGATGGCGCACCGGCAGCGGGCCCACGCCGACGGCGCGTGGGTACGGGAGGCCGCCGCGGCGTACGCCGCGAAGCGGGTGGAGCGGAAGGAACCGGTGGCGGCATGAGCGAACGCACCGAGCGAAGCGAGGGCCGTGAGGGCATGCCCGGTCAGCACGGCATGAGTGGTCAGTCCTCGCCCCTGTGGGAGGTGTTCGTGCGGGCCCGGCGCGGCCTGTCGCACACCCACGTCGGCAGCCTGCACGCCCCCGACGCCGAGTTGGCGCTGCGCAACGCCCGCGACCTCTACACCCGCCGGCAGGAGGGTGTCTCCATCTGGGTGGTGCCGGCGGGCGCGATCACCGCGTCCAGCCCGGACGAGAAGGACGCGTTCTTCGACCCGGCGGCCGACAAGGTCTACCGCCACCCCACGTTCTACGAGGTGCCGGACGGGGTGTCGCACCTGTGAGCGCGAGGAGTGAGCCGGTTTTGCGAGCCCCGCAGTCGCGAACGGAAGGCGGCCCTGTGAGCGCGAGGAGTGAGCCGGTTTTGCGAGCCCCGCAGTCGCGAACGGAAGGCGGCCCTGTGAGCGGCCTCTTCGACTTCACGCTCGCCCTCGGCGACGACGCGCTGATCGCGGCGCAGCGGCTCGGCGAGTGGACCACCCGCGCGCCGGAGATGGAAGAGGACATCGCGCTGGCCAACATCGCCCTCGACCAGTTGGGCGCGGCCCGGCTGCTGCTCACGTACGCGGGCGAGCTGGAGGGCGCCGGCCGGGACGAGGACGACCTGGCCTACCTGCGCGACGACCGGGAGTTCCGCAACTGTCTGCTGGTCGAGCTGCCCAACGGCGACTTCGGCGTGACCGTGGCGAAGCTTTTCTTCCTGGCCGCCTGGCAGCTTCCGCTCTACACCGCGCTCGCCGGCTGCGGGGACGACCGGCTGGCCGCGGTCGGCGCGAAGGCGCGTAAGGAGTCGGCGTACCACCTGGACCACGCCTCGCTCTGGGTGAAGCGGCTCGGCGACGGCACCGACGAGTCGCACCGTCGCATGCAGGACGCGGTCGACCAGGTCTGGCCGTACGTCCACGAGCTGTTCACCAGCGACCCGGCGGCGCCGGTCGACCCGGCCACGCTGCGGGCCGACTTCGACGCCACCGTGGCCGCGGTGCTGGACGAGGCCACGCTGACCCGGCCGGAGACTCGCTGGACGCCCGGCGGGGGACGGGACGGCGTGCACACCGAGCACCTCTCCTACCTGCTGGCCGAGATGCAGGTGCTGCACCGAGCCCACCCCGGAGCGCACTGGTGAGCGCGAGGAGTGCAGCGCGGCGGAGCCCCGCAGTCGCGAACAGAGGGTGGCACTGGTGACCGACCCCAGGGCGGCCGTGGCGGCGGTGGTGGATCCGGAGATCCGGGTCATCACCATCGATGAGCTGGGCATCCTGCGCGCGGTCGAGGAGGAGCCGGCCACCGGCCGGGTCGTCGTCACCATCACCCCCACCTACACCGGCTGCCCGGCCATGGACGTGATCCGCGCGGACATCCGCCGGGCGCTCGCCGCCGCCGGGCATCCGGACGCCGAGGTTCGCACCGTCTACGCACCGGCCTGGTCCACCGACTGGATCTCCGACGCCGGCCGGGCCAAACTGGCCGCCGCCGGCATCGCCCCGCCCGCCCCGCGCGGCGACGAGACGGTGGTGCCGCTGACCCTGGCGGTCCGCTGCCCGCGCTGCGGATCACCGGAGACCACGCAGGTCAGCCGGTTCGGCTCCACCGCCTGCAAGGCGCTGTGGCGCTGCCGCTCCTGTGCCGAACCCTTCGACCACCTGAAGGCGCTGTGACTGTCACCATCACCCGGCCGGTCCGCCGCCGGCCGGTCTTCCACCCGCTGCCGGTCGCCGCTGTCGACCGGCTCACCGACGACTCCGTGTCGATCACCTTCGCGGTGCCGGAGGAGCTGCGGGAGACGTTCGCGTTCTCCGCCGGGCAGCACCTCACGGTCCGCCGTCCGGCCGTCGCCGACGACCCGGAGTCCGCGGAGGCGCGACGGTCGTACTCGATCTGTTCCACCCCGGACGAGCTGGCCCGGCACGGCCGGTTGCGGATCGGGGTGCGCGAGGTCCCGGGCGGGGCGTTCTCCGGATATGCCTGCGGCGCGCTGCGCGACGGGGACACCGTCGAGGTGCTGCCGCCGCTCGGGCACTTCACCTCCGCGTTCACGCCGGACCGGGTCCGCCGGTACGGCGCGGTGGTCGCCGGTTCCGGCATCACGCCGGTGCTCGGCCTGGTCGCGACCGCGCTGGCCGTCGAGCCGCAGAGCACCTTCACCCTGGTGTACGGCAACCGCACGGCGAACACGGTGATGTTCGCCGAGGAGTTGGCCGACCTGAAGGACCGCTACCCGACCCGGCTGCACCTGGTGCACGTGCTGAGCCGCGAGATGGGCGAGTCGGCGCTGCTGTCCGGGCGGATCGACGCGGACCGGTTGACCCGGCTGCTGGACACCGTGGTGCCGGGCGACCAGATCGAGGAGTGGTTCCTCTGCGGCCCGTACGGCATGGTGGTGGACGCCAGGGCGGTGCTGGCCGGGCGCGGCGTGCCCGACGCGGCGGTGCACACCGAGCTGTTCCACGTGGACGCCCCGCCGGAGCCGGTGCGCCGCCCGGTCGAGCAGCCGGGCGCGGGCGCCGAGGTGACGATCGTGCTGGACGGGCGCTCGTCGAGTTTCACCATGCGCCGGGACGAGCGGGTGCTGGACGCCGCGCTCCGGGTGCGGGGCGAGCTGCCGTACGCGTGCAAGGGCGGGGTCTGCTCGACCTGCCGGGCCCGGGTCACCTCCGGTGAGGTGACGATGGCCCGCAACTATGCGCTGGAGCCGGACGAGGTGGCCGCCGGTTACGTCCTGACCTGCCAGTCCAGCCCGGTGACCGAGCAGCTGACGGTCGACTACGACGCGTGACGCCACGAGTGTGTGCGCGGCGCGGGTCGCGCCGCGGTCGGGGACGATGCCGGGTAGAACGATTCGTTCTACACTTTGTTGATGGAGCAGATCTCGATACGAGAGCTGAACCAGCACACCAGCCGGGTGTTGGCGCGGGTACGCGCGGGTGAGACGGTCGAGGTGACCGACCGCGGTGAGCCCATCGCCCGTCTGGTTCCGGTGCTGGCCGGCGATGCCCTCCTGGGTCGACTCGTCGCCGAAGGGCGCGCCTCGGCACCGACGGCGGTCGGCCCGGTGCCCATGCCTCCGGTTCTCGGTGATGCGTCGGTGGACGTTGTGGCGGCCCTGGTCGAGGCGCGCGATGAGGAGCGCTGGTGATCTACCTCGACTCCGCGGCGGTCATCAAGATGCTCCGACGCGAGGAGGAGACGCCGGATCTGATCGGCTGGTTGAACGACCGTTCCGGGACTGCCCTGGTCTCGTCGGTGCTGGTCGAGGTCGAGGTGCCAAGGGCGCTGCGTCGGGCCGCTCCGCAGGCGCTGGTGGGTGTCCCGTCGGTGCTGGGCCGGCTCTACCGGGTCGAGATCGACGCGGCGGTGCGGGCGACCGCCGGCGCGTACGCCGAACCGACGCTGCGCAGCCTGGACGCGATCCACCTGGCCACCGCGGAGATTCTGGCCCGCCAGGCGGTCACGGAGTTCGAGGCCTTCGTGACGTACGACCGGCGTCTGTTGCAGGCGGCCAAGGCTGTGGGACTGCCGGTGGCGAGCCCGGGACTCGCCTGATTCGGCGACTGCGGCCCTCGTCACCTGGCCGAGGTGGGCGTGTCCGCCGTTGGGACCGCGACGTAGGCTCGGTGGCGTGACGGCGAACCGGGAGATCGACGACATCCTGCAGCGCGGCGCGGACGGCGGGCGGATCACGCCCGAGGAGGCGCTGCTGCTCTACACCGAGGCGCCCTTCCACGCGCTGGGCGAGGCGGCCGACGCGGTACGGCGGCGCCGGTACCCGGACAACATCGTCACCTACCTGATCGACCGCAACATCAACTACACGAACGTCTGCGTGACGGCGTGCAAGTTCTGCGCGTTCTACCGGGCCCCCAAGCACGCCGAGGGCTGGACCCACCCGACCGAGGAGATCCTGCGCCGCTGCGGCGAGGCGGTCGAGCTGGGCGCCACCCAGGTCATGCTCCAGGGCGGCCACCACCCGGACTACGGCGTGGACTACTACGAGGAGCTGTTCTCCTCGGTCAAGCGGGCCTACCCGCAGCTCGCCATCCACTCGATCGGCCCGAGCGAGATCCTGCACATGGCGAAGGTCTCCGGCGTGAGCCTGGACGAGGCCATCGCCCGGATCAAGGCGGCCGGCCTGGACTCGATCGCCGGCGCCGGCGCCGAGATGCTGCCGGACCGGCCGCGTAAGGCGATCGCGCCGCTGAAGGAGTCGGGCGCCCGGTGGCTCGAGGTGATGGAGCTGGCGCACCGGCAGGGCCTGGAGTCGACCGCGACGATGATGATGGGCACCGGCGAGACCAACGCGGAGCGCATCGAGCACCTGCGGATGATCCGGGACGTGCAGGACCGCACCGGCGGCTTCCGGGCCTTCATCCCGTGGACGTACCAGCCGGAGAACAACCACCTGAAGGGCCGCACCCAGGCCACCGCGCTGGAATACCTGCGCCTGGTCGCGGTGGCCCGGCTCTTCTTCGAGACGGTGCCGCACCTCCAGGCCTCCTGGCTGACCACGGGCAAGGACGTCGGGCAGCTCGCGCTGCACATGGGCGTGGACGACCTGGGCTCGATCATGCTGGAGGAGAACGTCATCTCCTCGGCCGGCGCCCGGCACCGGTCCAACCTGCACGAGCTGATCGGCATGATCCGGTCGGCGGACCGGATCCCGGCCCAGCGGGACACGCTCTACCGCCGGCTCGCGGTGCACCGCACGCCCGCCGACGACCCGAGCGACGACCGCGTGGTCTCGCACTTCTCCTCGATCGCGCTGCCGGGCGGCGGCGTCGGGAAGTCGTTGCCGCTGGTGGAGGCGAGCTGACCGGTCCACCGTTCGGTCGGTCGGGGGCGTCGTGCGGCCGGGTGTCGTCACGTTTCCGGTGGAGCTTCGGCGTGGCCCTCGACGGGCCTGATCGGGAGCCGCTAACGTCCCCGCTCGACACCGCCCATCCGGGCCGCGAGCTGCCAGGTAACAGGTCGGCGGCGACCCGGGCGAGCGTGGCCACGCTGGTCGTCCTCGCGGCTACGCTGGCGGCGTTCGGCGGACCGTCGTCCTCCATCGGCCCATGAGGGCCGTTCACATAACGCACCGCGGCCAGGGGCGGGATGGGTGACCATCCCGCCCCTGCTGTCGGTCGGGGACGGTGGCAATTCCCACCCGTGGGACGCTGGCGCCGCGCCGCGTCGCTCCGGTACCGTCCGTTCGTTCCGTGCCTGATCGGCACGTCCCTACCCCCGGGGGAACCATGACCTTCCGATACCGATCCACTCTGGCGCGTGCCGGTGTGGTGGCGCTGTTCTCCACCGCCGGTCTCGCCGCCGTCGCCGGCCCGGCGCACGCCGCCGACGAGGCCGACCTTCAGCTCGTCCCGCTCAGCTACCAGCTCGCCAAGGGCGTCGACGAGGCCCGGGCCAAGCCGTTCAAGTTCCAGGTGGACAACACCACCGGCGCCGTCGACGCGAAGGGCGTCCGGGTCACGGTGGAGACGAAGGGCCTGAAGGACCGCAAGGTCGGCGTGCTGGTCCCGGAGGGCTGCGAGGTGACCGGCACCTCCTTCACCTGCCTGCTCGGCGACCTCGCCGCGGGCACCACCGAGGACTTCGGCATCCCGCTCTTCTCCACCGGCGGCAAGGGCGCGGCCGGCACGCTGAAGGTCTCCATCAGCGCGGCCACCGCCGACCCCGACCTGGAGAACAACTCGGTCGAGCACGACATCACCGTGACCGCCCCCGGCTACGACCTCACCACCTGGGTGCAGGACGTGTACGCCGGCGTGCAGGTCGACGGCGACGAGGTCGGTGAGGCGAATCTGCGTCCGGTCCGGCCGGGCGAGACCGTGCCGCTGGACTGGGCCGTGTTCAACGACGGCAGCCGCAAGGCCACCGGCGTCGCGTACGGCATCACGCTGCCGGCCGGCGTCACCTTCGCCGAACTGCCCGAGGGCTGCGTCGAGCAGGACCTGGGCGGCTTCGCGCGGGCGTACTGCGAGGACCGGGGCGCGGTGCTGAAGCCCGGCCAGTTCTACACCGCCGACGTGCGGGTGATGGTCGGCGCGGACGTGACCGAGAAGCTGCTCCGGCCCGGCTTCGTCTGGGCCGAGGGCCTGGACGCCGCATCCGGCCAGCCCGAGGAGGAGCCGCGGGTCGCCAGCTCGACGCAGCGCCGCGCCTTCGCCGAGGTCGACGACGACGACAACATCGCCCAGTTCGACGTCTTCGTCGACCCGAGCGGGCAGCCGACGCCGAACCCGACGCCGTCCGGCACCCCGACCGCCGGGCCCACCCCGAGCGGTGGCGCGACCGCGGTCCCGACCCCGACCACGGGTGGCGGCAGCGGCGGTGGCTCCGGTGACGGCGGCCTGCCGGTGACCGGTATGCAGGTCGGCCTGATCGGCGGCATCGGCGCGCTCGTGCTGGCCGCCGGCGCGGCGCTGGTGGTGCTGTCCCGCCGCCGCAGGGTGGTCCTGGTCGCCCCGACCGACGAGCGCACCGGGGACTGAGCCGGACGCTCCGGACACGGCGGGGGCGGGGTGGGCGACCACCTCGCCCCCGCGCCGTACCCGGGTCGGTGCGGCTGGCAGAGTGGAGGGGTGAGCCGTACCCCGCAGGGCCGACGCGCCAGCCTGGAGAAGCAGCCGCACGAGGTCGCCGCCATGTTCGACGGCGTGGCGGCCCGCTACGACCTGACCAACACCGTGCTCTCCTTCGGGCAGGACCGGTCCTGGCGGCGGGCCACCCGGGCGGCGCTCGGGCTGCGCCCCGGCGAGCGGGTGCTGGACGTGGGCGCCGGCACCGGCGTCTCGACCGAGGAGCTGGCCCACTCCGGGGCGTACGCGGTCGGCGCGGACCTGTCGCTGGGCATGCTGCACGCCGGCAAGCGCACCCGGCCGGCGGTGCCGTTGCTGGCCGGCGACGCGCTGCGGCTGCCGTTCGCGGACGCCAGCTTCGACGCGGTGACCATCTCCTTCGCGTTGCGCAACGTGAACGACACCGACGCCGCCCTGCGTGAACTGGCCCGGGTCACCCGGCCGGGCGGGCGGCTGGTGGTCTGTGAGTTCTCCACCCCGGTCAACCCGGCGTTCCGCACGGTCTACCTGTCGTACCTGATGCGGTCGTTGCCGACGGTGGCGCGCGCGGTCTCCAGCAACCCTGACGCCTACGTCTATCTCGCCGAGTCGATCCGGGCCTGGCCGGACCAGGCGGCGCTGGCGGCGCGCGTCGGCGTGGCCGGCTGGGGTCGGGTGGCGTGGCGGAACCTGACCGGCGGCGTCGTCGCGCTGCACCGGGCCGTCCGGAACTGATCGGTCCGGCTCGCGGCCGGGCATTTCGTGAATGTCCGGCTTGAGGATGATTCGCGCCGTAGGCTCGCGCCCATGACGGGACCCGACCACGCCGCCGCCAACGACGACGACGCCGCGGAGCTGATCGCGCAGCTCAAGGAGCTGGCCGGCGCGGATCCCACCGAGGTCCGCCAGGTGGTCGCCGAGGTGCTGGCGGCACTGGACCGGGCGGCCGGAGGCGCGTTGCGTGACCATCTGCCCGAGACCATCCGGCTCGACGCCGGGCTGGGACCGGCCGCACCGGCCCGCCCGTGACCGATCTCCGCTCCCTTACCAGCCGGTTTCCGGGAAGTTAGGACCCCCTCAGCGCATACAGGTGTAACGCCGGTCATAGACTCCAACCCGATCGGCTTGTGAAGCATTTCACGAGCATGCGGGAGGAGGCGCGGATGACCGCGGTGGAGAACGACGCCGACGTCATCGTCGTGGGCGCCGGTCCCGGAGGATCGGCCACGGCATACCACCTGGCGCGGCACGGCGTACGCGTGCTGCTGCTGGAGAAGACGGAGTTCCCCCGGGAGAAGGTCTGCGGCGACGGGCTCACGCCCCGCGCCGTACGGCAGCTCGTCCGGATGGGTGTGGACACCTCGCCCGAGGCCGGCTGGCTGCACAACAAGGGCCTGCGGGTGATCGGCGGCGGGGTACGCCTGGAGCTGGACTGGCCCGACCTGGCCAGCTTCCCCAACTACGGCCTGGTCCGGACCCGGCTCGACTTCGACGACCTGCTCGCCCAGCGGGCCGTCGCCGCCGGCGCGAAGCTGCGCACCGGCGTCAACGTCCTCGCCCCGGTGCTCGACGCCGACGACCGGGTGACCGGCGTGCAGGCCGAGGTCGGCCCGGACAAGGAGCCGGCCACCTTCCACGCGCCACTGGTGGTCGCCGCGGACGGCGTCTCCGGACGGTTCCCGCTCGCGCTCGGCATGGCCAAGCGGGAGGACCGGCCGATCGGGGTGGCGGTCCGCCGCTACTACCGCTCACCCGCCAAGCACGACGACGACTACCTGGAGTCCTGGCTGGAGTTGCGCGCCAAGGGCAACGACGCGCTGCTGCCCGGCTACGGCTGGATCTTCGGTCTCGGCGACGGCCGGGTGAACGTCGGCCTCGGCGTGCTCAACTCCTCCACGGCGTTCGGCAGGACGAACTACCGCCGGCTGCTCACCGACTGGTTGGCCAACACCCCGGAGGACTGGGGGATGACCGACGAGGCCAACGCGGACGGGCCGATCCTCGGCGCCGCGCTGCCGATGGGCTTCAACCGGGTCCCGCACTACAGCCGCGGCGTGCTGCTGGTCGGCGACTCCGGCGGCATGGTCAACCCGTTCAACGGCGAGGGCATCGCGTACGCGATGGAGTCCGGCGAGCTGGCCGCCGAGGTCGCCGTGCAGGCGCTCGCCCGCCCGGCCGGCGCGGAGCGGGAACGGGCGCTGATGGCGTACCCGCAGGAGCTGAAGGCCCGCTTCGGCGGCTACTACCGGCTCGGCGGGATCTTCGTGAAGCTGATCGGTCGGCCCGAGGTGATGCGGATGGCCACCAAGCACGGCATGCCGCACCCGATGTTGATGCGCTTCGTGCTGAAGCTGCTGGCGAACCTGACCGACCCGCGCGGCGGGGACGCGATGGACCGGGTCATCAACGCCATGACGAAGGTGGCCCCGGCCGTGTGAGGAGACCACCGGCCCGCGGTCGACCGACCACGGAGCGGAGAGATCGACCCCCGCCGACCGCTGTCGTCAGGGACGTGAATAGTGTGATTTTGGCCAACCACCGAGGTCAGGGAAGGACGAGCAGGGGACAACGATGACGCTCTCTCCTTATGCACCCATCATCGGGCTGTTCGCCCTCGCCGCGGGGTTCGCGCTGTTCTCCGTGGCCGCTGCCCGATTCGCCGGCCCCCGGCGTCTGAACAAGGCCAAGCTCGAGGCGTACGAGTGTGGCATCGAGCCGAGCCCGCAGCCGGTCGGCGGCGGCCGGTTCCCGATCAAGTTCTACCTGACGGCGATGCTCTTCATCGTCTTCGACATCGAGATCATCTTCCTCTACCCCTGGGCGGTCTCCTTCGACGCCCTGCCGATCTTCGGCTTCGTGGAGATGGTCATGTTCATCGTCGCGGTCTTCGTCGCCTACGCCTACGTGTGGCGGCGCGGCGGCCTGGACTGGGACTGAGGAGGTAGCAGATGGGCATCGAGGAGAAGCTTCCCTCCGGCGTCCTGCTCACCAGCGTCGAGAAGCTGGTGAACTGGTCGCGGAAGTCGTCCGTCTGGGGCGCCACCTTCGGTCTGGCCTGCTGCGCCATCGAGATGATGGCCGCCGGTGGCCCGCACTACGACATGGGCCGGTGGGGCATGGAGGTCTTCCGCGCCTCGCCCCGGCAGGCGGACCTGATGATCGTGGCCGGCCGGGTCAGCCAGAAGATGGCCCCGGTGCTGCGGCAGATCTACGACCAGATGGCCGAGCCCCGCTGGGTCATCTCGATGGGCGTCTGCGCCAGCAGCGGCGGCATGTTCAACAACTACGCCATCGTGCAGGGCGTCGACCACGTCGTCCCGGTCGACATGTACCTTCCCGGCTGCCCGCCCCGGCCGGAGATGCTCATCGACGCGGTGCTCAAGCTGCGCGAGAAGATCATGTACGAGCCGCTGGGCCCGAACGGCCGCAAGATGCACGAGGCCCGCAAGGAGCGCGGTGACGTGCCCGTCGTGCCGTACGGCTCGATGCCGTCGTCGTACCGCAACGACAAGGCCCGGCGTGCCGAGTGGACGAAGGCGGTCCGCGAGGGACGCGAGGAACAGTTGCGGATCGAGAACTGGATGAAGGCGCAGAACCACCTCCAGACGCAGGGGGGCCCGAAATGACCTCGCCGAACGACAGGAACAACGACGGCGGGGTCCCGGTGCCGACCACTCCCGCCGGGGCCAGCAGCACCGCGCCGGCGGAGTACCCGCCGGCCAGCCCGGCCGGGCGGGGCATGTTCGGCAACCAGGGCACCGGTGACGTCTCCGGCTACGGCGGCCTGGTCCGCCAGCGCAAGCCGATCGAGGAGGCCACCCGGCCGTACGGGGGCTACTTCGACGAGGTGCGGGACGCGCTGGAGGAGGCGTACCCGGCCTTCGGTGACGCGATCGAGAAGGTCGTGGTCGACCGGGGCGAGCTGACCCTGCACGTCCGCCCGGAGCGGATCGCCGAGGTCTGCCAGGTGATGCGCGACGACATGTCGCTCCGCTTCGAGCTGCTCTCCTCGGTGTCCGGGGTGGACTACCTGGGCGCCGACGCGCGTCGGCTGCACGTGGTCTACCAGCTCACCTCGATGACCTACCGGCGGCAGGTCCGGCTGGAGGCCGCGGTCTCCGTCGAGGAGCCGCACCTGCCGAGCGTCACCGCCGTCTACCCGACCGCCGACTGGCAGGAGCGGGAGACGTACGACATGTTCGGCATCGTCTTCGACGGCCACCCCAACCTGACCCGGATCCTGATGCCGGACGACTGGGAGGGGCACCCGCAGCGCAAGGACTACCCGCTCGGCGGCGTACCCGTCGAGTACAAGGGTGCGGAAATTCCCCCGCCGGACCGTAGGAGGTCCTACCAGTGACCACGTCGAACTACGCGACCGAGCGCGAGACCACCGAGGGCAAGGTCTTCACCGTCACCGGTGGGGACTGGGACCAGGTCGTCTCCGGCACCGACCCGATCAACGACGAGCGGATCGTCGTCAACATGGGTCCGCAGCACCCGTCCACGCACGGCGTGCTCCGGCTGATCCTGGAGCTGGAGGGCGAGACGGTCCGCGAGGCCCGCTCCGTCGTCGGCTACCTGCACACCGGCATCGAGAAGAACCTGGAGTACCGCAACTGGGTCCAGGGCTCGACGTTCGTGACCCGGATGGACTACCTCTCGCCGATCTTCAACGAGACGGCGTACGCGCTCGCGGTGGAGAAGCTGCTCGGCGTCACGGACGACGTCACCGAGCGGGCCACCACCATCCGGGTGCTGATGATGGAGCTCAACCGGATCTCCTCGCACCTGGTCTGGCTGGCCACCACCGGCATGGAGCTGGGCGCGATCAACATGATGTTGTACGGCTTCCGCGAGCGGGAGTACATCCTCGACATCTTCGAGACCATCACCGGCCTGCGGATGAACCACGCGTACGTGCGGCCGGGCGGGGTGGCGCAGGACGTGCCGGACGACGCGATCCGCAAGATCCGCGACTTCCTGGTGCTGATGCCGAAGAAGCTCAAGGAGTACGAGAACCTGCTCTCCGGCCAGCCGATCTGGATCGAGCGCACCACGAACGTCGCGGTGCTCGACGTGACCGCCTGCGTGGCGCTCGGCATCACCGGCCCGGTGCTCCGCTCGGCGGGGCTCGCCTGGGACCTGCGCAAGACCATGCCGTACTGCGGGTACGAGACGTACGAGTTCGACGTGCCGACCCACACCGACGGCGACGTGTGGGGCCGCTACCTGGTCCGGCTGGCCGAGATCCGGGAGTCGCTGAAGCTCGTCGAGCAGGCGCTGGACCGGTTGAAGCCGGGCCCGGTGATGGTCTCCGACAAGAAGATCGCCTGGCCGGCGCAGCTCGCCATCGGCGTCGACGGCATGGGCAACTCGCTGGAGCACGTCGCCAAGATCATGGGTCAGTCGATGGAGTCGCTGATCCACCACTTCAAGCTCGTCACCGAGGGCTTCCGGGTCCCGCCGGGCCAGGTCTACGTCGGCATCGAGTCGCCCCGCGGCGAGCTGGGCGTGCACGCGGTCTCCGACGGCGGCACCCGGCCCTACCGGGTGCACTACCGGGAGCCGAGCTTCGTCAACCTCCAGGCCCTCCCGGCGATGGCCGAGGGCGGCCTGATCGCCGACGTGATCGCCGGTGGCGCCTCGCTGGACCCCGTGATGGGTGGTTGTGACCGATGAACGTGTTCACTGAGGAGACCCGGCTGCGGGCGCGGGAGATCATCGCCCGGTACCCGGCGGACCGGTCCCGTTCGGCGCTGCTGCCGCTGCTGCACCTGGTGCAGTCCGAGGAGGGGTACGTCTCCCCGGCCGGCGTCGAGTTCTGCGCCGAGGTGCTCGGGCTGAACAAGGCCCAGGTCGGCGCCGTCGCCACCTTCTACACCATGTACAAGCGCAAGCCGACCGGTGACTACCTGGTCAGCGTCTGCACCAACACGATGTGCGACGTGTTGGGCGGTCAGGCGGTCTACGACACGCTCGCCGAGCACCTGGGCGTCGGGCACGAGGAGACCACCGCCGACGGGAAGATCACCCTGGAGCACGCCGAGTGTTTGGCGGCGTGCGACTACGGCCCGGTGATGACCGTCAACTACGACTTCTTCGACAACGTGGAGCCGCAGGGCGCGCTCGGCGTGGTGCAGGAGTTGCAGGCCGGCGGTCGTCCGATGCCGACCCGGGGCGCGCGGCTCTGCACGCTCAAGGAGATGGCGGTCCAGCTCGCCGGCTTCGCCGACGAGCGGGACGGCGCGGTGGCCGACGGCGGGCCGGGCGAGCCGAGCCTGCGCGGCCTGCGCCTGGCCGAGCAGCACGGCATCTCGGTGCCGGGCTTCGACCCGAGGACGCCGATCCGCAGCAAGGCCGAGGCCGACCGGGCCGCCGCCGAGGCGAAGGCGAAGGCCGAGGCCGAGAATCCGGCCCCCGCGCCGGCGAAGGCCGATGCCACGGGCACTCCGGCCAAGGCCGCCACCCCGGGCAACGCGGGCGCGGCCGAGCCGGCGACGCCGGAGGCGGCCAGCGGCAGCACCGCGCCGGACGTGAAGGCGCCGGACGACAAGTCGCCGCAGGTGCGTACCGCCGAGACCCGGCAGCCGGACGCGCGGACCCCGGTCGCGGACGCGCCCGGCACCAAGGTCCCGACGGACGGCCCGGCCCCGGCGCCCCGCGACGCGCGGGCGGCGGAGGCGGCCGGCGTGGCGGCGAACCCGCCGGCCGGCGACGGCAAGCCCGCCGGCGACGCGGCCGGCGCCCAGGAGCGCAACCTCAAGGACGCCGCAGCCGGTACGGACGCCGACGGCGCCGACCCGGCGGACGCGAACGGAACGGGGGTCCGGAAGTGACCACTCCTCGGCCGGAGACGCTGGCCAAGCTCACGCCGGTGCTCACCAAGCGCTGGCTGTCGCCGGACGCCTGGCGGCTCGGCACCTACGAGAAGCTGGACGGCTACGCCGCCCTGCGCAAGGCGCTCAAGGCGCACCCGGACGACCTGATCCAGCTCATCAAGGACTCCGGGCTGCGCGGCCGGGGCGGTGCGGGCTTCCCGACCGGGCTCAAGTGGGGCTTCATCCCGCAGGGCGACGGGAAGCCGCACTACCTGGTGGTGAACGCCGACGAGGGCGAGCCGGGCACCTGCAAGGACCTGCCGCTGATGACCCACGACCCGCACTCGCTGGTCGAGGGCGTCATCATCGCCTCGTACGCGATCCGGGCCAACCGGGCCTACATCTACATCCGCGGCGAGGCCGTACACGCCGCCCGCCGGCTGCGCAGCGCGGTCGCCGAGGCGTACGCCAAGGGCTACCTCGGCCGGAACGTCCTCGGCTCGGGCTTCGACCTGGACCTGGTGGTGCACTCCGGCGCTGGGGCGTACATCTGCGGTGAGGAGACCGCGCTGCTGGACTCGCTGGAGGGCTTCCGGGGCCAGCCCCGGCTGCGCCCGCCGTTCCCGGCGACCCACGGCCTGTACGCGAGCCCGACCGTGGTCAACAACGTCGGCACCATCGCCAGCGTGCCGTACATCGTGCTGGGCGGCGCGGACTGGTGGAAGACCATGGGCACGGAGAAGTCGTCCGGCCCGATGATCTACTCGCTCTCCGGCCGGATCGCCAACCCCGGCCAGTACGAGGCCTCGATGGGCATCACGCTGCGCGAGCTGATCGAGCTGGCCGGCGGCATGCAGCCCGGGCACGAGCTGAAGTTCTGGACGCCGGGCGGCTCGTCGACGCCGCTGCTGACCGCCGAGCACCTGGACGTGCCGCTGGACTTCGAGGGGGTGGCGGCGGCCGGCTCGATCCTCGGCACCACGGCCACCCAGATCTTCTCGGACCAGGACTGCCCGGTGTACGCGACCTACCGGTGGCTGGAGTTCTACCACCACGAGTCGTGCGGCAAGTGCACCCCGTGCCGGGAGGGCAACTACTGGATGGTCCGGGTCTACCGGCGCATCCTGGCCGGCCAGGGCACCCACGAGGACCTGGACACCCTGCTCGACACCTGCGACAACATCCTCGGCCGTTCGTTCTGCGGTCTGGGTGACGGCGCGACCAGCTCGGTGACCTCGTCGCTGAAGTACTTCAAGCAGGACTACCTCGACTACATCGAGGGACGTACCGCACCGAAGCTGTCGGAGAAGACCCTGGTAGGGGCGCACTGATGACGGACGTAGCCAAGCAGACCGAGACCGTCACGCTGACCATCGACGGCGTCGAGGTCACCGCGCCGAAGGGGGCGCTGCTGATCCGGGTCGCCGAGCAGTTGGGCACCGAGATCCCGCGCTTCTGCGACCACCCGCTGCTGGCCCCGGCCGGCGCCTGCCGGCAGTGCCTGGTGGAGGTGGAGGGCCAGCGCAAGCCGGTCGCCTCCTGCACCCAGACCGTCGCCGACGGCATGGTGGTGCGGACCCAGCTCACCTCGCCGGTCGCGAAGAAGGCCCAGGAGGGGGTGATGGAGCTGCTGCTCCTGAACCACCCGCTGGACTGCCCGATGTGCGACAAGGGCGGCGAGTGCCCGCTCCAGAACCAGGCGATGTCCACCGGCCGGACGGACTCGCGCTTCCACGAGCACAAGCGGGAGTACCCGAAGCCGCTGCCGATCAGCACCCAGGTGCTGCTCGACCGCGAGCGCTGCGTGCTCTGCCAGCGGTGCACCCGGTTCTCCGAGGAGATCGCCGGCGACAAGTTCATCGACCTGATGGGACGCTCCTCGCACGAGGAGATCAACATCTACCGGGACGACGCGTACGGCGAGGACGGCGACGAGGGGGACGTCCCCTTCAACTCCTACTTCTCCGGCAACACCGTGCAGATCTGCCCGGTGGGCGCGCTGACCGGCTCGCAGTACCGCTTCCGGTCCCGCCCGTTCGACCTGGTCTCCTCGCCCAGCGTCTGCGAGCACTGCTCGGCCGGCTGCGCGCAGCGCACCGACTGGCGGCGGGGCAAGGTGCTGCGCCGGCTGGCCGGTGACGACCCGGCGGTGAACGAGGAGTGGAACTGCGACAAGGGCCGCTGGGGCTTCCAGTACGCCCGCGCGTTCGACCGCCTCACCACTCCGCTGGTGCGCGACGAGAAGACCGGTGAGCTGCGCGAGGCGTCCTGGAGCGAGGCGTTCACCCGGGCCGCCGAGGGGCTGCGCGCGGCCCGCGACGGCGCGACCGGCACGGCGGTGCTGACCGGCGGCCGGCTCACCGTCGAGGACGCCTACGCGTACGCCAAGTTCGCCCGCGTCGCGTTGCACACCAACGACATCGACTTCCGGGCCCGCCCGGTCTCCCGCGAGGAGGCCGACTTCCTGGCCAGCAGCGTCGCCGGGGTCACCGACGTGACCTACGCGGACGTGGAGAACGCGCCCGCCGTGGTGCTGGTCGGCCTGGAGCCGGAGGAGGAGTGCCCGATCCTCTTCCTGCGGCTGCGCAAGGCGTACCTGAAGAAGACGCTCACCGTGTACGCGATCGCGCCGTTCGCGACCCGCGGCCTGGAGAAGCTCGGGGCCAAGCTGGCCCGGGTGGTGCCGGGCGAGGAGGCCAGCGTGCTGGCCGAGCACGCCACGGTGGCCGAGGCGCTGGGGCAGCCGGGCGCGATCCTGATCGTCGGCGAGCGGCTGGGCGCGGTGCCCGGCGGCCTGTCGGCGGCGGCGGACGTGGCCCGGCGTACCGGTGCCCGGCTGGCCTGGGTGCCGCGGCGCGCGGGTGACCGCGGCGCGGTCGACGCGGGCTGCCTGCCGAACCTGCTGCCCGGCGGCCGGGTGGTCACCGAGCCGGCCGCCCGCGCGGAGTTGGGCGAGACGTGGGACCTGCCGGCCGGGGTGATCCCGAGCCAGGCGGGCCGGGACACCGACGGCATCCTCGCCGCGGCGGCCGACGGCAAGCTCGGCGCGCTGGTGGTGGCCGGCGTCGACCCGGCCGACCTGGCCGATCCGCGCCGGGCCGAGGAGGCCCTGGACGCGGTGCCGTTCCTGGTCAGCCTGGAACTGCGGTTGAGTGCGGTGGCCCGCCGGGCCGACGTGGTCTTCCCGGTCGCCCCGGTGGTCGAGAAGGCCGGCAGCTTCCTGGACTGGGAGGGCCGGCTGCGGACCTTCGAGCGGGTGCTGGACACCGGCGCGATGACCGACGGCCGGGTGCTGGACGCGATCGCCGCGCTGCTCGACGTCCGGCTCGGCACCGGCGACGTGCTGAGCGTGCGCCGCGAGCTGGGCGCGTTGCCCCGGACCCGCACCGAGCGGCCGTCCGCCCCCTCGGTCGAGCCGGCCACCGTGCCGCAGCCCGGTCCGGGCGAGGCCGTGCTGGCGACCTGGCACCAACTGCTCGACCTGGGCAGCCTCACCGACGGCGACGAGCACCTCGCCGGCACCGCCCGCCTGCCGGTCGTCCGGCTGGGCAAGGGCACCGCCGAGGCGCTCGGCGTGGCCGACGGCGACCCGGTCACGGTCGGCACCGACCGCGGCGCGGTCACCCTGCCGGCGGCGATCACCGAGATGCCGGACGGTGTCGTCTGGTTGCCGACCAACTCACCCGGTTCGACCGTGCGGCGCAGCCTCGGCGCGACGTCCGGTCATGTGGTGACGGTGACCGCGGGCTCCATCGACGGACCGGCCGTTCCGGCCGGACGCGTCGCCGCGGACGCCGCCGCACGGCCGGGTCCGCTCCTCAACGCAGGGGGTGCACACCAGTGAACGCGGTCTACCTCGCGGCGCAGGACCCGACGCTGGCCGACTTCGGCAAGGACCCGTGGTGGCTGGTCCTCGGGAAGATCGTCTTCGCGTTCGCGTTCGGCCTGCTGGCCACGCTGCTCGGCGTCTGGTTCGAGCGGCGGGTGGTCGGCCGGATGGCGGTGCGGCCCGGCCCGAACCAGGTCGGCCCGTTCGGCCTGCTCCAGACGCTCGCGGACGGCCTGAAGATGGCGTTCAAGGAGGACATCCTCCCGCGCGCCGCCGACAAGGTGGTCTTCTTCTTCGCACCGACCATCTCGGTGATCTCCGCGGTCACCGCGCTGTCGGTGATCCCGTTCGGCCCGAAGGTGAGCATCTTCGGCCACTGGACGCCGCTCCAGGTCACCGACGTGTCGGTGGCGGTGCTGGTGATCCTGGCCTGCTCCTCGATGGGCGTCTACGGGATCGTGCTCGGTGGCTGGGCCTCCGGCTCGACGTACCCGCTGCTCGGCGGTCTCCGCTCCAGCGCCCAGATGATCTCGTACGAGGTCGCCATGGGGCTGAGCATCGTGGCGGTCTTCATGACCGCCGGCACGATGTCGACGAGCGGGATCGTCGCCAAACAGGCCGACGGCACGCAGCTCAGCATCGGCGGCTTCGACCTGCCCACCCCGGGCTGGTACGCGATCCTGCTGCTGCCCAGCTTCATCATCTTCTTCATCGCCATGGTCGGTGAGACCAACCGGGCCCCGTTCGACCTGCCGGAGGCGGAGTCGGAGCTGGTCGCGGGCTTCATGACGGAGTACAGCTCGCTGAAGTTCGCGCTGTTCATGCTCTCCGAGTACGTCGCCATGGTGACCATGTCCGCGGTCACCACGACGCTGTTCCTCGGCGGCTGGCGGGCCCCCTGGCCGATCACGCTGTGGTCGGGCGCCAACGAGGGTTGGTGGCCGATGCTGTGGTTCTTCGGCAAGGTGATCCTGCTGGTCTTCGTGTTCGTCTGGCTGCGCGGCACGCTGCCCCGGCTCCGGTACGACCAGTTCATGCGCTTCGGTTGGAAGGTGCTGCTGCCGATCAACCTGGTCTGGATCCTGGTGCTCGCCGGGCTCCGCTCGATCGAGGACTGGCAGACCCGGGACCGGCTGCTCGTCACCGCCATCGGCGCGGGCGTGCTGCTGCTGGCCACGCTCTTCTGGCCGAGCCGGAAGAAGCAGCCGAAGCCGTCGCCCCAGGAGCAGGCGGACAGCCGGCCGTACGGCAGCTTCCCGCTGCCACCGATGGATCTTCAGGTTCCGCCGAGCCCGCGTACCAAGCGCGTGGTCGCCGAGCGGGAGCCGGCCAACGTCGTCGCCGGCTCCGAGTCCAGGGAGGTGTGACGTGGGCGCGATCACCGGAACGTTCAAGGGCTTCGGGGTCACCTTCTCGCACATGTTCAAGAAGGTCGTCACCACCGACTACCCGTTCAAGCCGCCGGTCTCGGCGCCGCGCTACCACGGGCGGCACATCCTCAACCGGCACCCGGACGGGCTGGAGAAGTGCATCGGCTGCGAGCTGTGCGCCTGGGCCTGCCCGGCCGACGCGATCTACGTGGAGGGTGGCGACAACACCGAGGAGCAGCGTTTCTCCCCGGGTGAGCGGTACGCCAGCAACTACCAGATCAACTACGCCCGGTGCATCTTCTGCGGGCTCTGCATCGAGGCCTGCCCGACCCGTTCGCTCACCATGAGCAACGAGTACGAGCTGGCCCGGGACAACCGGCAGGACCTGATCTTCACGAAGGAGCAGCTGCTCGCGCCGCTGCTCGAAGGCATGGAGCAGCCGCCGCACCCGATGCGGCTGGGCGACAGCGAGAAGGACTACTACGTCGGTGCGCTGACCAACCCGGGCACCTCGGCCGGTGCCGAGCACTCGCCTGCGGGCGGCCAGTATCCGGTGGAGGAACACCCCGGCGTGACCTTCCCCGGTGCCGAGCAGGCCGCGCAGCGGTCCGAGGCGGGCAAGGGAGCAGGGGTATGACCACTTCTACGGTGCTCGCCGCGGCGGGCGACGTGACCGGGGGCGAGGAGGTCACGTTCTGGATCCTCGCCCCGCTGGCCCTGATCGGGGCACTCGGCATGGTGTGGGCCCGCAACGCGGTGCACTCCGCGCTCTGGCTGGTGCTGACCATGCTCTGCCTGGGCGTGTTCTACGTGCTCCAGGCCGGCCCGTTCATCGGCATGGTGCAGATCATCGTCTACACCGGCGCGATCATGATGCTCTTCCTGTTCGTGCTGATGCTTGTCGGTCGCGACGCGTCCGACTCGCTGATCGAGACGCTGCGCGGCCAGCGGGTCGCCGCGGTGGTGCTCGGGCTCGGCTTCGCCGGCCTGGTCGGCACCGGTCTCTACCGCGCGCTCGACGGCGTGCGGGCGGTCGGGCTCGACCAGGCGAACGCCGAGGGCAACGTGCAGGGCATCGCCCGGCTGCTGTTCACCAAGTACGTCTTCGCCTTCGAGCTGACCTCGGCGCTGCTGATCACCGCCGCGGTGGGCGCGATGGTGCTGGCGCACGTGGAGCGGCGCAAGGAGGACCGGATGGACCAGGTCGCCACCATGAAGGCGCGGTTCCGTCCCGGTAACTACCCCGGCCCGAAGCCCGGCCCGGGCGTCTTCGCCACCTCCTCCTCGGTGGCCACGCCGGCCCGCCTGCCGGACGGCCGGCTGACCGACCGCGGCATCCCGGAGATCATGCCGGTGCGCGACATGACGTCGGAGGAGACCGCACTGAAGGGCACTGACAAATGACCCCGGACTACTACCTGATCCTCGCGGCGGTGCTGTTCACCATCGGCGCCGTGGGCGTGCTGGTCCGGCGCAACGCGATCGTGCTGTTCATGTGCGTCGAGCTGATGCTCAACGCGGCCAACCTGACCCTGGTCACGTTCAGCCGGATCAACGGTGACCTGAACGGCCAGATCATGGCGTTCTTCGTGATGGTGGTGGCGGCGGCCGAGGTCGTGGTCGGGCTCGCGATCATCATGGCGATCTTCCGGACCCGGCGCTCGGCCAGCGTCGACGACGCCAACCTGCTGAAGTACTGAGGGGCCAGTCGTGGAACAGACTGTGGAATTCGCTACGGCGGATGGGCTGCTGGGCAGTGTCTGGCTGCTGGTGGCGATCCCGCTGGTCAGCGCGGCGGTCCTGCTGCTGCTCGGCAAGCGGGCGGACCGCTGGGGCCACTGGCTGGGCGTGGCGGCCATCGGCGCCGCGTTCGTGCTCGGCCTGACGTACTTCTTCCAGCTCCGTGGCCTGGAGAACAAGCAGGTCCAGTCGAGTCTCTGGCAGTTCATCACGGTCGGCGACCTGAAGGTGGACTTCGGTCTGCTCTTCGACCCGCTGGCCGCGGTGTTCGTGCTGCTGATCACCGGGGTGGGCTTCCTGATCCACCTCTACGCCGTGGAGTACATGGCGCACGACGAGGGCCGGCGGCGGTTCTTCGGGTACTTCAACCTGTTCGTCGCCGCGATGCTGCTGCTGGTGCTCGGCAACAACTACGTGATGCTCTACTTCGGCTGGGAGGGCGTCGGCCTGGCGTCGTACCTGCTGATCTCCTTCTGGTACGGCCGGCCGAGCGCGGCCACCGCCGGCAAGAAGGCGTTCCTGATGAACCGGGTCGGCGATGCCGGCCTGGCCATCGGCATCTTCGTCATGTTCGCCATGCTCGGCACGACTCAGTACGACGAGGTGTTCAACGGGGTCGGCTCGCTGACCTCCACCACCGTGCTGGTGCTCGGCCTGCTGCTGCTCCTCGGCGCGGCCGGCAAGTCCGGCCAGTTCCCGCTCCAGGCGTGGCTGCCGGACGCGATGGAGGGCCCGACCCCGGTCTCCGCGCTCATCCACGCGGCGACCATGGTCACCGCCGGCGTCTACCTGATCGCCCGCTCCAACCCGATCTTCTCGGCGAACGAGACGCTCCAGCTCGTGGTGGTCAGCGTCGGTGCGCTCACGCTGCTGATGGGCTGCGTCATCGGCGCGGCGAAGGACGACATCAAGCGGGTGCTGGCCTGGTCCACGGTCAGCCAGATCGGCTACATGTTCCTCGGCGTCGGCCTCGGCGGCGGCGCGTACGCGCTGGCGATCATCCACCTGCTGGCGCACGGCTTCTTCAAGGCCAACATGTTCCTCGGTGCCGGCTCGGTCATGCACGGCATGAACGACCAGGTGGACATCCGCCGCTTCGGTGGGCTGTCGAAGTACATGAAGATCACCTGGTTGACGTTCATGATGGGCTGGCTGGCCATCATCGGAATCCCGCCGCTCTCCGGCTACTTCTCCAAGGAGCCGATCATCGCGTCCGCGTTCGAACGGGAGGGCTGGACCGCCTGGCTGTTCGGCGGGGCAGCGCTCCTCGGCGCCGGGCTCACCGCGTTCTACATGACCCGGCTCTTCGTGCTGACGTTCCACGGCCCGAAGCGGTGGACCGAGGACATCGAGCACCCGCACGAGTCGCCGAAGCTCATGACGATCCCGCTGATCCTGCTCGCCGCCGGCTCGGTGGTGGCCGGTGGTCTGATGACGCTCAACGACAGCGTGGTGTCGTGGTTGACCCCGGTGCTCGGCGAGGAGGCCGGTGGCGAGGCACACGGCGTGCTCTCGCACACCGTGATCACCATCCTCTCCATCCTGATCACCGTGCTCGGGGCCGGGCTGGCCTGGTTCCTGTTCCGCAACGGCACGGCCACCGAGCCGCAGCCGGCCGGCGTGCTGGTCACCGCCGCCCGCAAGAACCTCTACACGGACACCGTCAACGAGGCGGTCTTCGAGAAGCCGGGCATCTTCCTCACCCGGGCGCTCGTCTTCCTCGACAACCGGGGCGTCGACGGGCTGGTCAACGGCCTGGCCGCCGCGGTGGGCGGGGGCTCCGGCCGGCTCCGGCGGCTCCAGACCGGCTTCGTGCGGTCGTACGCGACCTCGATCCTGACCGGCGCGCTGCTCGTGGTGGCGGCGTTCCTGGCGGTACAGGCGGGGTGGCTGGCGTGATCGACCTCAACGCGGCCGCCCCCGCCGGCGGGCCACGCAGTCACGACGGAGGTAAGGCCGAATAATGTCCAACTTCCCGTTCCTCTCGGTGCTGACCGTGGCGCCGCTGGTCGGCGCGCTGGTGGTGGCGCTGCTGCCACGTCGGCGGCCGGACCTGGCCAAGCTGGTGGCGTTCGGCTGGTCGCTGTTGGTGCTGGTGCTCTCGGTGGTGATGTGGTTCGCCTTCTCCGCCGACGGTGACCGGTTCCAGTTCCGCGAGTCGTACGCGTGGATCCCGAACTGGGGTGTGCGGTTCACCTTCGAGGTGGACGGCATCGCGCTGGTCATGCTGATGCTGATCGCGATCCTGGTGCCGCTGGTGATCCTGGCGTCGTGGCACGACGCCGAGCAGTCGAAGCGTTCGGTGCCGGTCTACTTCGCGCTGCTGCTCGTCCTCGAGTGCACGATGATCGGCGTCTTCGCCGCCGCCGACGTCTTTCTGTTCTACGTGTTCTTCGAGGTCATGCTCGTCCCGATGTACTTCCTGATCGGCAGCTACGGCGGCCACCAGCGGCAGTACGCGGCGGTGAAGTTCTTCCTCTACTCGCTGGTCGGCGGCCTGTTCATGCTGGCCGCGGTGATCGGTCTCTGGGTGGTCGGCGGGAAGACGTTCGACTGGCAGGCGTTGAGCCAGGCCGAGTTCGCCACCAACACCGCCCGCTGGCTGTTCCTCGGCTTCTTCCTCGCGTTCGCGATCAAGGCGCCGTTCTTCCCGTTCCACACCTGGCTGCCGGACGCCGGTGGCGCCGCGCCGGCCGGTGCGGCGGCGCTGCTGGTCGGCGTGCTGGACAAGGTCGGCACGTTCGGCATCCTGCGCTACTGCCTCCCGCTGTTCCCGGAGGCGTCCCGCTGGTTCGCGCCGTACGCGCTGGCGCTCGGCGTGATCGGCATCATCTACGCGGCGCTGCTGGCGGTCGGGCAGAACGACCTGAAGCGGCTGGTGTCGTACACCTCGATCGCGCACTTCGGCTTCATCGGGGTGGGCATCTTCGCGTTCACCACCCAGGCCGGCACCGGCGCGGTGCTCTACATGCTCAACCACGGTCTCGCCACCGGCCTGCTCTTCCTGGTGGTCGGCATGCTGATCGCCCGGCGCGGCTCGGCGCTGATCAGCGACTTCGGCGGCGCGGGCAAGCTGGTGCCGGTGCTGGCCGGCGTGCTCTTCTTCGCCGGTCTGGCGTCGCTGGCGCTGCCCGGCACCGCGCCGTTCGTCTCCGAGTTCCTGGTGCTGATCGGCACGTTCACCGTCAACAAGCCGGTCGCGGTGATCGCCACGCTCGGCATCATCCTGGCGGCGGCGTACGTGCTGTGGATGGTGCAGCGCACCACCCAGGGCACGCTGAACCCGGCGCTCACCGAGGTCGAGGGCATGCGTCGGGACCTCAGCCTGCGCGAGAAGGTCGTCGTCGCGCCGTTGATCGCGCTGATCGTGCTGCTCGGCTTCTATCCCAAGCCGGTCACCGATGTCATCAACCCCGCCGTCCAGGCGACCATGCAGGACGTCGGCAAGTCCGATCCCGCCCCTGAGGTCGGCAGCGTCCAGGAGGCTTCAAAGTGAGTGAACTGAAGCTGCCGTCGATCGACTACGCGGCGCTCGCTCCCATCCTGATCATGTTGGGCGCCGCCCTGCTGGGCGTCCTGGTCGAGGCGTTCGTGCCGCGCCGGCTGCGCAACGCGGTACAGCTCGCGCTCGCCCTGGTGGCGGCGCTGGCCGCGATCACCATGGTGATCCTGAAGTCCGACGCCCGGCTGGTCACCGCCGGCGGCGCGATCGCGGTGGACGGGCCGACGCTCTTCCTCCAGGGCGCCATCCTGGTGCTGGCCGTGATGGCGCTGCTGCTGGTCGGCGAGCGCACGGTGGAGCGGGGCGGCGCATTCGTGGCGCACGCGGCGGTCACCGCCGAGTCGCCCGAGGACCGGAAGCAGGCCGACGGCGTCGGCGGGGCCACCGAGGTCTACCCGCTGATCTCGTTCGCGATCGGCGGCATGCTGATCTTCGTGGCGGCGAACGACCTGCTGACCATGTTCATCTCGCTCGAGGTCTTCTCGCTGCCGCTCTACCTGCTCTGCGCGCTGGCCCGCCGCCGGCGGCTGCTGAGCCAGGAGGCGGCGATGAAGTACTTCCTGCTCGGCGCGTACGCCTCGGCGTTCTTCCTGTTCGGTGTGGCCCTGATCTACGGCTTCACCTCCGGCATCCCGGGCCGTGGCGCCGGCGTCGACTTCGCCACCGTGCACGCCGCGGTCGGCGAGTCCTCGTCCAGCCAGGTGCTGCTCTTCGCCGGCATGGCGCTGCTCGCCATCGGTCTGCTCTTCAAGGCCGCCGCCGCGCCGTTCCACGTCTGGACGCCGGACGTCTACCAGGGCGCGCCGACGCCGGTGACCGGCTTCATGGCGGCCTGCACGAAGGTCGCCGCGTTCGGCGCGCTGCTGCGGGTGTTCCACGTCGCGTTCGCCGGGGCCTCCTGGGACTTCACGCCGGTGATCGGTGTGGTGGCGGTGCTGACCATGCTGGTCGGCGCCGTGCTGGCGGTCACCCAGACGGACATCAAGCGCCTGTTGGCGTACTCGTCGATCGCGAACGCCGGTTACCTGCTGGTGGGTGTGCTGGCCCCCAGCAAGGAAGGGCTGTCGGGCACGATGTTCTACCTGGCCGCGTACGGCTTCTCGGTGCTCGCCGCGTTCGCCGTGGTGACGCTGGTGCGGGACGCGGACGGCGAGGCCACCCACCTGTCCCGCTGGGCGGGGCTGGGCCGCCGCTCGCCGTTCTTCGCGGCGATCTTCACGTTCATCCTGCTGGCGTTCGCCGGCATCCCGCTCACCAGCGGCTTCACCAGCAAGTTCGCGGTCTTCGGCCCGGCGCTGGAGGCCGACCAGGCATGGCTGGTGATCGCCGGCGTGCTGACCAGCATGGTGCTGGCCTTCCCGTACCTGCGGGTCGTGGTGATGATGTGGCTGTCGGAGCCGGGCGAGGCGACCCCGACGGTGACCGTGCCGGGCGCGCTCACCTCGGCCGCCCTGATGATCGGCGTGCTCGCCACGCTCGTCCTCGGTGTGGTCCCCGGGCCTCTGCTGGACCTGACCACCGGTGCCGCCGAATTCGTCCGATGACGGAAGTGGTTCCACCCGGGGGGCCGGTACGCCGTGGCGTACCGGCCCCCCGGGTCCGTATCCCCCTCACCGAGCAGGTCGAACGGGTGTGGCATGGTTGAAGACGTGGTGAACCCGGCTGGCGAGCGTTCAGGTCAGTTCGGCGCGCTCGGCCTGCACCTCGCCGACCCGCGCGTCGAAGCGTCCGTGCTGGGCGTCCTCGACCGGGTCGAGGCCCAACTGTGGTCCGGCGTGGCCAGCGCCGACCCGTTGGTCACCGAGGCGGCCCGGCACCTGATGGAGGCCGGCGGCAAGCGGTTCCGGCCGCTGCTGGTGGCGTTGGGCGCCCAGTTCGGCGATCCGGAGGCCGCCCAGGTGGTCCCGGCCGCCGTGGTGATGGAACTCACCCACCTGGCCACGCTCTACCACGACGACGTGATGGACGAGGCGGCCGTGCGGCGGGGCGCGCCGAGCGCCAACTCCCGCTGGAGCAACTCGGTGGCCATCCTGGTCGGCGACTTCCTCTTCGCGCGGGCCGCGGACATCGCGGCCGACCTGGGCCCGGAGGCGGTCCGGTTGCAGGCGCGCACGTTCGCCCGCCTGGTGCACGGTCAGATCGCCGAGACGGTCGGCCCGCGCGGCACCGATCCGGTCGCGCACTACCTGCACGTGATCGCCGAGAAGACCGGTTCGCTGATCGCCACCTCGGCCCGCTTCGGCGGCATGTTCGGTGGCGCGTCCGCCGCGCACATCGAGGCACTGGCCGGGTACGGCGAGGTCATCGGCGTCGCGTTCCAACTCTCCGACGACCTGCTGGACATCGCCAGCGAGTCGGTGCAGTCCGGCAAGACGCCCGGTACCGACCTGCGCGAGGGCGTGCCCACGCTGCCGGTGCTCTACGCGCTGGCCGGCGACGACTCGGACGCGGCCAGCGTCCGGCTGCGGGAGATCCTGGCCACCGGCCCGCTCGTCGACGACGCGCTGCACGCCGAGGCGCTCACGCTGCTCCGTGAGTCCCCGGCGCTCAAGCGCGCCCGGGAGACGGTGCGCAGCTACGCCGAGGACGCCCGGGCCCACCTCGCCCCGCTCCCCGAGGGTCCCGCCCGCCGCGCCCTCGAATCCCTCTGCGACTACATCGCCGACCGCACCAGCTGACCCGGTTCCGGTCGCCAGGCGCGACCGATATCCGTGCGGCCGGGCCGCGGACGCCGGCGCTGTCCCGACCGTTACCGAACGTAGTCTCTGCCAGGAGTAGGCCGCAGTTGAGGCATATACCTCACGGTCATAAATATGACCCCTGGTCATAACCGTCCCCGGCGAAGTATCTTCCCCGGCGGCCCGGCGGCCCGGCGGCCCGGCGGCCCGGCGGCCCGGCGGCCCGGCGGCCCGGCGGCCCGGCGGCTGGGCGGCGCGTGTCGTGGCGGCGGTGGGGCTCAGGTGGGGCGGGACAGCAGGCGGGCGGCGAGGAGCATGAGCAGGGCCGCGAGGAGCATGGCGCCGGCCGCGGTCAGCCACATCGCCGGATAGCCGGCCGTGCCGGCCAGCGCGCCGAGACCGAGCGGGCCCAGGCAGCCGCCCGCGTACACGCCGGTCTGGGTGATCGAGGTGGCGGCGGCCGGGGCCCGCGGGTGGAGCCGGACCACCGCGAAGTTCAACAGCCCCGGCCAGGCCCAGCCGAGGCCGAAGCCGAGGACCACGCCGGCGACCAGCGGCACCGGACCGGCCACCGCGAGCAGGAGCAGCCCCACGGAGCCCGCCACCAGCAGCCCGGCGATCACGCCGACGTGCCCGCCGGCCCGCCGGTCGGCCAGCCACCCCACGCCGACCCGGGCGGACACGCACACCGCGCTGCCCAGGGTGAGCGTCAGGCCGGCCAGGCCGGGGGAGAGCCCTCGCGCGGCCGACGAGTCGACCAGGAACGTGCCCAGCGCGTTCGCCGCGCCGGCCGCGAGCGTCGCGGCCAGCCCGACCACCACCAGCGCGGCCCGGCCGCCGCCCCGGGCGGTGGAGGCGGACCGGGTACGCCGGTCCCGACCGGACCGGGGTACGGCCGGCAGCGCGGCCAGCGCGGCCCCGGCGGCCGCCACGAACGCCCAGCGCCAGCCGGCGGTCAGCGCGACGGTGGGGACCGCCGCGCCGGCCAGCAGCGTGGAGAGCGGGATGGCGGCCTGCTTCACGCCGAAGGAGAGCCCCTGCCGGTGGGCGGGCACGTGCTCGGCCAGCGCGGCGTTGCTGGCGAGCTGGCCGAGCGCGTTGCCGGCGGCGCTGAGCGCGAGCAGCGCCACCAGCATGGGGTACGACCGGGCGAGGCCGGCCACGGCCAGCAGCGAGCCGGCGGAGAGCACGATGGCGACGCGGGCCACCGGCGCCGGCCCGTACCGCTCGACCAGGGCGCCGGACGGCACCGAGGCGAGCGCGCTGATGCCGAAGTAGACCGAGACGGCCAGCCCCAGCCCGGCCGGGCTGAAGCCCAACTCGTCGCCGAGCTGCACGGCGAGGCCGCCGACCAGGAAGACGGGCAGGACGCAGGCGATCGTGGTGACGGTGGCGCCGGCACCGACCCGAACCGGTCGCCCGGCCGCCGGCCGACCGGTTCGCGAAATAGTTTCAGTCATTGTCGGTCAACCTACGCCGACCGCGTTTTCGCTGCTGATCGTGTCTGTCGATGCACGTTCTGTGCCCGGTGATCTGACATCCTCGACCCGAACAGGCATTTCGCACCCGGACCTTTTTTCATATGGTGTAAGCCCCGGCGGCGGAGGTGGTTGTGCGCGACCCTCTGGCGGAGCCTTCGGACCTGATCCGCAGCGTCTCCCGCGCGCTTCGAGTGCTCGAGTCGGTCGGCCGTGCGCCGAAGGGCCTCACCGTGAAGCAGATCGCCCGCCGCTGCGAACTGACCGTCGCCACCACCTACCATCTGGTGCGCACGCTCGCGTACGAGGGCTACGTGATCCGGCGCGAGGACGGGACGTACATCGTCGGGCTGGAGATCGCCGACCGCTACCGTGAGCTGGTCACCGCGTTCCGGGGCCCGCCCGCGGTCGGTGAGGCGTTGCGCCGGGCCGCCGCGGAGACCGGCTGGAGTCACTACCTCGGCCGTTTCGTCGGCGGGCAGGTGGCGGTCACCGCGTGTGCCGAGGGACCGCGCTCGCCGTACCTGGAGGATCTGGTGCCGGGCTTCGCCGAGGGCGCGCACGCCACCGCGCTCGGCAAGAGCCTGCTCGCCACGCTCACCGCCGAGCAGCGCTTCCGCTACCTGCGGGAGTACGGCATGCGGCCGTTCACCACCGCCACCCTGACCACGGTCGAGGCGTTCGAGGCCGACCTGGCCGCCGGCGACCGGCGCGGCATGCAGCTGGAACTGGGCCAGTTCCGGCAGGGCGTGGCGTGCGCCGCGGTGCTCGTCGCCCCGGACAAGGACATCGAGCGGCGGGTGGTGCTGGCCTGCGCGTTGCCGGCCAGCGAGATGATGACCTCGGCACGGGTGGTGCGGGCGAAACTGCTCACCGTCGCGCGGGCGATCGCCGACGGAATCGCCACCGAGACCTGAAACGGCCACCATCCTGGCCGGATGGTGGCCCTCCAGCGGGCGGTCCAGCGCCGGACCGCCCCGAGGTTGGCTCAGCTGCCGACCGGGCCGCCGTCGAGGCGCCAGGTGACCACCACGCCGGGCTTGGCGAAGTCACCGTCCGGCCAGGTGGAGGCCGGGTTCTCCACGGACGCGCCGGAGATCTCACCCGGGTGCTGCACGGCCACGAACACCGACCGGTTGTCCCGGGTGATGAACGGGCCGCAGGTCTCCGCGCCGAGCGGCACGGTGAGGAACTGCTTCAGGTGGCCCCGCTCCGGGCCCTCGACGGCGGTGGCGAACAGGCCGTCGTTGCTGCCCAACGCGTTGCCGTCGGTCGAGATCCAGAGGTTCCCGGTGGCGTCGAACGCGACGTTGTCCGGGCAGGAGATCGGCGACACCTTCGTCTTGTCGTACCCGGCGAAGTACGTCGAGGCGTCGGCCGGGTCACCGCAGACGATCGGCAGCGACCAGGTGAACGTCTCGGCGGTGTTGTCGCCGCGCTCCTCGACCAGCTCCAGGATCTGCCCGTGCTTGTTGGCGTTACGCGGGTTCGCCTCGTCGGCCGGCGCCTTGCCGGCCTTGCCCCGGTCGCTGTTGTTGGTCAACGCCACGTAGACCTTGCCGGTGAGCAGGCTCGGCTCGACGTCCTCGGGACGGTCCATCTTGGTCGCGCCGACCTTGTCACCGGCCAGCCGGGTGAACGTGAGCACGTCGGCGGCGGTCATCCCGTCGACGTACGAGCGGTTGCCGCTGACCAGCTTGATCCACCGCCCTTGGCCGCCGAAGCCGCCGTCGGCGGGGAGCGTGCCGCTGCCGTCGATCTCCCCGGCCGGGCTGTCGCCGGTCAGCGCGGCCACGTAGAGCGTGCCCGACTCCAGCAGCGTCAGGTTGTGCTTGCGGGCCACCCAGGAGTTGCCCGGCAGGAACTTCTTGTCCGACACGAACTTGTAGAGGTAGTCGAAACGCTCGTCGTCGCCCATGTACGCGACCACGTGCCCGCTGCGGGCCACGATGACGTTCGCGCCCTCGTGCTTCACCCGGCCCAGCGCGGTGTGCTTGCGCGGCCGGGCCTGCGGGTCGAACGGGTCGATCTCGACGACCCAGCCGAACCGGTGCGCCTCGTTCGGGTGCTTCGCCAGGTCGAACCGCTCGTCTGCCCGGTCCCACTTGCGGCTGCCGCTCGGGTAGCGCACGTCGGTCGGGATGCCGTAGCGGGCCAGCTTCGGCTTCAGCTCCTCCGGCGCGCCGTCGCCGCCGACGAAGTACTGGTTGAAGTTCTCCTCGCCGGAGAGCACGGTGCCCCACGGCGTGACGCCGCCGGCGCAGTTGTTCAGCGTGCCGACGACCGTGCGGCCCTTCGGGTCGGCGGCGGTCCGCAGCCACGCCGAGCCGGCGGCCGGGCCGGTCAGCTCGAACTTCGTGGCCAGCGCCGTGACCCGACGGTTGTACTCGCGCCGGCCCCGGCGTACCGGCCGCCACTGGCCGGTGTCCGTGACCCGCTCCAGCTCCACCACGGACATGCCGTGCGCGGCCATCGCCACCCGCACCTGCTCCACGGTCAGCGCGTCCTGGCCGGTGAAGCCGGGGAACATCAGGTCCTCGTTGGTGTACTCGTGGTTGACCACGAGCAGCGCGCGCCTGCGGTCGATCGGCAGCACGCCGACGAAGTCGTTGTTGTAGCCGAACTGCTTGGCCTGGGCGGCGGCGCTCTGCTGACGCACGTCGAACGCGGGCGCGCCGGGGACCACCTCGTCGCCCCACTTGATGACGACGGCGTGGTCGTACCCGTTCGGCACCACGAGCGTGTCGAGCTTGTTCGGCGGGATCGGCTTGAACGACAGCGCGCCGCTGCCCGGGCGGGCGGACGCGGCGACGGCCTCGTCCGTGCCCGGGGCGGTCGGGGTGGCGGGCGCGGCGGCGGCCGGCGCCGCGCCGGCGAGCGCGCCCGCGGCGGCGCCGCCGAAGCCGAGCACCAGCGTACCGACCGCACCGGCCCGGACCACGCCGCGGCGGGAGACCTCGGCGTCGACCAGGTCGCCGAAGTACGGGTTGTCGGAGGAGTTGGGCACCGGGTGGTCGCAGGCGTTGCCGCACCGGTACAGACAGGTCATCGCGTCGCGGCTGCCGTGGCGGGTGCCACCCAGCAGCGGAAGCAGGCGAGGACGTTCGCTCATGGGGTGGAGCCTCCTGGTCGGACGTCGGACGTCGGACGGCGTGCCGGGCGGTCGACCCGGACGCGTACCTGCCGGACGGTGCCAGCACGCGGTGAGCGCGCGTCGGCCCGAACATGAACCGGACGTGAACAGCTCCGGCGTGACCTGCGGCTGAACCGTTCGGCGGCCCGGCACGTATGGAAGAACGAACGCAACCGCCCGGACGGGCGAACGCATCGCCGGTCTCCCCGCCGCCGGAAGCGAGGTACCGCCATCAGCGACCACGACGCCCAACTGCTGCGCGCGCTGCACGACGAGCACGCCGACGCGCTGTTCGCGCACGCCCTGCGACTGGTCAACGGCGACCGGCCGCGCGCCGAGGACCTGGTGCAGGAGACGCTGCTGCGGGCCTGGCGGCACCCGGAGTCGCTGGACCCACGGCGTGGCTCGGTCCGCGCCTGGCTCTTCACCACCGCCCGGAACCTGGCCATCGACGCCTGGCGTCGCCGCTCCGCCCGGGTCGGCGAGGTCTACACCGACGAGCTGCCGGAAACCGCGGAGACGGTCGACGAGACGGAGCGCGCGGTGGAGGCGTGGACGGTGGCCGAGGCGCTCAACCGCCTCAGCCCGACCCACCGCGAGGTGCTCGTCGAATGCTTCTACCAGGGCCGGTCGGTGGCGGAGGCGGCTGCCCGGCTGGGCGTACCGCCGGGCACGGTGAAGTCGCGCACCCACTACGCGCTGCGCTCACTACGGTTGGCGCTGGCCGAGATGGGGGTGACCGGATGACCCGCTGCGAGTTCGCGCACGACGACGGCGCGTACGTGCTGGGTGCCCTCGCCCCGGCCGACCGCGCCGCCTACGAGCGGCACCTGGGCGGGTGCGCGCAGTGCCGGGAGGCGGTGGCCGAGATCGCCGTGCTGCCCGGCCTGCTGGGTCGGCTCGATCCGGCCGGGTTGGAGCAGTTCCTGGAGGTCGGCCCGGAGACCTCACGGCTGCCCGCGCTGCTCGACGCCGCGCGGGCGCGCAAGCGCCGCGACCGGTCGCGCGCCCGACGACGGTACGCGTCGACCGCGTTCGCCGCCGCCGCGCTCGCGGTGCTGGCCGGCGTGGGCGTGACGCTGATCCGGCCGCCGGCCGAGTCGGCTCCCCGGCCGGTGGCGCTCACCTCGATGCGGCCGGTCGCCGGAACCGCGCCGGTGCACGCCGAGGTGGGGCTGACCGAGACGCCGTGGGGCACCGAGGTCACCATGCACTGCGGCTACGACAGGCGGGCCGGGCACCGCGAGGCGTACACGTTCCGGCTGGTGGCGCACGGCCCGGACGGCGCGACCGAGCAGATCGGGTCCTGGCTCGCCGCGCCCGGCGACGACCTGCGTTTCTCCGGTGTCACCCGCTTCACCCGGGGTGACCTGGTCCGCCTGGAACTCCTCCGCGGCACCGACACCCCCATCCTCGCCTACGACCTCCGCTGACAGTCCACCTCGCCCCCGCCCCCGGCGGGGAGTGGGGTGCGGGTGCGGCGGGTCTGGCGGGTGTGGTTCAGGGCGTCGACGGTGAAGACGACGAGGGCGAGCCAGACCAGGGCGAAGCCGGCCAGGCGGGCCGGCGGCATCGGCTCGTGGAAGAGCAGCACGCCGCAGCCGAGCTGGAGGATCGGGGCCAGGTACTGCAACATGCCGATCGTGGACAGCGGCAGCCGGTTGGCCGCGCCGGCGAAGAACAGCAGCGGGATCGCGGTGGCGGCGCCGGCCAGCACCAGCAGCGCGGTGTGCCCGGCGGAGACGTGCCCGAACGTCGAGTCGCCGCGCGTGGCGAGCCAGCCCAGGTACGCCAGGGCGGGCAGCGCCAGCACCGCCGACTCGACGAAGAGCCCCTCGGCGGCGGGCAGGCCGAGCTGCTTCTTGACCAGGCCGTACCCGGCGAAGCTGAACGCGAGCGTGAGCGCCAGCCAGGGCAGCCGGCCGTAGTCGACGGTGAGCACCGCCACCGCGAGCGCGCCGACGCCGAGCGCCGCCCACTGCGCCGGGCGCAGCCGTTCCCGCAGCACCAGCACGCCGAGCAGCACCGACACCAGCGGGTTGATGAAGTAGCCGAGCGCGGTCTCCACCACCCGGTCGGAGTTCACGCCGTAGATGTAGGTGCCCCAGTTCACCGCGATCAGCGCGGCGGCGAACGCGATCCCGGCCAGCGCGCGGGGTCGCCGGGCCAGCGCCCGCAGGAAGTCGACGTGGCGCATGGCGGCCAGCAGCAGCGCCACGAACACCACCGACCAGATGATCCGGTGCGCGAGGATCTCCACCGGCCCGGCCGGCCGGAGCAGTTTCAGGTAGATCGGGAAGAAACCCCAGAGCAGGTACGCGCCGATGCCGTACAGATAGCCGAGGCGGAGCTGGTTCACGGCTCCACCGTAAGTGGTGAAGCCGGCTGTTGGTCCTTTCCGGTGACAGGCGTCACCGCTCGTCCAGCTCCATGTACCGGTCCGCCGCCACGGGCTGGAAGCCGAGCTTCCCGTACACGCCGTGCGCGTCCATGGTGGCCAGCACGATCCGGCGTACGCCCAGCTCGGCAACGTGGTCGCGGACGCCCGCGGTCAGCCAGGTGCCCAGCCCGCGGCCCCGCTCGGCCCGGTCGACGTAGACGTCGCACAGCCAGGCGAACGTGGCCCGGTCGGTCACCACCCGGCCGACCGCGACCTGCCGGCCGTCCCCGGGACGGTAGACGCCGAAGCCGATCGAGCCGGCGAAGGCACGCTCGACCGTCTCCCGCTCCCGCCCCCGCGCCCAGTACGCGTCCGTGGCGAGCCAGGTGTGCACGCGGCCCAGGTCGAGCCGGTCGGGGTCGGTGCTGAGCTGGTAGCCGTCGGCGCGCGTCAGGGTGAACACCCGGCCGAGGCTAGTGCCGCTCCGGGGGCCGCTCGCCAGCCAATTTCCGCGCACTGGCCTGCCCGCCCGGACGGAGTGCCGGGCGGGTGGCGAAGACGTCTCAGTCGCGGTCGAGGACCGCGCCCAGGATCCAGGTGACGATGCCGACGAGGAGCGCGCCGAGCACCGCCGCCGGCCAGAACCCGTCCACGTGGAAGGGCAGGCCGGCCTCCCCGGCGATCCAGCTCGTGAGCAGGAACAGCAGGCCGTTCACCACCAGTGCGATCAGCCCGAGGGTGAGCAGGTAGAAGCCGCACCCCACGGTCTTGATGATCGGCTGGAGCACCGCGTTGACCACGCCGAAGATCACCGCGACGAGCAGCAGCGTCGCCACCGTCTCGGTGACGGACCCGGAGTCGAGCGTGATGCCCGGGATGAGCAACGTGGCGAGCCAGAACGCCACCGCCGTCGACGCCACCCGGATCAGAAGACCCTTCAGGAAATCCATGGCCGGGATCGTGCCACGCCGCTCCCACCGGCGGAAGCGCGTACGCCTCAGCGGCGGACCGGACGACCGACCAACCGCGACTCGACAGGGGTCGGCGACAGCAGCGCCCACCGCAGCGCCCGCCGGTTGACCACCGCCACCATGTCGTCGCGGATCCGGGTGAGCCAGCCGGCGGAACCGCCGAGCCCCAGCGCGGTGCCGGCCAGTTCGGCCTCGGCCGGGTCGAGCGGCTGGAGAACGGCCAGGTCGGCGCGGGCCAGCGCCGGGGCGTCCGCCGGGGTCAGCTCGTCGCGAACCACCAGCACCGACTGCCAGGCCGCCGCCGGACCGACCTCCGGCGGCACCGGGCCGGCGTCGACCACCAGCAGCAGCGGCCGCAGCGGCGAGCCGGGCGCGCCGCCGACCGGCCGCCCCGGCGGGAGCAGCGGCACCCCGTCGCCGGGCCCGCCGACCCCGCGCGCGAACGCCTCCCAGGCGCGCGGCCTGGTGGTCTGCACCGCCACCCGGGCACCGAGCGCCAACGCCCGCAGCACCAGCAACTGCGCGGCGGGCACCCCGCCGACCAGCAGCACCCGGGTCGTCGCCGGACGGAACAGGCGGACGGTCAGCGGGCCGCCGCGCCGGTTGGCGCCCACCATCAGGCCGGACCCACCGACCGGCAGGTCCGGCGCGGCCGGCGGCGACCCGGCCGGAGGCGCCCCGCCGCCGGTCGCCGCCAGCGGCAGGGTGGCGGCCAACCCGGTGAGGTGCTCGCCGTCGAGGCGGTGCAGTTCCGCTCCCGCGTCCCCGGCCGCCCGACGGAGCGCCCGTTCGGCGACCGCCAACTCCGCCGCGCTCCCGGCGGCCACCCGGACGGTCAGCTCGGCCCGGGCCGGCGGGGCGTCGGCGCGGGGGCCGACGCAGAGCGCGACAGTGGTGGCGGTGGCCGGTACGGCCAGCAGCCGGGGCACCAGCCCCCGGGCGGCCTCGCCCCGTGGATCCGGCCAGCGACGCAGCCGCCAGGTGGCTTGTGTCAGCCCACCCACGGTGAGCAGCGGCCAGGTCTCCCGGGCCGGGGCGCCGGTCTCGTGATGGGCCAGCTCGTCGATCACCCGCAGGGCGGCCGGCGCGCCGAGCGGCCGGCCGTCGAGCGAACCGAGCCGGCGGACGATCCGCCGGACCGTCCCGGAGAGCGCCCGCAGCAGTTCCTCGTCCGACCAGCCGTCGGCCCGCAGCACCCGCACGGCCAGCACCACCCGCGCACGCCCGGCCAGCCGGCCGTCGGTGAGCTGGCGGTAGGACGTCCCGACCGGCCCGGACGCGACGGGCGGCACGGGGGCCGGCGAGGCCGAGAAGACCAGCTGGAGCCGGACCGGAGGGCTCTCCGGGCCGGCGGGCGGGAGCAGGTCGGGCGGAGCCGGGAGCGCCTGCGGGCGGTCGCCGATCAGGTCGTCCGGATCGCCGAGCTCCAGCAGCGCGGTCAGCCCGGCGGCGTCGTGCAGCACGGCGGCCGGACCGCCGGCCAACTCCGCGGCGTGCACCACCGTGCCCGGCCCGACCAGGCCCAGCAGCGCCGAGGGATCGGTGGCCGCCGGCAGGGCGCGGCGACGGCTCAGGTACGCCGCGCCGACGGTGAGCCACTCGTGCAGCCAACGGCCCCGGAACCGGACCCACGCGGCGGGCACCAGCAGTGCCGCGCAGCACAACGCCACGGCGGTCGGCGCGACGCCCCGCCCCAGGGCGGCCAGCAGGACGGCGGCCGCGACCTGCGTGGTCACGATCTGTCCGGCGCGGAGCCGCCGGAGCCTCCACTGTGGAAGTGGAGGCGGCGCGGGCGCGGGCCGCTCCGTCGTGCTCGCGGTCACCGCACCTCCTCGTCGGGCCGCCGGGTGACGCCGCCGTGGCACATCGTAGTGGCGTCGTTGTCCACAGGGGAGGCCCCGGGGGTAGCAGAACCGGACTGGGACCGCTACCGTCAGCGACGAAAATCGTTGCGCGTGCGCCCGCCGTCTCCCTCCCCCTTCCGGCGGCCGCGAGCGCCGCGCCGACGAGTCCACGGTGGTCACCCCGGGTGGCCAGCCACGACCGAGGAGACGAGGTGACGTCCGGGATGTCCCAGACCCAGGCAGAAGCCGCGGTGATGCAGCAGACCGCCGCGAAGTTCGAGCACGTCGACCAGTCGCTGCAGACCATGCTCAGCGGCCTGATGGCCGAGCTGGAGGTGCTGCAACAAGCGTGGCGAGGCGCCGGCGGGCGCTCGTTCGCGCAGGTCAAGCAGCAGTGGGCGCAGGATCAGGCGGCCCTGCAACGGGCCCTGCGCGAAACCGCCACCGCGATCCGCACCGCCGGCCGCCAGTACGACGTCTCCGACACCGAGGCCGCCGGCCGGGTGGCCGGCACCAACCGCGGCATCCAGCTGCCGCTCTAGACCATCGGAAGGATCGAACCCATGGAGCACGGTGTGCTGGTCGTCAACTTCGCCGCCCTGCAACAGGCCGGCGCCGACATCCAACGGGCGCTGACCACCCTGGAGAGCCAGCTCGGGCAGCTCGAACGGGACGCGGCACCGCTGGTGGCGAGCTGGAACGGTGAGGCGCGCGAGGCGTACGAGCAGCGGCAGTCCCGCTGGCGGGCCGCCTCGCAGGACATGCAGGCGATGCTGCGCGACATCAAGCTCGCGGTGGAGGACTCCGCGGCCGACTACCTCGACACCGAGAAGCGCAACACCAACCTGTTCCACTGAGACCGGCGGGTACGGCCCGGGTGCCCGTCACCCGGGCCGCCCCCACCCTCCCGGCCCTCCCCGGCCCCCACCCCGCTTCCGCGATCTTGCACTTTCGGCCCTCGGCTCAGGCGTCTTGCCCGTTTCGTCCGGGCACCAACTGCAAGATCGGGCGCGCGGGGGCGGGTGTGGGGGGGTCAGGTGGGGTTGGCGGGGTGCCAGCGTCGGCGGGCTCCCCGGGGTAGCACCACGGCCAGCAGCGCCACGAGCGCCGCCGCGCCACCCGTCACGCCGGCCACCAGGAGCGCCCGGTCCCGGGCCGTGGCCCGGCGGGACTGGCGGGCGAGCGTGGCCGGGTCCGGGCGGTCCGCCGGGAGCGCGACCGCACGCCCGGGCCGGACGTCCGCCCCGCCGGGCGACTCGGTCACCGCGCGGTACGGGTTGAGCACCCCGGCGCCGTAGCCCTCGCCCCGCCCCGGTGCCGGGTCGGTGCCGGCCACGATCCGCCCGGCGACCTCGGTCGCGTGCAGCCCGGGGCGATACTGCCGCAGTAACGCGGCGGTGCCGGCGACGAACGGCGTGGCGTAACTGGTGCCCTCCGCCCGGCGATGGCCCTGCCGGGGCGCCGCCATCAGCACCTCGCTGCCCGGGGCGACCAGGTCGACGTACGGGCCGGTCTGGGAGAACGCGGCACGCGTCCCGTCCCGCCCGATCGCGCCGACGCCGAGCACCCCGTCGTACGCGGCCGGAAAGGGGCGGGGGTCACCGCTGTCGTGCAGGTTGCCGGCGGCGGCCACCACCACCACGTCCCGCCGCACCGCGTAGGCGACCGCGGCGCGCACCGCCGGGTCGTCCGCGTACAGCACGACCGAGAGGTTGAGCACGTCGGCGTCGTGGTCCACGGCCCAGCGGACGGCCCGGGCGAAGTCGGCCGCGTCGACCGTACGCCCCGACTCCCGCCCGTCGACCACCTGCTGTTCACTGACGCGTACCGGCAGGATGCGCGCGCCCGGCGCGAGGCCCCGGAACGCGACACCCGGCCGTGGCGTGGCGGCGATGATGCTCGCCACGCCGGTGCCGTGCCCGGCGCAGTCGCGGGTGCCGTCCCCGCCCGGGTCGAGGAAGTCGGCGCCGGCCAGCACCCGACCGGCGAGCTGCGGATGGGACCGGTCCACCCCCGAGTCGACCACCGCCACCACCACGCCCGCGCCGGTCGCGAGCGGGGCCAGCCGCTCCGGCGCGTACCGTTGCTGGGGCCACGGCTGCTCGGCCACCGGGCGGGCCGGCGCGGGCGGCGTGGCGCAGCCGGACGGCGCGCGGGCCGCTGCCGCCGGGGCCGCCGGCAGACCGGAGACGAGGAGGGTCGCCAGCGCGACCGCGGTGGAGCGCGCGAGGGGCCGGGGCATCGACGACCTCCGTAACGTGTCGACTCCGGAACGGGATGTTAGCGCCTCGCCGACGCCACGGCCGACCGTCGATGGCCAGGCATTGTGATCTTGTTACCACCTTGTAGGTTGTAGGCGATGCCTGTGGCCTGTGCGCGGAAGGAGAGGTGGCCCGTGACCGGATGGGAGCCGGCCACCGAGGCCGAGGTGGCGATGCGGGACGCGCTACGAGCGCAGGACCAGCAGCAATACTTCCGCGTGCTGACCCATGTCGATCTGGTGCTGCCGATCGCCGGCGGCCCGACCGCGGGGTGGGGCACCTGGACCTCCGAGGGCCGCACGCACGTGCTGGCGTTCACGTCGGTCGCCGCGCTGCGCGCCAGCCTGGGCGAGAACGCCGGCGCCACGCGTCTCGTCGCGTACCCGGACCTGGCCGCCGCCTGGCCCAACCAGGAGTGGTGGCTGGCGGTGAACCCGGGCCTGCCGATCGAGGGCTACCTGCCCGCCTGGTACGTCGCCCAGCTCGCCCGGGGCGACGTCCGGCTGCCCGGCCGGACCATGGGCGCCCGAGCCCGTCTGGAGCGGGTGGAGAGCGCCGCCCGGGCCGCCCGCGACGGCGTCCTGGGGCCGGCGCGTGACAGCGTTCCCGGGCCGGTGCGTGACGGCGTCCCCGGTTCGGTGCGCGACGTCGGCGCCGAATCCGGCCGCTTCGCTGTCCCGGAACCCGCCCGCGAGGCGCCGTCCGTTCCGGTTCCGGCCGCCGCGACACCCCCGGCCCCGTCGGGCCGTGGCGGGCGGGTGGCGGAGGTCGAGGAGCCCGCCACCGTACCCATGCGATCCGTTCCCCTCCTCGGCCGCCGCGCCCCGACGGCGCCGCACCGCCGCCCGGCGTCCGGTGACCACGGCCGCGCCGGGGCGGGCGACGGGGCCGACCCGGACGCGCTCGACGGCTGGCTCACCGACCTGCGTCGCCGTCCCGACGAGCCGGACCCGTTCGCGGCCGGCCGTGCGACGCCGGACGAGCCGCCGACGCCGCCGGCCCCACCGCCGGCCCGTTCCTTCTTCGAGCCCACCTCGGGCCGCGCGACCCGGCGGCCCTCGCCGCTGGACACCCCCAGGCGATCCGGCGAGCGGGCGACGCCGCCCTCCCGGTTCGCCGGCGGCCAACCGTTCCCTCGGCGCCGGCCGCTGAACGAGCCGGTGCGTGAGGACCAGACCCGACCGTTCCGGGTGGGAGCGGACGAGCCCGCGCCGACGCCGGCCGAACCGACAGCGCCGTTCCGGCCGGCCCGGCCGCCCGAGGACACGCCTCGGACACTGCCCCGCCGGCACTCCGGCCCGCCCGCTCCCGACCGGTGGGCCGGAACGCGTACCGACCGCGACGCGCCGGGCTGGACCCCGCTCGACGATCCGGCGGAAGCCGAGGCGCTGCCACCGTCGATGGCCGAGCCGGTGTCCGCTCCGCCCGCGCCGCGCCGGGACTTCACGCCGATCGTCATCGAGGGCACCGTCATCGAGGCTCGTGACCTGACCGCACCCGCGGCGACCGGGCCAGCTTCCGAGGGGTACGCCGCCACCGGCCCCGTCCTCTCCCGGGTGGACGCCGCCGAGCCGGCCGGGTCGCCGGCCGTCGACGTCGACGAGCCCGCGTGGACTGACGACCGCAGGGCGCCCGAACCATTCGTCACCGAGCCGTCTGTCGCCGGGCTGTCTGTCTCCGAGCCGTTTGTCTCCGAGTCGTCCGTTGCCGAGGCGTTTGTCGCCGAGCCGTTTGTCACCGAGCCGTTTGTCACCGAGCCGTCTGTTGCCGCGCCGTCCCTTGGCGGGCCGAAGTCGACCGCGCCGTTCTCCACCGGGTCGTTCGCCACGGGACCGATGGCCGCCGAGCCGTTCGACGTCGGGTCATCGGCCACCGAGCCGTTCGACGCCGGCTCATCGGCCAGCGAGCCGTTTGCCACCCAGCCGTCGGCCACCGACTCGTTCGACGCCGGTTCATCGGCCCCCACCGAGCCGTTCGCCACCGGGTCGCGCTCGGACCGGGTCGGGTCGGCGTGGGAGACGACGACGGCACCGCTCTCGCCGGCCGCCGCCGAGCCGTTCCCGTCCCCGGCCAGCGAGCCGACCAGCTCGGTGTTCGATCCGCTCCGACCGGCGGCCGAGGCGTCCGTCCCGGCGGACGCGGCACCGCTGCCGACCGGACCGGACGAGCCGACGGTGTCGCTCGCCCGGCCGGCCAGGCACCCGGACGAGCCGACGGTGTCGTTGTTCGAGCCGACCACACCGCTGTTCACGCCTTCGCCGACGCCTTCGTCTTCGCCGTCTCAGCCCACGTCGCCAGCATCGGCGTCGCCGTCGGACGAGCCGGGCACCCCGGTGACGTCCTCCGCCGGGGAACCCACCAGGTCGCTGTTCGAGCCGTTGTCCTCCCCGGCCGCGCCCGCCCCGGCCGAACCGACGGTGTCCCTGTCCACGCCGGTCACGGAAGAGCCGACGACGTCCCTGTCCAGCCCGGTCCCGGACGAGCCGACGACGTCCCTGTTCGCGCCGGTCGCGGCGGAGCCGACGGTGTCCCTGCCCGCGCCGGCAACCTCGGACGAGGTGACCACGTCGTTGTTCGCGCCGGCCGGGGACGAGGTGACCACGTCGCCGTCCGTGCCGGGCGCAGCCGAGCCGACGGTGTCCCTGTTCGCGCCGGCAACCTCGGACGAGCCGACCACGTCGTTGTTCGCGCCGGTCAGCCGCCCGGCGGCGGACGAGCCGACCACCTCATTGTTCTCGTCGGTGGCGGACGAGGCGACCACGTCACTCTTCGCGCCGGCGGCGGACGAGGCCACCACGTCACTCTTCGCGCCGGCCAGCCGGCCGGCGGCGGATGAGCCGACCACGTCGCTCTTCGCGCCGGCGGCGGACGAGGCCACCACGTCACTCTTCGCGCCGGCCAGCCGGCCGGCGGCGGATGAGCCGACCACGTCGCTCTTCGCGGTGTCGCCGTCCGAGGAGCCGTCCCCGTCGTCGGAGACGGGGCTGGAGACGGAGACGATCCCGTACGTCACCGCCGAGGAGCCGCGCGTCGAGCCGGTGACCGACGGCACCGGTCGCCCGGCCGTGGAGCCGGACTTCGTGCCGGCGAACGAGGTGGAGGAGGAGCTGCTGGCGGCCGCCGCCAGCGGTAACACCGACGGCTTTCTCACCACGCTGCTGCTGGCCCGGGTGATGTTGCCGGTCGCGTTCGACTCGGCGGCGGGCAGCCGGCCCGGCGATCCGGGTTTCTCCTGGCGTACCGAGACGGTCGACGGGGTGCGGTACGTGGTGGTCTACACCTCGCCGGAGCGGCTCGCCGATCACGCCGGAGGGCCGGTCGACACGGTACGGGTCAAGTTCGTCCAGCTCATCCGTCAGTGGCCGGACGTGGCCTGGTCGTTCCGGGTCAACCCGGACACGCCGGTCGGCGCGGCGTACCCGGGGGAGCAGGTCCTGGCGCTTGCCAACTGGGCCGCCGAGGTGGGGCTCGGCGACGACCCGGAGACCGAGCCCGAGCCGCCCGCCACCGGACCGGCGCCCACGGCCGAGCCGCGGCCGGACGCACCGGCGGCGAAGCCGACCCGGCCGGTGGTCATGCAGAAGGCCATCGCGGCGAGCCAGCTCGCCTACTACCTGGAGCGTGGCTACGACCGGGTGTCCGGCTTCGTGCACCGGGCCGGCGAGCTGGCCCACCTGCGTACGCCGGCGGAGCTGTTCGACGCGCTCGGTCTCGGCCATCCCGGGTCCCCGTTCTCCCGGGACGCCGAGGAGCTGTACCTGCTGCGCTGGCCGGCCTACCGGCCGAGCCTCTACCGGATCCCGTACGGCGGGCAGAACGAGGCCGCGATGCGGGCGATGGAGGGCTGGGTCATCGAGCGGTACCCGTTCCGGGGCAACGGCTTCGCGCCGGGCGAGAGCAGCGACGTGATCGCCGAGTTCAAGGTGGACAGTGCCCGGCTGCCGCACGGCGCCGAGCTGTGGCGGGTCGCCGCCGACGGCGATGCCCGGCTGGTCGCGGTGCTGGACACCGACGCGTTGCTGTGGCGGAAGGCGGACGGGGCGTGAGCCGCGACGGTTACGTGGCCCGGTGGCGCGGCCGGGAGTACCAGGCCAGCCCGGACGGTGACGACGTGCGGCTCTACCAGCCCGAACCCGACGAGGGCTTCACGGAGGCGCGCCCCGGCCGGTACGTCCGGGTGGTGCCGGCGGCCGAGGTCGACGACCTGGCGTACGTGCGGACCACCTGCACCTGGCAGGGGCAGCCGTTCATCGTGCTGGCCGAGCACGAGGGCTGGCTGCGGGTGGAGTACACCGGTGGGCGCTGGCCGGTGGCGGAGGCGATGGGGCTGGAGGCGTTCGACTTCGGCGTCTACCAGGGCTGGGCGCCCGCGACCGAGGTGGCCGGGCTGGGCGAGCAGCGGGTCTGAGTCAGGACTTCGCCCACCGCAGGATCTCGCCGAGCACCACGTCCCGCGCCTCCACGTGCGGGAAGTGGCCCACCCCGTCGAGCAGCCGCCACTCGTACGGGGCGCTGACGTACCGGCCGGAGCCCTGCGCCGTGCGGGGGAGCGAGGCCCGGTCCAGCGCGCCGTGCAGTTGCAGGGTCGGGGTGACCAGCGGCTTCTGCATCAGCTTGACGAACCGGTAGCCGTGCAGCCGCAGCACCGACCGGAACGCCCAGCGGTAGCCCTCCAGGGCGCAGAACGCGGCCTGCGGGATCTGCATCGCCACCCGGCAGCACCGGGCGTAGTCGTCGAAGTCCGGGCCGTCGACCCACGCCGGCCCGCCCCAGCGGCGCAGCATCTCCGCCACCTCGGCGGCGCCGTCCCGGGTCAGTACGTGCTCGTAGCGGGGGAGCTGGAACTTCAGCGTGGCCGTGGCGGATGCGAACTGGCCGCGCGGGTCGGCGACGATGGCGGCCCGCAGCCGCAGCGGGTGCGGTGCGCCGAGCACCACGAGCCGGCGGACCAGCGTGGGGTGGAACGAGGCGGCGGTCCAGCCGATGAGGCCGCCCGCGCCGGTGCCGACCACGGTGGCGGACCGCTCACCGAGCGCGCGGATCAGGCCGGCCACGTCGGCGGCGAGCGTGTAGCCGTCGTACCCCCGGGGTGGCTTGTCGCTCGCGCCGTAACCGCGCAGGTCGACGGCGACCGCGCGGAAGCCGGCGTCGGCGACCGCCGGCAGCATCTCGTGCCAGGCGTACCAGTATTCCGGGAAGCCGTGCAGGAAGAGCACCATCGGGCCGGTGCCCGCCTCGACGACGTGGAACCGGCTGCCGTTGGCGCCGACGAACCGGTGCGTCCACGGCCCTTCGGGCAGGACGCAGGATTCGTCGGCGAACCCGCCGCGCTGGTCGGTCATGGGGCACAGCCTAGGGCCGCCGGTCGCCCGCCGGCCCCGTAGGTGCCCAGGATCAGGGGATTCTCCGGGACAGGGCGTCGAGCGGGTCAGCCCACGCGTTCGATGCGCAGCAGGCCGACCAGCCGTCCCGGTCCGCACTCCACACCCGCCGGCGGCGGGCCCACGGTGACCCGGACCCAGGTGCCGGTGGGCCAGCTGCCCTGGTCCGGGCCGTACAGGGCGTGTTCCTGGCCGTCGTCGGTGACCAGCGTGTAGCAGGGGCCGCTCCCGCCGTGGCTGAGCCGGCCGGCGAGGACGTTCGGCTTGCGTTGGTCGGTGGGCTGCCGTGGTGGACCGGTCGGCGGCCGGAGCGTCGGCAGATCGGTCGCGGAGAGCGGGGGCCGGCCGGTGGAGGCGGCCGGGGCCGGTGCGGTCGGCGTCGGCGCGGTCGTGCGCGGTGCGGTCGGGGACGAGGGCTGCGGCGTGGCGCCGACGGGTCCGGTGGGTACGCCGGGACCGGCGGGGGGTTCGGACGCGGACACGTCTCCTCCGTTTTCCGGGTTCGCGCAGCCGGCCAGCGCCAGGGCCAGCGGCAGTGCGAGGACCGCGGCGAGGCGGCGGTCGAGGGTTGTGGTCACCCGCTTGGGACGCGCCGCGGGTCGCGACGGTTCCCGCCCGGCACAGGGCGAGGCCCGGGCAGGTGACCTGCCCGGGCCTCGTCGTGGTGTCGCGTGGATCAGTGGCTCAGGAGAAGCGGACCTTCAGCGAGGTGCCGTCCTGCTCCAGGACCTTGATCTTGGTGCCGGTGGCCGGGAGCTTGACGCCGTGGTTCGGCAGCTCCGGGTACCAGTACTGCTTGGTGTCGTCGAACAGCGGCTGCGCGGCCTGGCCACGGATGTACTGCGGCTGGCTGTTGAGGTGCAGCGTGAACGAGTCCGCCTTCTTCAGGCCGAACGGCGCGTCGTAGACCTGGACGCGGGCCCGCCAGGGCGCCCCGGTCAGGTTGTAGATCGGCCGCGGGTGGGCGTCGATGATCATGTTCCGACCCTCACCCGGGTGCACGAACGTGTCGTTGTCCGCCCACCGGAGGTTCCAGTAGGAGATCAGCAGACCCTCCTGGTACGCGTAGTGGTCCACGTAGTCCGGGCGGGTGTTCGCGTAACCGAAGAAGTACGGGCCGGTCTTGAGGTACTTGTCGTACGAGACGTACGACCGGTTACCGGCGATGTAGTAGTTGTCGAACAGACGGGTGTAGGTCTCCTCGACGATGCTCCAGCCGTTGAGCGTCCAGCCGGGGGCACCGGCCTCGGCGCCATCGGTGAGCAGCGTCTGACCGTCGGCGGTCACGGTGAGGGCGTCACCGTAGAAGCCGCCCTCGGACACGCCACCGTCGGTCTGGTAGCGGAGCCGGAACTGCACGGCCTTGCCGACGACCGAGTCCAGGTTGACGTTGACGTCGACCCAGTTGCCGTCGCTGGAGCCGTCCAGGGCGTAACGCCCGGGGGAGATCTCCTTCAGGGCCTGGCCGTTGGCCGTGCCCGGGAGCGAGACCCAGTTCTGGCCACCGTCGGTGGAGGCCTCGAAGAAGAGGTAGTCGAAGTCCGCCTCGATGCTGTAACGACCCTTCATCGACACCGCGGCGCTGCTCTTCCCCGTGAGGTCGATGCTCCGCGTCATCGTGGTGTTCAGGTCGTCCTCGTTGCCCGAGAAGAACTGCTTCGTACCCTCGAACGGCTTGCCGTTCTGGAACTCGTAAGCCCGCTGCGGCAGCACCACCACGGCGCCCTGCGCCTTGGCGGAGTTGTACTCCTGCGGGCCCAGCTCCAGGGTGCGCTTCTGACCGGCGACGACCACCTCGTAGTCGAGCCAGCCGAGCTGGAGCTTGTTCCAGGCGCCGAGGTCGCCGCCGCGGTCGCCGATGCCGGCGTCGTTCTTGGCGCCGAGCCGGCTCTGGGCCATCAGGGTCCAGTGCTCGTTGTTGTTGTCCCCACCACTGGTGACGTTGTAGTCGTCCGGCAGACCGAGGTCGTGGCCGTACTCGTGGTAGAAGACGCTCCGGCCACCGTTCTCCGGCTGGATCGTGTAGTCACCGATCCAGACGCCGGTGTTGCCGATCTGGGTGCCGCCGGCCGGGAAGTTCTCCGGACCGGTGTTGCCCTGGTCGCTGGCGAACGCGTACCAGCGGTGGCTCCAGATCGCGTCCTCACCCTGGATCGGGTCACCGTCGGCCTGGTCGCCGCCGGCGTGGACGATCTGGAAGTGGTCGATGTACCCGTCCGGCTCGTTGAAGTTGCCGTCGCCGTCGAAGTCGTAACGGTCCCACTCGTCCATCGACTTGACGTCGGCCGCGATCTCCTCGTCGGAGCGGCCCTGGGCCTTCTGGTCGGCGACCCACTGGTTCGCGGCGTCGCGGACCAGCGCCCAGGTGTTGTTGCAGACGTTCGAGGCGCACGGGTAGCCGTTGGAACGGCCGTAGCGGGCCTCGTTGTACTTGACCTTCACCCAGTTGGTGACCTCGCCGTCGACGCTGTACCGACCCGACGACTGGGCCTCGTAGTACTGCTTCAGCGACTCGTCACCCGGCTTGGTGCCGAAGTAGACCTGCCGGAAGTGGTCGGCGCTGAAGTCCGGCTGCCAGATCGTGGAGTTGTCCACAGCCCGGTTGGGCTCGGGGATCTGGTTGACGCGCGGCCCGTCGAACCGGGTCGGACCCGGCACGGCCGGGGCGGTGTCCTGGTCCGGGTAGTTCGGGTGCCGCTCGTCGCCGAACTCCGCGAGGATGACGAAGATCTTGTCGGTCTTCTCGCGGGAGAGCTCGACGTACTGGTCCTCGGTGGGACCCTTGCCGGCCTTGGTGCTCCGGGCGGCCTTGCCCGCCGCGGCACCCTCGGCAGCCTTCTCGCCAACCTTGACGACGGTGCTGCCGTTGATCTTCTGGGCCTTCGCCCGGCCCGACAGGACCTCGCTCAGGCCCTCCTGGCGCAGTGCGCGCCGCTTGTCCTCGAGCGGGTTGGGCAGGTCGTGCTCAGCCTGCGCAGGCTCGGCCACCGACGGGGCGGCGGCTGGCAGCTTCGGCGTCGGCGCGGCGCTGGCGGACGTGCCCGCCATCAGCCCCGTTGCGGTCAGCGAAAGCCCGAGCAGACCCACTGCGACTTTGCGCACGTGGTACCTCCGGTGTGAGGGAACCGGCCCCATGGGGGTACGGGCCGGCGGTGGAACGTCCCACAAGTGGGACCCACGGTGAACATAGACACTGCTGGGACTGCTGTGAAGATGCGTGCGTCGATTTGTAGCAACTTTTTGTTGGGGTTGACTTTCGCCGTCACACTCTGCTTCGTAACCAAGGCGTTGACCAGCGGCGATGGCCGTTCGGCCGAAGGCAGCGAAACGGATGGATATACGGAACGGGCCGGGAGCGCTACCGCTCCCGGCCCGTCCGTCAGCCGGCTCGTTCGGCCCGTATTCCGGGCATTCCGGTTCCGGTTTGAAGGTGTCGATCAGCTCCGCGGCGGAACCACGTACACCTGGGCGTACGAGTTGTCCTTGGCGGCGCGCTTGATGATGATCGACGTGCCGTACCCGACGCCCGCGTCACCCGGGTTGCCGGTGCCGAGCACGATCGCCCCGCCACCCAGCGTCGAACCGTAGTAGTCGGTCGCCGGGGTGCCGTCCGGGTTCACCACCCGGGTCGTGTACTGCTGGTTGCCCTTCGACGGGACCACCACCGAGGCGTCGTTGTCCCGCGCGTACGGCGAACCGTCGCGGATCTCGATGCCCGGGTACCAGCCCTTGTTGTCGGTGAAGCCCCGCACCGGCGCCTGCGCGCCGAACTTCGTGCAGTACTCGCTGTACGGCTCGTCGGCCGCCTCCAGGCACTCCTTGAACGGGTAGGTCTTCGTCAACCCGAACGCGGCGTTCGAGGACTGCGGCCGGCTGGGCAGGTTGTCCAGCACCGACGGGTCCTTCTCGGCCGCCACGCCCTTGCGACGCAGCGGGTCGTTGTGCGAGTCGACGATCAGCAGCCCGCCCTTGGCGCCGTAGCTGGGCAGCGCGGTCATCTGCGCGGTGACGTGGTTGACGTCGCCGAGCTCGGTGTCCCGGTACCAGACCAGCATGCCGGGCGCGTTGTACGCGATCCGGTCGACCTTCCACGCCTCGTGCGAGTAGACGGTGTCGTAGGCGTACTTGAGGCCCTTGTCGAAGCCGTCGAAGTTGCGCCACTCGGCCAGGTAGTAGTGCGAGCGGACCTGGGTGCCCGAGTCGACGTGCCAGCCCGCGCCGGTGGTGTCGGTGAACGTGCCGCCGGTCTGGGTCCAGCCGGCCGCGCCGCCCTCGACGTCGTCGCTCCAGGTGGTCGCGCCGCCGCCGGTCACCGAGAAGTCGTCGGCGAACCAGCCGCGCTCCTGGAACGCCTCGTCGGTGGCGTACCGCAGCCGCACCTGCACGGTCTGCCCGGCGTACGGCGAGAGGTCCACGTAGTCGTGGCGCCAGCCGCCGGTGCTGCCGGTCAGGCCGTACTTCTTGTTGCCGAAGTCGACCATCCGGCCGTTCGGGTCGGCGTAGCCGTCATCGGTGGAGACCAGCGCGCCGGACTCGTCGTACACCTTGCGCTCGGTCCAGGTGGCGCCGCCGTCCGTGGAGACCTCGACGAAGCCGTAGTCCCAGTCCTCCTCGATGACGTAGTCGTTCCACATCCAGAACTTCGCGTCGGCGGCGTTCGGGACGCTCACCGTGCGGCTCAGCTTGACGTCCGCCCACGCCTGGTCGGCACCGGAGTACCACATGTTCGCGCCGCTGTGCGGCTCGGCCAGCGTGATCACCTTGTCCGGCAGGTCGATCTTGATGCCGTCCTCGGTGCCCACCGGCGTACGCGAGGTCTGCCCGAGCTTGACCAGCTTGGCCCGGTCGCCCGGCCCGAACGTCTTCGGCTCGGCCCAGCCGAGCACCCACTTGTCCCAGAGGCCCATGTGGGTGGGGAGCGCCTGGAAGATCTCACCGGAGTGCGAGCCGGACGCCATCAGGTCCCAGAAGTCCACGTCGGAGTCGGCGTTGCCGGACGTGTCGTAGAGGTCCGGCAGGCCCAGGTCGTGCCCGAACTCGTGGGCGAAGACACCGACCCCGGCGTCCTCCGGCTGCACGATGTAGTTCGACACCTTCAGGTTCGTGCCCGGGATGGTGTAGCCCCCGGCCACGGTGGAGGAGTGCGCCCAGACCGAGTAGACGCCGACGTCGCCGCCACCACGGGACTTGCCCTGGTTGGCGTGCACCAGCACCAGGTGGTCGATCACGCCGTCCGGCTCGTGGAAGTTGCCGTCGCCGTCGCGGTCGCTCTGGTCCTCGATGTCGTAGTCGGCCCAGGGGAAGCTCGGGTCGGCGGCGGCCAACGCGTCGATCGCGTCGGTGGCGAGCCGGCCCGCGCCCTGCGGGTTGTCCGGGTGACCGTTCATCGACTGCTCACGGCCGGCGACCCAGTTGCCGTTCTCGTCCTGGAAGCAGCGGGAGGCGGCGTACCAGCCCTCCGAGTGCGGCACCGTGATCCACGGGCTGGCCTGCCCGTCCACGGTGTACGCGTTCTTGGACATCTCCAGGTACATGTTGTGCATGGTCCGGCCGGCGAGGCTGATGCCCGGCTTGCCGTCCGGTCCCTTGAGGTCCTTGCGGACCCGCTCGGTGATGCCCTGCTTGGTGTAGAGCATCTTGTTGTAGTGGGCCGGCGAGAAGTCCGGCACCCACATCGAGTTGTTGTCCTTGTGCGGCAGCGTGGCCGGGTTCGGGATGGTGTTGTGCCGCGGCCCGTTCTGCACCGTGCCGGGCACGCAGGTGCGGTCCTCGAAGACCGTCTTCGGCACCATCACGTTGGTGAAGTCGTCGTTGGCCTTGTCGTTGAACTCCACCAGCAGCGTCAGCAGCTTGGCGGTCTGGGTGTTCTTGGCCTTCTTGATCTTGCGGGGGCTCTGGCCGGTCCGGATGGACTTGGCCTCCAGCTTGGCCAGCTCGCGGGCCGCGATCGGGTTGCCGCCGGCGTACTTGCGGTCGTAGGCGCGGGCCTCGTCCGCCGGTGCGGAGAAGACCCCGTCCTTGCCCTTGGCCTCCTTGCCGCCGGTGTCCGGCTGCACCTCCGGCTCGGCGTAGTTGATGTAGAACTCGTCCGCCGCGATGGTGGCCGGCGCGGACCGGGACGGCTGAGCCGACGCACTACCCGTCACGGTCAGCGACGTGGCCGCGAGGGCGATGGCGGGCAGCGCGACGAGTAGTCGCCGGCGGGCCCGGGACTGCGAACTGGGGAGCATGCCACTCCGTTCGTAGGGAATGGTGAGGGACCGGCCGTCTCAGTGACGCGTGTCGAAATTTGCCGGTGCGGCTGAACGTAGCCGACGGGAAGCGCCATCGGCAGGGGTGAACAGACCAGTGCGCCTCCGCCGATCGACCGGCACGGCTCCCGGGTACGCCAAGGGGCGGGCCGCCGCGCGACCCGCCCCTCGTCGTACCGGTGTCGTCAGTCCTCGTCGGACTTGCCGCCGCTCATCCCCGACGAGATCAACTCCATCACCGAGGAGTCCTGCAACGTGGTCACGTCGCCCAGCGACCGGTTCTCCGCCACGTCCCGCAGCAACCGGCGCATGATCTTGCCGGAGCGGGTCTTCGGCAGCTCCGGCACCAGCATGATCTGCCGCGGCTTGGCGATCGGGCCGAGCGTCCTCGCCACGTGGTTGCGCAGCTCGGCGATGAGCTGCTCGCCCGCGTCGCCGGTGATCTCCGCGCTGCCGCGCGGAATGGCGAACGCGACGATCGCCTGCCCGGTGGTCGGGTCGGTCGCGCCGACCACCGCCGCCTCCGCCACCGACGGGTGGCTGACCAGCGCCGACTCCACCTCCGTGGTGGAGATGTTGTGCCCGGACACCAGCATCACGTCGTCGACCCGGCCGAGCAGCCAGACGTGCCCGTCGTCGTCCTTCTTGGCGCCGTCACCGGCGAAGTAGACCCACTTGTCGCCGGCGTTGGCGCCCGCCCCGAACCGCGACCAGTACGTCTCCAGGAACCGGTTGTCGTCACCCCAGATGGTGCGCAGCATCGACGGCCACGGCTCGGTGAGCACCAGGTAGCCACCCCCGCCGTTCGGCACCGACTCGCCCTGGTCGTCGACCACGTCCGCGACCACGCCGGGCAGCGGGGTCATCGCCGAACCCGGCTTCGCCTCGGTCACCCCCGGCAGCGGCGAGATCATCATCGCTCCGGTCTCGGTCTGCCACCAGGTGTCGACCACCGGCAGCTCACCGCGCCCGACGTACTGCCGGTACCAGATCCACGCCTCCGGGTTGATCGGCTCACCGACGCTGCCGAGCAGGCGCAGCGACGACAGGTCGTAGCCCGCCGGGATGTCCTCGCCCCACTTCATCATGGTGCGGATCAGCGTCGGCGCGGTGTAGAGGATGCTGACCTGGTACTTGTCGACGATCTCCCAGAACCGGCCCTTGTGCGGGGTGTCCGGCGTGCCCTCGTACATGACCTGGGTGGCGCCGTTCGAGAGCGGGCCGTAGACGATGTAGGAGTGCCCGGTCACCCAGCCGATGTCGGCCGTGCACCAGTAGACGTCGGTCTCCGGCTTCAGGTCGAACACCGCGTGGGCCGTGTACGACGTCTGGGTCAGGTAGCCGCCGGTGGTGTGCAGGATGCCCTTCGGTCGGGCCGTGGTGCCGCTGGTGTAGAGGATGAACAGCGGGTGCTCTGCGTCGAACGCCTGCGCCTCGTGCTCCGGCGCGGCGGTCTCCACCGTCTCGTGCCACCAGTGGTCCTTCGCCGACCAGCCGACCTCCTCGCCGGTGCGGCGGACCACCAGCACGTGCTCCACCGACGGGCAGTTCGCCACCGCCTCGTCCACGGTCGGCTTGAGCGCCGACGGCTTGCCCCGGCGGAAGCCGCCGTCCGCGGTGATCACCACCTTGGCGCTGGCGTCCTGGATCCGGTTGGTCAACGCGTCGGCGGAGAAGCCGCCGAACACCACGCTGTGCGTGGCGCCGATCCGGGCGCAGGCGAGCATCGCCACCGCCGCCTCCGGGATCATCGGCAGGTAGATCGCCACCCGGTCACCGGCCGTCACGCCCAGCTCGGTCAGCGCGTTCGCCGCCTGGCAGGTGAGCCGGTGCAGGTCCGCGTAGGTGACCGTGCGGGTGTCGCCCGGCTCGCCCTCCCAGTGGATCGCCACCTTGTCGCCGTGGCCCGCCTCCACGTGCCGGTCCAGGCAGTTGTACGCCACGTTGAGCCGGCCGCCGGTGAACCACTTCGCGAACGGGGCGTTCGACCAGTCGAGCACCTGCTCCCACGGCTCGGCCCAGCTCAGCCGGCCGGCCTGACGCGCCCAGAAGGCGAGCCGGTCGGCGGTCGCCTCCTCGTACGCCTCCGCGGTCACGTTGGCGTTCGCGGCGAGTTCGGCCGGCGGCGGGAACTGGCGCGTCTCGCTCAGCAGATTGGCCAATGCCTCGCTCATACGGTGACTCCTTCGTCGCGTGACCTGCGTCTCCCTACTCCGGGGAAGGTTAGCCCCGGCACCGCCGACCCGCGACCGCCCGCCCCGCTCCGCGCGCTCAGCGGCTCCCCCTCCGCGCCGAGGTGCAAGGCCGGGCCCCGGTTAACGCCTCCGGTAGAGAAAGGGTCCCCTCTCAACGCCCCGGACCGTGTCGCTAGCGTGACGGGGTGACCACCGATCCGCTCGCCCCGCTGCTCGCGCTCGCCGACGTCGCGCCCGCCGTAGAGCAGGCCCGGGACCGGGTCGACCAGGCCCACCGGCACCGCGCGCTGCGCCGCCAGGGCGGTCCGCTCGCCGCCGAGATCAGTCTCCGCTCGGCCGTCGCCAGCGCCGCGCTGGAGGGCCGGGACCACGACCGCGAGGAGGTACGCGCCGGCACCGTCACCGACCCGGTGCTCCAGGGCGCGCTGCGGGTCGCCGGCGCGCTGCCCGGCCTGAGCGACCTCTGGCCGAAGGCGCCCCGACAGGTGCTCGCCCGGCTGCACGTGCTCGCCGCCCGGGACGTGGTGACCGAGGAGGAACTGGGACGCCCGGTCGCCGACCCGGTGGTGGCGGCCCGCCTCGACGGCCTGTCCGGCCTGGTGGCCGGCGGCACGAAAGTACCGCCGCTGGTGCTGGCCGCCGTCGTGCACGGCGAGCTGCTGAACCTACGCCCGTTCCCGGGCCCCTCCGGCGTGGTCGCCCGCGCCGCCGCGCGACTCGTACTGATCTCCACCGGGTTCGACCCCCGCGGGCTGGTCGCGGTGGACGTCGGGCACCGTGAGCGGGAACCGGAGTACGTCGGCGCGGCCGGCGCCTTCGCCACCGGCACCCCCGACGGCCTACGCTCCTGGCTGCGGCACTACATGGCCGCGGTGGAGGTCGGGGCGGAGCAGATCACGCTCATCGGCGACGAGATCCTCGCCGCCTCCTGACGCGCGCTTCCGTCTTCTGGACGCTTCCGCCTCTTGGGCGCTTCCGCCTCTTGGGCGCTTCCGCCTCTTGGGCGCTTCCGCCTCTTGGGCGCTTCCGCCTCTGGGCGCTTCCGCCTCTTGGGCGCGCGCAGCCTTCTTCCGGTGCTGCCGCTGGCGGTCGCGGCCGGCCGGGTCAGGCGGTGGGCGCGACGGCCCGGGTGCGGCGGTGCCGGCCGTACCAGGCGATGCCGATGGCGACACCGACACCCACGCCCAGCGCCGCCGCCGCGACCGGTACCGCCGGCCGCTCCCGCAACCGGCGGCCCAGCGGGATCGGGTGCCGGAACTCCAGCACCGGCCAGGCGTTCTCCATCGCCAGCCTGCGCAGCGCCCGGTCCGGGTTGACGACGGACGGGTGGCCCACGCACTCCAGCAGCGGCCGGTCACTGTACGAGTCGGAGTACGCGTACGACTCGGCCAGGTCGTAGTCGCGCTCCTGGGCCAGCTCGCCCACGGCGTCGACCTTGCTCGGGCCGGCCGCGTAGAACTCGACCTCGCCGCTGTAGCGGCCCTCGACGACCGCCATCCGGGTGGCGATCACGTCGGTCACCCCGAGCAACTCGCCGATCGGTCGGACCATCTCCTCGCCCGAGGCGGAGACCAGCACGACATCCCGGCCGGCAGCCTGGTGCTCCTCGATGAGGGCGGCCGCTTCGGCGTACACATAGGGGTTGATCAGCTCGTGCAGCGTCTCCGCGACGATCTGGCGGACCTGTTCCACCGGCCAGCCCTTACAGAGCGTGGCCAGATAGTCCCGGGTGCGGGCCATGGTCTGCTCGTCGGTGCCGCCCAGCCGGAACATCAGCTGCGCGTACGCCGACTTGACCACGTCACGCCGAGTGATCAGCCCGTCCCGGTAGAACGGCCGACCGAACGCCAGAGCGCTCGACTTGGCGATGACGGTCTTGTCGAGATCGAAGAAAGCGGCACCACGGCCCACGGCGCGAAAGTCTAGCCGGACGGGACGCCCAGAGCCGCCCGGCCCGGACCCCTAACCTGAGGAGCACCCGGCTGAGTGACGCCGGTCACACGGACGCGCGAGAAATTAGCTTTGCGTGGAGTGAACACCACTCGACGTATAAGGGTCGGCTGCGGCATGCTTGTCCTCACGACGGGAGTTCACGTCCTGTCGCTGCTGGAGGCCCTCGGCGGTTGCACCCCCCGTGACCGCTGAGTCGGTTCGGCTCGACCCCCCCGGAGCCGAACCACCCGACGACCCCCGTCTCCCCCCGACGGGGGTCGTCCCTTTGTGTGGAGCGCTCCCGCACTGGTGGGAGCGTCTTTTCCCGGCTTACCCGACGCGGGGTGTCAGTCGGAAAGTCAGCAAATGTCAGCCGCCCGCCCCGTCACCCGCACCTGGAGGAGCGAACAGCCGCACGGGTACGAGGACTTGAGTGTGCTTGCCCCGCTGACTGCGCGGCGCTGCCTTGATGCCCTCGACCCAGATCCACTGCTCGCGCTCGGGACGGTTGAGCACCAGGCGGACGCCGGTCACCCGGAGCATCACCGGGCCGTCCGACGGGCGGTAGCGGTCGGCAGCCTCCACCCGGAGCACCGCGCCGAGCCGAATCCGAAGGTCAAACACCACGCCTCCCTGCCGTCCGCCCCAGTTCCGGCGACGGCACGCTGGATGGAGGGCTGATCTGAAGGCCGGCGATCTGCGCCAAGACCTCCCGCCGCGCCAACGCCTGCCCGTCGACCGGGTTGATGACGTAGCCGGTCAGCCATACCCAGCCGTCATACGCCGGCCAGTCGCCGACTGCGGTGACCCGCAGCCACAGCACCCGATCGCCGCCGAACTGCACCGACGCGCGACCGTCAAGCAGGACCAGCGCACCCGGCTTGGGCGCGCCCGCCGGAACAGGCGGCCGGCTGCGGGGCGCCGAGGTGGGCGGGCTCTCTCGTGACCGGCGTTCGGGTCGCGGTCCCATGCCAGCACCCACCCCGGGCCAGCCTCAGCAGGTCGCCGCGCGACCGGCGCGCTTCGAACTCCCGCGAGTGCAGGATTGACATGTGGTCGAGTCGTTCAGCCTCGTCATGAAGCCAGGTTGTGGCCGAAACCGCCCAGTGACCCGGAAAATCCTTCCGGGGTCGCAGCCGGCCGAGGGGAGAAGGTGAAACGGTGCGCCGGACAACCAACACCCTGACCATCGGTGAGCGCATCGCCTGGTACCGCCGCCGGCGCGGCCTGTCGCAGGAAGTCCTTGCCGGGCTCATCGGCCGCACCGCTGATTGGCTCGGAAAGGTCGAGAACAACCGCATCGAGCTGGACCGGCTCTCCGTCATCAAGTCCCTTGCCGAGGTCTTGGACGTATCCCTTGGTGATCTTCTCGGTGAACCCGTGTTGCTTGACTGGACCGCCGACACCGGCACCGACACCGTCCCCGCTCTCCGGTCGGCGCTGATGAACTACCGCGCCATTGCCCCGTTCGGCGGCACTTTTCACGACGAGCCACCGACCGTTGCCATGCTGCGCAAGGACGTCGGCACGCTCTGGGACGCCTACCAGGACTCCCGATTCGGGTATGTCACCGGCCGCCTACCCGACCTACTCCACCGCGCCCAGGCCGCCGCCGACCGCCACGAGGGCGACGACCAGGACCAAGCCCGCCGGCTCCTCGGCCTTGCCTATCAGCTGACCGCCACCCAGCTCACCAAGCTCGGAGAGGTCGACCTCGCCTGGATCGCCGCCGACCGCGGCTTGGCAGCCGTCCGGCCCACCGGCGACCCGCTCATCACCGGTTCTCTGTTCCGGTCCGTCGGTCACGCCCTGCACGCCACCGGCCGTTACACCGAAGCCGTACGTCTCACCGAAGACGCCGCCGGCTACCTGGAGCCTCACCTGACGCACGCCTCGCCGGCCCTGCTCTCCGTCTACGGCACCCTGTTCCTGTCCGGCTCCATGGCCGCCGCCCGCTCCAACGACGCCGGCACCACCCGCACCTTCCTCGCCGCGGCAGAGCACGCCGCCGCCCAGCTCGGAAACGATGCCAACCACCTCTGGACCGCGTTCGGCCCGACCAACGTCGCCATCCACCGCGTCGCCACCGCAGCCGAGCTGGGCGATGTACAGGTGGCCGTCAACCTCGGCCCGCGCGTCGACACCACCGGGCTCCCGATGGAACGTCGGGTACGACACGCCCTCGAAGTCGCCCGCGCCTACAGCTCGTGGAACCGCGTCGACGACGCCCAAGCCGTGCTGCTCGAAGCAGAGCAGATGGCGCCCGAGCAAGTCAGGCACCACTTCCTCAGCAGGCAACTGGCACTGACCTGGGTCCGCCGGCAGCGCGGCAAGCCGCCGGCCGAGCTGGTCGGCCTGGCTCGCCGGCTGAAGGTGCTCGACTGAACCGAGGCATCTAGGCTGCCCTGGTGACGGCCAACGAGATGCCACCCGTGGCGACCCCACGCGTCGCCGCCGGCGCCCTGTTCTTCGACGACGAAGGCAGGGTGATGCTCGTGCGCCCGAGCTACAAGAAGCACTGGGACATCCCAGGCGGCTACGTCGAACCCGGTGAGTCGCCGCGGGCAGCCTGCGTACGGGAGATCCGAGAGGAACTCGGCCTCACGCCCGCGCTCGGACCGATGCTGGTCGTGGACTGGGCACCCGCCGAGCGCGAGGGCGACAAGCTCCTCTTCATCTTCGACGGCGGGTCACTCGGACCCGACAGCGAGCGCGAGATCCGCTTTGCGGACGGCGAACTCACTGAATGGCGCTACGTAGGCGAAGAGTCCTTGGAAGAGCATGGCCCGTCGCGGCTGGCCCGCAGGATCCGCACCGCAATCGCGGCGCGTCGGGGCGGTGCTTCCGCATACGCCGAGCACGGCAGCGCCGTCTGAGGGAGCCGGCAGCGCATAAGCTGACGCAGCTTGCGACCGTTTGCGCAATCAGCCGATGACGGCCGGGGCGCACTCCGCAGCCGCTCCTAGCCTGAGATAAGGCACCGGATTCAGCGGTCATCAGCGGGCCGGATGGCGGCGAGGTTCGTTCCGTCGGTGGTCTTGAGGATGAGTTCCTTGAACCGGACCGGGTCGGATTCAGCGATCGCGCGGGCCGCAGCCACCCTGCGGTGCAGGCTTGCCGGATAGTAGGACTCATCCAGAATGAAGCCTCGGGCCAGCCATTCACGTGTGGCGTCGTGATCGCACTCGACGAAGGCGGTGAGACAGGCTGCGCGGTACCACCCGCGCAGGTCAGCAACCTCATCATCTTGGGCTCGGCTACCCGTTGTGGGCTGTCCGCCAGTCAGCGCTTGAGGCGACTCGTACATGAGCACGGCCTGCGACCAATACCAGGCGCGGACTGCGCAGACGCGTTGCAGTAGCGGACCGGAGGAGACGACCGAGATGAGGTACTCCTGGACCCGGCGACGGCCGACTGCCGTCAACACCGGTTCGATGAGTTGACGATTGGCGGCCACATCTTCGTCGCAGACCACTGCGGCCAGGACTCGGCTAGCCAGGGCGGCGGCCAGGTCAGGACGTTCTCGAAGAACGCAGGCAAGCTGCCAGCGCTTGCCGTTCCTCCGGTGGTAGCGACGGAACGACTCGTTACTGGCGAACTCCGGCTGTAGTTCGGGCTCTACCCAGGCTGAGTCCAGCTCGGCTAGGAGGTCGTCAAGCTGCCGCTCCAACTCGTCAGCCAGGTCGCCGTCTACCCATGCGTCCATACCGACATCATCTCCGCCGACCCCCTCCGTCATCGACTGGCCGAGCGGATCTTGTAAGCGCGGGACGCAGGTGGTCAAGCATGTCCGGACGTCCGCAAGGACACCACTGCCGACACACTCTCTTCATGATCAAGGCGGCCCGCAAAGCGGGCCGCGCCGGCCCGGCCGAGCAGACCACCCCCGACCCGCCAGCGTCCGACCGTGCGTCAAGGCCGTCTTGACGTGGCGGGCCGGGCGGAGGCCCGCTCCCCAGGCGGGCGGGTCGACGGCAGACGGGATGGCGAAACTGGGATAGCTTGCCATCTGGGAGGCTCAGTTCCAGGAGCATCCCATAACAGTTACTTGCCCGACTTGCCGTTTGCGCTTTTCTCATCCTGTTCTCGAACGAGTAAGTATCTCGTGTCGAGAATCTGGCCGTCCAGGATTACCTGACAGATGTAACGCCCTGCCTTCGGGACGCGGAAGTCGCGCAAAGGGGTGGGTAGGGGAATGTTTCCGAGCGGCAAGTCTGTTTCAATGGTCACTTCTTTTGGAATTTCGAACTCTGCCCTTAATTCGCCAACCTTGTCTTCGGTCTCCTCGTTCCGCATCACTACGGAAATTGTATGGGGTCCCGCGTCTCCATGTTCAATTTGCAGCATCACCGCAAGCTCTAGAGGAAGGTGAGCGGGAATTGGGGAAGAGACGGTCGTGATGCCTGCACCTAAGATGTGCAACAGCCCTTCACGTACCGTGGCGCTATCGCAGATCGTGGAAACAGTCAGCCTCACGACGTGACAACTTTCTTGACGGTGATCTGATCGCGGACAGAGGTGGTGCCTTCAACCTGTCTGGGCCCTGCAAGTCGCGGCTGTGCTTCAACCTTGGTTGTCGCCGAAGTGAAGCTAGCTAGGGAGTAGGGGTACCTACGGGACAGGCGAAGAATTTGGCTTGGGACAAGCTTTCGCCCAACTTTCCCTCTGAACCTCTTCCTTATCGCATCTCGCGCTTTTGTTTTCGCCGAAACATTATGTAACACCTTGCCGTATGTCAGTACGACGCTCTGCACTGGCGACGTGCTCGTTTTGTTCTCGACTTCTAGGTCGACAGTAAGATAATCATCGGCAAAGGTCGTCCAGTCAACATCGAGGGAGATGAGATTATGCTCCTCATCTACCCACATGACCCTCGCTAGCCCAGCCACCTGGTCGTCGGGTTCGAAAGCCGTGACGGTCTCTCCGGATTGAACTCTCCGGTTAGCTGCGGACAGACGCGCCAGGACATGACCGCTTCTGTCGCGGCTGTTCAGATCGATCTCTACCCGCGCCAGGGAACGCCCTCGCCACTTCAACTCTTCCATGCGGGGTTCCTCCTTCGAGTCGGCTCGAACAGTTGTGCGAGCTTCGTCGCGTCTGTTTCGACCGAATTCGTACCTAGCAGGATGTCATAGTGGTGAGGTGGTGGCTCGGAAAGTCGGACATTTAGGCCGGCCTCCAACAAGCCCTGCCTCGTCGCAAGCCACACGTTCTTGCCCGTTACTGGTGCTTCGGTGCAGATGCGACGGATCATGTCGTCAGGTGTAGTTTCATCATCTGGACGCTCTAGCCCAAAGCATGAGAGCGAGGGGATGGCCGGCTCCCCTCTAGCTCGGCAAACATCGGCCTCCAGTAGCGCTTGCTCGACGAACTTCCCGGCCCGCATCGGTGCGAAACGGACGACGAGCAACTCACCGATCCGGACCTCCACCACTTCACGCCCTCACCTCGCCTCAGCTGCCCTAGAGACAGCGTAGCGGGTCGAAAGGAGTGCATCGATGGGGCGATCGTTGTCGAAGACTGCCTAGTACTCCAGCAGGAGATCCGTTTCAGGGCTCGGTGAGGGCTTGTCGGGCATAGTGGCTGATCTTGGCTGTGGCTTGGTGTTGGCGTCGGTAGATGGA